>JAFPTC010000020.1 GCA_017400455.1 Prevotella sp. | reverse complement strand
CGGCATGGGTTACTACAATACCATCACCCCGAGTGTCATCCAGCGCAATGTGTTTGAGAACGCCGGTTGGTACACCGCTTATACTCCCTATCAAACCGAGATCAGTCAGGGCCGTCTCGAGGCGCTGATGACCTATCAAACTATGGTCTCCGAGATGACCGGCATGCCCCTGAGCAACGCCAGCTTGCTCGACGAGGCTACCAGCGGTGGCGAGTGCATGCTGATGTTCTTTGCCCAGCGCAGCCGCCAGGCTCAGAAGGACGGCATCTGCAAAATCTTCGTCGACAACGGCATCCTGCCCCAGACCCTCGACGTGATGCGCACCAATGCTGCTCCCCGCAATATCGAGATTGTTACCGGCAATGTCGACGACTTCGACTTCGATGCCAAGCAATACTTTGCCGTCATGATTCAGAACCCCAACCAGTTTGGTGAGGTTCGCGACTATACCGACTTCGTTGCCAAGTGCCACGAGAACAAGATCTTCGTGGGCATGGCCACCGACCTGATGGCCCTTGCCATGGTCAAGACCCCTGGCGAGATGGGTGTCGACTGCTGTTTCGGCAGCAACCAGCGCTTCGGCCTTCCCATGGGTTTCGGCGGTCCTCATGCCGGCTTCTATGCCTTCACCGAGGACTTCAAGCGTGCTTTCCCCGGCCGTATCATTGGTTGGAGCGTTGATGCCAAGGGCAACCCCGCCCTGCGTATGGCTCTGGGCATGCGCGAGCAGCACATCAAACGCGACAAAGCTACCTCCAACATCTGCACCGCCTCCGCCCTGCAGGCCATCATGAGCGGTTTCTATGCCGCTTGGCACGGTCCCGAAGGCATCAGCCAGATTGCTCACCACATCCACAAGATGGCTGCCAAGCTGGCTCGTGAGGCTGAGAAATATGGCTACAAACAGCACAACCGCGCCTTCTTCGACACCCTCGCCCTGCAATGTCCCGTTAAAACCGACGTGGTGAAGAAAGTGGCTCTGGCCCACGAAATCAACTTCCGCTACATTTGCGAGGAGTGCATCGGCATCAGCCTCGACGAGACTACCTCCAAGGCCGACCTCCAGGCCATCCTCAACGTGCTGGCCGAAGCTGCCGGCAAGAAAGCCGAAGAGCTGGTGTGCGACTGCAACTGCGCCGCCGAGGATGCCACCCTGCCCGAAAACCTCCAGCGCAAGACCGCCTATCTCACTCAGAAAGTCTTCAACGCCTACCATAGCGAGACCGAGATGATGCGCTACATGAAGAAACTCGAGGTGAAGGATTTGAGCCTCAACCGTGCCATGATTCCGCTCGGAAGCTGCACCATGAAGCTGAATGCTGCTGCCGAAATGCTGCCCCTCAGCTGGGCCGAGTTCTGTGCCGTCCATCCCTTCGCTCCCGAAGACCAAACCATGGGCTACACCGAGATGATCAACGAGATGGAGGACATGCTCTCCATCGTTACCGGTTTTGCCGGTGCTTCCTTGCAGCCCAACTCGGGTTCCGCAGGCGAGTACAGCGGCTTGACCGTCATCCGCAACTATCATCTTGACCGTGGCGACACCCAGCGCAACATCTGCCTCATCCCCGCCAGCGCCCACGGCACCAACCCCGCCTCCGCTGCCAAGGCCGGCATGACCGTCGTGGTGGTGAAATGCAACGAGCGTGGCGATGTTGATGTCGACGACCTCCGTGCCAAGGCCGAGCAGTACAAGGACAACCTGGCCTGCCTGATGATTACCTATCCTTCCACCCACGGTGCCTTCGAAGAGGGTATTCTCGACATCATCAACATCATCCATCAGAACGGCGGCCTCGTCTACATGGACGGTGCCAACATGAACGGCCAGGTGGGCCTCACCAGCCCCGGCCACATGGGTGCCGATGTCTGCCACCTCAACCTCCACAAGACCTTTGCAGGTCCTCACGGTGGCGGTGGTTCCGGCGTAGGTCCTATCTGCGTCAGCGCCAAGCTGCTCGATTTCCTGCCCTCTCACGGCCAGGCCCATGTGGGCGGTGCCAAGGGCAACGCCATGGCTGCCGCTCCTTACGGCAACGCCCTGCTGTTCCCCATCAGCTATGGCTATCTCACCATGCTGGGTGGCAACGGCCTCACCGAGGCAACCCGCCACGCCATCCTCAACGCCAACTACATGCGTGCCCGCTTGCAGAAATACTACAAGATTCTCTACACCAACAAGAACGGCATGTGCGGTCACGAGTTTATCGTCGACTTCAACGAGTTCAGCCTCAAGGTGAAAGTGGGCGACATCGCCCGTCGTCTTGACGACTACGGCTTCCATGCTCCCACCGTGGCATTCCCCGTCCACAACACCCTCATGGTGGAACCCACCGAGAGTGAGCCCCTGAGCGAGCTGGACCGTTTCTGCGACGCCCTCATCGCCATCCGTCAGGAAATCGACGACGTGATGACCGGCAAGTACGCCGAGAACAACAACCCCATTGCCAACGCTCCCCACACCATGCAGGTGGTTTGCGCCGAAGAGTGGAACTATCCCTACAGCCGCAAAGTGGCCGCCTTCCCCATGGAGCATGAGGACAAGTACTGGCCTACCATCAGCAAGATCGATGACGCCTACGGCGACCGCAACCTCCAGGCTGTCTGGCCCGAATAAGCATCATCTCTGCTTATACTATCCTGCAAGCCCGCCCAACCAGCGGGCTTGCATCATATGAAAAAATATTGTTATGGCAAAGAAAGAACCAGTAGTAGAACCTCTTGAAAAGCGGCTTTGGAAAGCCGCCGACAAACTGCGCAAAAACATAGACGCGGCCGAATACAAACATGTGGTATTGGGTCTGATATTCCTGCGTTATATCTCGGTGGAGTTTGAACGGTTATACGACCAATTGGTGAAACAGAAGACCGAGGGTGCCGACCCCGAAGACCGTGAGGAGTATGCTGCCGAGAATGTGTTCTACGTGCCGGAGGGTGCCCGCTGGAGTCACTTGGTGGCACAGGCGAAGAACCCGCAGATTGGCAAACTGATAGACGATGCGATGGATGCCATTGAGCGCGAGAACCGTTCCCTCAAAGGTGTCCTGCCCAAAGTCTTTGCACGTCCCAACCTTGACCCCACATCACTGGGGG
>JAFPTC010000019.1 GCA_017400455.1 Prevotella sp. | reverse complement strand
TTTTCTTTTATGACGGACACAAAAAAAAGAACGCTGAGCGTTCTTATCTGAGTTGCGGAGGCAGGACTCGAACATGCGACCTCCAGGTTATGAGCCTGGCGAGCTACCAACTGCTCCACTCCGCGATGTTTAACCGTCAAAAAAGGGGCGTCCCCTGATTTGCGGGTGCAAAGTTACGCATTTTTTCCGAACCTTGCAAATTTTTGCACGATTTTTTTGGTTATTTCAAATAAAAGGGGTAATTTTGCACACGATACAAGTAATGTGCAATTAATATGTCAGTATCCAAGACACGACAATTGCTGGTTGACGTAGCCCGCCAGCTTTTTGCCAAGCAGGGCTTAGAGAATACGACGATGAACGATATAGCAAACACATCGGGCAAGGGACGTCGTACGCTCTACACCTACTTCAAATCGAAGGAGGAAATCTACTATGCCGTCATCGAGAGCGAGCTTGAACGACTCAGCGACAAGCTCGACGAGGTGGCCGCCAAGCGGATTCGTCCGCAAGAGAAGGTCATCGAGCTCATCTACACCCATCTGAGCATGATTCGCGAGACTGTGGTGCGCAACGGCAACCTGCGTGCCGAGTTCTTCCGCAACATCTGGATGGTTGAGAAAGTGCGCAAGAACTTCGACGATGCCGAGATTGAGCTCTTCCGCAAGGTATATTCCGAAGGAAAGGCCGTCGGCGAGTTCGATATCGACAACATCGACCTTGTAGCCGACATCACCCACTATTGTATCAAAGGTCTCGAAGTGCCCTACATCTACGGCCGCATAGCCCACGGAATGACCGAGGAGGCCACAAGGCCCCAGGTAGCCAAGGTGGTCTACGGTGCGTTGGGTAAACTGAACAAAAGGTAATCATTTTTTTATTTATTCAATAACATGGGATTATTAGAAGGAAAGACAGCGCTCATCACGGGTGCTGCACGCGGTATCGGTAAAGCTATCGCGCTGAAATTTGCCGAGGAAGGTGCCAACATCGCTTTCACCGACCTCGAAGTGAACGAAGAGACAGAAAAGGAAATTGCCGCCAAGGGCGTGAAGGCCAAGAGCTACGCCTCGAACGCTGCCGACTTCCAGCAGACCGAGGAAGTGGTGGCACAGGTGAAGGAGGAGTTTGGCTCGATAGACATCCTGGTGAACAACGCCGGCATCACCAAGGACGGCCTGATGCTGCGCATGAGCGAGCAGCAGTGGGACGCCGTGATAGCCGTTAACCTGAAGTCGGCTTTCAACTTCATCCATGCCTGCGTGCCCGTGATGATGCGCCAGCGCTGCGGCTCCATCATCAACATGGCCAGCGTGGTGGGCGTTCACGGCAATGCCGGCCAGGCCAACTATGCCGCCTCGAAGGCCGGCCTCATCGCCCTGGCCAAGAGCATCGGCCAGGAGATGGGCCCGAAGGGCATCCGCGCCAACGCCATTGCCCCAGGCTTCATCGACACCGCCATGACGCAGGCCCTCTCTGAGGAGGTGCGCAAGGAGTGGTGCCAGAAGATTCCCCTGCGCCGTGGCGGCACCGTAGACGACATTGCCAACTGCGCCGTGTTCCTGGCCAGCGACATGTCGAGCTACATCAGCGGACAGGTGATACAGGTCGATGGCGGCATGAACATGTAACGAGTTTCAGAATAACGATAAAGAGTTGACAACAACATGGATAACGCCAACACAATTGTAGGTAAAAAGATTAAGGGCCTCCGCGAGTCAAAGAACCTCACTGTCGAGGAGATAGCCGAGCGCAGCGGACTGTCAGTGGAGCAGATACGCTCCATCGAGACCGACGAGAACCTGCCGTCGCTGGGGCCGCTCATCAAGGTGGCCCGCGCACTGGGCGTGCGCCTGGGCACTTTCATGGACGACAACGACGCCCTGGGTCCCGTGGTCACTCGCGCCGAGGACCACAGCGAGAGCAGCATCAGCTTCTCGAACGGCACCGTCGATGCCCGCAAGCACATGGTCTATCACCCGCTGGCCCGCCAGAAGGCCGGCCGCGAGATGGAGCCCTTCATCGTCGATATTCAACCCAGCGAGGAGAAGGAATTCACCTCGTCGGCCCACGAGGGCGAAGAGTTCATCTATGTGATGGACGGCGAGATAGAGATTGACTACGGCAAGGAGAAGTACCAGCTGAAGAAGGGCGACACCATCTACTACGACAGCATCGTGAAGCACCATATCCACGGCTCTGGCGGCAAGAGCGCCCGCATACTGGCCGTGGTGTATATACCCTTCTAAACCGGCGGCAGCAATGAGTAACGTGAAATTAGACATGGCCGGCCGCCCGCTGCCCGACAGGACCTATCCTGCCGAGACCGGAAGCCAGGGCTATCAGCTCTTCGAGCGCACGCTGGGCCAGTGGCTGGAATACTGGGCCGAGAAGACGCCCGACAAAGAATACATTGTATACAGCGACCGCGACCTGCGCTTCACCTGGAGCAAGTTCAACGAGCGCGTAGACAACCTGGCCAAGGGCCTCATCGCCATCGGCGTGAAAAAGGGGTCGAACGTGGGCATCTGGGCCACGAACGTGCCCGACTGGCTCACCTTCCTCTATGCAACGGCCAAGATTGGCGCCGTGCTGGTGACGGTGAACACCAACTACAAGCAGAACGAGCTGGAATACCTCTGCAAGGACAGCGACATGCACACCCTGTGCATCACCGACGGCACCTGGGACTGCAACTACGTTGACATGACCTACACCATGCTGCCCGAGCTGAAGAGCTGCGAGCGCGGCCACCTGTGCAGTGAGCGCTTCCCCCATCTGAAGAACGTGGTCTACATTGGCATGGAGAAGTATCGCGGCATGTTCAACACCGCCGAACTGCTGCTGCTGGGCCAAAACATCGACGACGAGGAACTGCTGAAAATGAAAAGCCAGGTGAGCTGCCACGACGTGTGCAACATGCAGTACACCAGCGGCACCACCGGATTCCCCAAGGGCGTGATGCTCACCCACTACAACATTGCCAACGACGGCTACTTCACCGGCGAGAACATGGCCTTCACCCAGGACGACAAGCTCTGCGTCTGCGTGCCCCTGTTCCACTGCTTCGGCGTGGTGCTGGCCACAATGAACTGCCTCACCCACGGCTGCACCGAGGTGATGGTCGAGAAATTCGACCCCCTGGTGGTGCTGGCCTCCATCCACAAGGAACGGTGTACGGCCGTCTACGGCGTGCCCACGATGTTCATCGCCGAGCTCGACCACCCCATGTTCTCCATGTTCGACGTGTCGTGCCTGCGCACGGGCATCATGGCCGGCAGCCTCTGCCCCGTGGAGCTGATGAAGCGCGTCTCGGAAAAGATGTTCATGACCATCACCTCGGTCTACGGACTCACCGAGTCGTCGCCCGGCATGACCCAGACCTGCCTGAACGACACCTTCGAGCAGCGCTGCACCACCGTGGGCCGCGACTTCCCCTTCGTCGAGGTGAAGGTGCTCGACCCCGAAACGGGCGAGGAGTGCCCCGTTGGCGTGCAGGGCGAGATGTGTTGCCGAGGCTTCAACGTGATGAAGGGCTACTACAAGAACCCCGAGGCCACGGCCGAAGTCATCGACAAGAACGGCTTCCTCCACTCCGGCGACCTGGGCATCAAGGACGAGCAGGGCTTCTACAAGATTACTGGACGTATCAAGGATATGATTATCCGTGGTGGTGAGAACATCTATCCTCGCGAAATCGAAGAGTTCCTCTACCACATGCCTGGA
>JAFPTC010000018.1 GCA_017400455.1 Prevotella sp. | reverse complement strand
GGCAGGGGCACTCTGTGTGGTATTGTTGTACATTTCCTTGTGCATCTTGGTGTTGTCGTCACCATTTAGCTGGTTGTAGCCCTTGGGCTGCCTGCTGGCCTGCACGCGCAGCGAGTAGTCCACCTTGGTGGCACCGCGAGCACCGCGCTTGGTGCGGATGCTGATGACGCCGTTGGCACCACGCGAACCCCAGATGGCCGTGGCGGCAGCATCCTTCAGCACCTGAATGTCCTCAATGTCCGAAGGGTTCACCGAGAGCAGCGAGGCGTAGGTCTCCTCGTTGGCGTTCTGGAAGTCGAAGTTGGCGTCGGGGTTGTCGAAGATGTTGCCGTCGACCACGATGAGGGGCTCGGCTGAGCCGTTGATGCTGGTCACACCACGCAGGCGCATGCTGGTGCCGGCACCCAGGTTACCCGAGTTGGCCACGATGTCCAGACCGGCAATCTGTCCCTGCAGGGCCTCGTCAGCCGAGGTGAAGGCCAGGCCTTCCACCTCGCTCATGTTAAATGTCTGTGCGGCCACTGACACCTCGCGTTCGGGAATGGCCAGGCCGCCCTGGTTGAACTTCTTCTTTGCCGTGATGGTCACCTCCTTGATGGTGGTGGCATCCTGCAGGGTGACGTTGAACTTCGTGCGGTCGCCAATGGTCAGTATTTGGGTTTTGTAGCCCACGTATGAAATCTTCAGCTTGTTCTTCTTGCTCTTGATGGCCATCGAGAAATTGCCGTTCAGGTCGGTCTGGGCGTAGGAGATGTTACGGTTGTTGGCATCAATCTCCACCACGTTACACATCATCACCGGCCCAAAGGCGTCGTTGATGGTACCCGAGATGCGGGCCTCCTGAGCCTGCATGGCCAGAGGACAAATAAGAAGAAGCAGCGATAGTATAAGGATGTTTCTTAGTTTCATAACATTTTCTGTTTATCAGTTTAACTTTTATTCTGCTTCATACCTTTTATATAAATAGTCCTCAAACTGCTTGCGATAAGCACTGAGTCGCTCCCTGGCTCCGGCGCCGGTCCACTTCGAGTCGTAGCGGTCGGTTTCCTGGTGGGTGCTCAGCGGCGTGCTGATTTGATGAACCACAGCAAACGACGATGTGGAGATGGAGTGGCGTCGGCTGTCGATGACATAGTCACGGGCCATCTGGTTGGTCAGCTTCGAGGCGTCGCTGGCCTCAATCACGATTTGCTGTCCGCGCTTGTCCTGCACGGTCATGCGTCCACCCTGTCCGCTGACGGTCAGCTTTTCGCGTATGCCCAGGGTGTCAGAGCAGGCGGTGGGGTAGATGCCTTCCTCGATGATGTTGTCGGCATAGACCGAGTTGTCCTGGAAGTGATAGCGGATGAAAGCATTGATCTCTTCCACCATGGCCAGGGCCTTGTCGCGAGCCATCTGCACCTCGCGGCTTATTTCTCCAGCCTGCTTCTCGGCGTCGAGGCGCTCGTTGTACTGATTGTAAATCTCCTTGATGTCACTCCACTTCGGCAGTCCGCGCTGGTAAGCCTTCTGCATGGCTTCGTTGTCGGGGGCATAGACGGTGTAGTTATAGGAGTTGAAATAGTTCACGTTGTCCGTCAGACCGCCCTTGGCTGCGAAGGGGTGATAGGCCTCCAGGCGGCGCTTCTTCGTCACGGTGTTGATTTCCACCAGCTTGTCGCTGGCAAACTCCATCACGCTGTCCATGTCGAAGTCGGTACACAGCTCCAGGAACTCCGAGAAGCGCTGGTCTTTCTGCAGCACGTCGAGCACCGAGTTCATGGGAGCCTGAATGACGTGGTCAATGGCGTAGGCGGTGCCGTTGGCCTGGTTGTAGGTCTGGGTGATTTGCGACACGGGCAGGCCGTTGTTGATTTGGGCACCACTCTTCACCGTGTTGTTTTCAAAGCAAATCTCGCCGCCATGCTTGGTCTTATAGTATTTGTTCGTGCCCAGCTTCTCGCCGTCGGCCAGCACAATGGTGTGATAGTTCAGAATGTCCACGAGCTGTGAGCGGAACTGGTCTACGGGTACGCGGCCGATAGAGTCGGACGGCGTGGTGCCAACGGTTCCCGTGGCCTTGTCGTACTTCCATGCCGAGCAGTAGACGTAGGGCGAGCGCGAGTCATAATAGAACTTCAGTGCACGCGGCTGGTTGTCGTTCAGGTAGGTGGGGTCAACGTAGTAGCGTGCAAAAGCATCGTCGGTGGGAATGAAGAATGCGTAGTTGGCGCTCATGGCCAACAGGTAGGCATAGTAGTTCAGGTTCAAGGCCAGGGTAGTGCGGTTCTTTCCGTCGTTCACGGCCTCGTTCATGATGCGCATGTTCGAGCTCAGCGTGACAGGAGCCGACACGGCGATGAGCGAGGGAGGAGCAAAGACGGTGTTCAGCATGTAGGCCACGCCGTTGTTGGCTATCTTCACATTGTAGGTGCCGTCGCTGTTCTTGCTGAGCGACTCAAGCGAAAGGCCCATGGGGTCGTTGGCCTCGTCCATCACGCGATTGAACTTGCTGGGCACTGTTCCCACGAACGAGCTCTTCATCAG
Organism: Prevotella sp.; assembly: GCA_017400455.1. Lineage (GTDB taxonomy): Bacteria > Bacteroidota > Bacteroidia > Bacteroidales > Bacteroidaceae > Prevotella. The sequence goes on along the minus strand of JAFPTC010000018.1, from coordinate 70,417 downwards.
GTTGCTCACCAGCTGCTGCACGTTCTGAAGGGGAATGGAGTCGATGTTCTCTTCCAGGTTCTCCACGGTGTTGGGCTTCTTGCCAAAGGCATTGATGAGGAACTCGCCACCGCCACCTGGCAGGAAGAACTCGCGCAGGGCCTCGTCGGTGGGCACGAACATGGCTGCGATGTCCTTCAGCGGGTTCTCGCCCATCGAGCCGTTGTTGTAGTTGTTCCATCCCGGGTCGAAGGGCAGCACATACTGCGCATTGGCGTTGTTGGGATCCTGCAGCAGTGAGCCGCCTTGCGAGCGCGAGCTGAGATAGCGTTTCTGGAAAATGGAGTCAATCTCGGGCAGGTTGTTGGCCACGGCATAGTTGTTGTAGTTCATCGTGGTCGTGGCGTCATAGTAGGGAGCCGAGAAGCGGTCGAGCATGCGGCTGAAAAGGTTGCTCTCGCCGTTGGTGCGAATCATCTCGGCCAGGTTGCCCGGCGGAACGAGTACGTCCTCCATCTGGTGGATATAGCCGTTCTTGCAGGTCACGTCGGCGCTGATAATCTTGTTGCGGAAGATGTAGGCCGACTTCTCTGCCTCATCATAGGGCGTGCCCGTCACCACCTCGAAGTCGCTTTCCGTGCCACGGGTGGTAATGTTGTTGCTGGTCATCTGCTCCTCGGTGAAGTGTACCATCATGGGGCGCGTGGCATCCATCACCAGGTGGATGCCCTTGTTGTAATACTTCTCCCAATAGGGGTTGTTCACCGGCATGTCAGCCCGCGAGCCCAGCCAGGTAATGGTGTCGATGACGTTGGCACCCGTGGTGTGCTTCATCGACTGGCCCTGCATCACGGCCGTCGAGCCGTCGCTGATGTTCGACAGCATCTCCACCAGGATGGCGTTGTCGAGCATCGAGGCGTAGAGCAGCTGTTTCTTCATGGCGTCGGTCAGGTCTTCGTAGCGTTTCACACCCCAGCTGTTGTTGGCGTAGAAACGGTCGAAAGCCTCGTCGTTGGCGGGGAAGACGGTCTTCGAGCCCGTCTTGGCCAGCGTCTCGGCATAGCCCAGGTCGTCAATCAGACGAAGATAATTGGTGAAAGTGCCTTTCAGCACATTGCCCTGACTGGCCGTCAGGTTTTCAGGGTGCTTCATCGCCTCATAGATGCTACCGCCCAACCACGAAGGGTAGTTGTCTGGATCGTCCAGCTTGTAGTCATCCGTACACGACACGAAAGCACCACACGCAAGAGCCAGACAGGCTGCAACGCCCGTCCTTCTTGCCATTTCAACATAGTGATGGCTCATGTTCTCTTTGGGTATTTAGTTGTTAATTATTAGCAAATAGTGGCGCAAAGTTACAAAGAATTTATGAAACAATTGCAAAAAAATATGGAAAAGTTTTCATCGCTCCGCAGATTTTATGCCTATAGCATTCTGCGGCGCCGAGATTTTTAAAAATCTCAACGCCGCAGAAAAAAATCTCATTGACTTTTTTTTCTGGGAAGGCTCCGCAGAAAAGTCTGGTAAAATGCTGTTAGGATTGCGCCAGGTCTTACTGCATCATGTCCACCTTTCCAGCCATGAACATTCGCGTGGCGGCTGGCGTCGGCGCAGCAATGATGTCCGCCGTGTGCACTTCATGCTGCGTGCCGTCGATGTTGAAGGTCAGCGATGCACCGTCGGGACGAACGTCGATGGTCACCGGAGCACCCATGACCAGCGGCAGGTTGACATCGCCATGACCGCCAGGGAAGCCGCAGAGCACGGGAATGCCGTAAGGGGCCAGCAGCTCGTGCAACATGGCTTCTACGCTCTCGAAGGTGAACTCCGTGCCGCAGTCGGTGAACTCGCCAAGAATGACGCCCTTGCAGCGGCTCAGCACGCCGTTCATCTGTAAAATACGCATCTGGCGGTCAATGTTGTGCATCGACTCTTCCACCTCCTCTACAAAGAGAATCAGGTCCTGCCCCTGCGTGGCATCAGCCTGCGAGCCGATGTTGGGCACGAAGGTGCAGAGATTGCCGCCCACCAGCATGCCGCTGGCCTGGCCCGTGATGTTCTGCTCATGTGCCGGCAACTCATAGCGGGGCACCTGGCCCAGCAGCAGGTCGCGCATCAGCGTGCTGGTCTCGTCGGTGCCGCCTTTTGCCAGGAACGAGCTCATCGTGGCGTGCATGCTCATCACGCCGGCGCGGTTCCACAGGCCGTGGAGGGTCGAGATGTCACTGAATCCCACGATCCATTTTGGCGATGCCTTCAGCTCAGCCAGCGTCAGCTGGTCAATCAGCTGAATCGAGCCATATCCGCCACGGTTGCAGATGATGGCCTTGACCGACGGGTCGCCAAGCGCCCAGCGGATGTCGCTGACGCGCTCGGCCACGGTGCCGGCATAGCGCCCGTCTACCACCTTGCCCACGTTCGGGCCAATGACAGGCTCCAGTCCCCAGCCGCGCAGCACTTCGGCTGTCTTCTCCACGTTCTCCATCGGGGTGAAGTACGACGGAGAAATCAGTGCCACCTTGTCGCCCGCTTTCAGGTAGTCGGGCTTCACACAGTTAATCACTACCGGATCCTCAGGCATGGGCGTCACGGTGTTGTCTTCCTCGCTGCACGAAGTCAGCATTGTCAGGCCACTCATCACCAGGATGGTGGCCAACATCCATGTTCTTTTCATTTTATACATTTATGATTTATGTTTAAGATTCCATTCGTTTTGTGCTGCAAAGTTACGAAAAAACGAGTGCAAAACAAAAGAAACCCATTTCTTTTTTTTGCCGAGTGCCGAGTAAGTTCGCGCAGGAAGCGTAGAGTTACGATTTAGAGGCCCCCAAAACCATTTTTATGCCCCCTAATAGGCCCCCTTGAAAACTTTTTTGCAAAAAAACGGCCAAATGTTTGGCAGTTCAAAAGTTTTTGTCTACCTTTGCACCCGCAAAACCAACGAGCAAAGCAGCGAGAGCCGTTGAGCCAGCTCAAATGGCCTTATCGCGAAGCTCGAAGACGAAAGTCAGCATGGTGCCCGTAGTTCAGTTGGTTAGAGCGTCAGATTGTGGTTCTGAATGTCGACGGTTCGAGTCCGTCCGGGCACCCTCCAAAGACAGTCCCTGCAAGTCAAGCACTTGCAGGGATTATTTGTAAAAAACTCTCCAAAGGAAGAATATTGGGGGGCTGCGGATTATGTCCCTCTTCTTGATATCACGAATCAGTCCCTGCAAGTGCTTAACTTGCAGGGACTGGACAGTTATAAACTTTTCGATGAAAGGGTGATGCTGGGGCTGAGGCTTCTTTACTTCAGTTGCTTCCCGTCGGCGAAGGCCTTTCCTACAGTCTGGCCCAGGCTGATGTAGTTGTAGTGGACGGGGTCGTAGGTAATCAGGCCCATTGACTTCACGTCAGGATTGCCGTCCTCGCCAAGATACTGCTCGTCGCAGAGGATGTTGACGATTTCTGCTACGAGGTAATAGCCGGTCTTTGACTCGTCTATCTTCTGCTTCACGCGGCATTCCAGCGTCATGGGGAATTCGCGGAACACGGGGGCATTCACGTTGGGAGCCTTCTCGATGGTCCATCCTGTCTTCTCCATCTTGTCGGGGGTGTTCCTGCCGCTGACGAGGCCCACGTAGTCGGCGGCCACCAGCGTCTTGGCGGTGGCAAAGGTGACGGTGAACTCAGGATTCACGGCAAGGTTGTCGGTTGTCTGATGCGAACTCAGCGAGATGATAATCTCGTGCATATCCCACTGGCCACCCCAGGCGGCGTTCATGGCGTTGGGCTTACCATCTTTGTCATAAGTACCGATAATCAGTACGGGTTGTGGAAGAATCCACGGCTTTGATCCAAAACTGTTCATTTTCGTATTAGTTGGTTTTATTGCTTATAGACAGGATGCTGACCTGCACCAGCGGGTCAGAACTTCACCTTTCTTTCCGGCTCAGAGAACGAGCAGAAGCGTGCCTCGCCATTGGTGATATAGAGTACGGCCATGTTGCCGTCGTTGGCTTTGTACATCGACTTCAGTCCCTCGTTGCGGTTGAGAAATTCCTCTTTCACGCTCAGCGACTCGTCGTTGACCAGGGTTCCCGACAGGCGCATCCACTCGGTGCCCGAGGGCTTCAGGGCGCAAATCTCGAACTTGCCGTTCTTGGCCATCTGCTTGTAAACGTCCTTCACCTTACCCGTCATGATGTACAGGCGGTCTTGGATGATTTCTGACACGCCAAAGGCTCGTACATGCGGCTGGTCGCCATCGACGGTGGCAATGAAGAACGTGCCACATTCCTTCAGATAAGCTTGCACCTCATTCATGTTGGCTTGTTTCGTTTCGGGGGCAATACTGTCGGCAACTTCCGTCTGTGTTGCCGTTGCTGTCTCGTTGGTTTCTGCCTTCGAAGGCTGATTTTGCGTGCAGGCGGCCATGGCCACGAGCGTTGCGAAAGTGAGGATAATTTTCTTCATTTGTTTCTTTTTTTCGGCAAAGATATAAAGAAAGTGGGAAAGAACCAAATAATTAGGGCGCGAAATGTTATTTTCGTGAATTATTCCCACACCACCAGTTCTCGGGGAAGGGTGATTACCTTCAGGCGTTCATACCATATCCTCGTGGAACCGGCAAAGTGTTTCTGCGTGTGCCCGCTGATGATGTAGTAGCTGGCCATGTACTCGTCCATGATGTCGAGAAACACTTTTTTGATGCGCGAGCATTTCTCGTTGATGGCATTGTCAAGCGGGTTCACAAGGTGGTCCACGCTCTCCTCAATCTTCTGCTTGTCCATCCATCGGGCAGTCTTCATGTACAGGCCTACCAGCTCCTTTCGGTAGTCAGCCAGTCGCTTGAACTCTATCCCCTCAGGATGGGCAAGGAAGAGCATGTAGACGGCCTTGTGGACAGGCTGCAGCTCCACCTCGCGCTGCCCCACGAAGAATCGGTAGTCGCGGGTGATGAGCAGTGGCTGCAACCTGCTCTTGGCTGCCTCAAGGCGCAGCTCTTCCAGCAAGGGCACGCCGAGTGCGCGCAGCAACAGGTCGCGCCGTCCCATTGCCTGTAGCCGCTCTGCCATCTGCTTCATTTGCAGCGCTATCTCTTCCGGTGACAACAGTGGGTCATTCATCGGTCATGGCTTCTTTCATCCGTTTCATAATCCAGTCCTTCCAGCGCTTCAGCATGCCCGTTTCCGTTTCCTGCTGCCCGGGTTCTTCCACTGGCTTCTCCGGCTCCGTTTCCGCCTCCTGCTGATGGCCTTCCGTCTGGTGCGACTGCACCTCAGCCGGTTCCGGCTCCTTGGCAGGCTCCACCTCGAAAGGCAGCTCCTGTGCCAGCACCTCCACCACCTTTTTCTTCTTTAAAGGCTTGTATAGCTTTGGAATCAGATCCTCGTAAAGTGCCTCGTCGTCCTTATAGGCGTTCGCCTGCAATTCTTGCTTCAGGTCGTCCTCCAGTCCCGTGGCCAGAATGGTCACCTTGGCGTCCTCGCCCAGCGAGTCGTCGGAAGCAGTGCCCCAGATGACCTCGATGTTCGGGTCCAGCTGGTCAAAGAAATCGTCAATCTCCTGCAGCTCACGTACAAAGATGGGATGCTCCTCGCTTGAGTAAATATTGAACAGGATGCGCTTGGCGCGCCCGATGTCGTTGCCATAGAGCAGGGGCGAGTCCAGTGCGTCGATGATGGCTTTCTCCACACGGTTCTTGCCGCTGGCACGCCCCATGGCCATGATGGCTCCGCCGCCGTTTTTCATCGTTGTCTCCACGTCGCGGAAGTCGCTCTTGATGCCGCCGTCGCTGGGCATGGTGATCAGTTCCGATATGCCCTTCACCGCATCCATCAGTATGTTGTCGGCCTTCAGGAATGCGTCTTTCACAGAGATGTCGCTGTCGGCATACACATCGCAGAGCCGCTCATTGTTTACGATGAGGATGGCGTCTACGTTCTTGCGCAGTTCGTCCACTCCCTTCAGTGCCTTGACTATTTTCCGTTTCTTCTCGAAGTAGAAGGGGATGGTCACCACGCCCACCGTCAGCATGCCCATTTCCTTGGCCACGCCGGCTATCACGGGGGCTGCCCCCGTGCCGGTTCCGCCGCCCATGCCCGCCGTGACGAACACCATCTTCGTGCCATCGCTGAGCAGCCGCTTGATGTCGTCGATGTTGGCCTCGGCCTCCGAGCGTCCCAGCTCGGGGTTGGCTCCGGCGCCTAAGCCTGATGAGCCCAGCAACAGCTTCACGGGTACGGGCGAACGCGACAACGACTGGCTGTCGGTGTTGCACACTGCGTAGGTAACGCCCTCCACCTTCTCCAAGTACATGTTGCGCACGGCATTGCAGCCGCCGCCGCCCACGCCTATCACTTTGATGATGCCCTGCATCTTGTCCTCGATAGGGAGGATGAAGTCTTTCAGAATATCGTCCATTTCCTTTTTTTTCTTTCAATCTGCCTGCAAAGTTACAAAACATTTTTTGAAACAGGAAATCTCCGCAAGCCTTGTGAAGGATTATTTCTTCTATGGCTGTTGCCCCCTTTCCATGATGGCAATCTGGAAACGTAGTTGCACCGCTTGCACCTAAAGGCGGGGAGGGCAGCGCAAAACTGTATATTTATGCAGTTTTACGCGGGGCCGCCATTTTTTCTGCGGAGGCCTCCCGTGTAAAAATCTCACGTGAGATTTTTTCACGGGAGGCCTCAGTATGCTGATGTGGTGGCGAGATACATTAAAATGCATAAATATACAGTCCAAAACTGCATAAATATACATTTCCAGCAAGCCGTGGCTCATGAATGGAGGTGCAGGTAGTTTCCCGATAAAGGTTAACGCAGGTGCAGGAGGTGCAACTTTCTTGGGGGCTTCACCGAACCTACTCGGCACTCGGCAAAAAAAGAAACGAGTTTCTTTTGTTTTGCTCTCGTTTTTTTGTAACTTTGCAACCGAATAGTTTCTTTCATTATGGCAGAACATAATAAACTAACTGCAATATCTTTGTTCTCTGGCGCAGGAGGAATGGATATTGGGGTACAGCAGGCCGGATTTGATATTTTGGCTTGTTGTGAAATAGATAGGCATTGTTGCGAAACCTTACGGGAGAATATAAGAAGAGGACAAAGGAACACCATTGTTTATGAGGGCGATATTAAAACCTTCACACCTAATCAAATGCTCGATGACCTGCATATTCAGGCAGGTGAGGTGGATTTGCTCTTTGGTGGTCCTCCTTGTCAGGCTTTTTCCCAAATAGGTAAACAGCGGTCGATGCTTGACGAACGCGGGGAACTGTTGTTTGAAATGGTAAGATATGTCAAGGTGATACAGCCCAGAGCCATTATGATTGAACAAGTGAAAGGCCTGCTTACTGCAAAAGACTTAGAGGGGAAGCGTGGAGGCGTGTTTGAACAGTTGATTCGTGAACTGGAACTTTTGGATTATGTTCCCAAATGGCGCATCATGTTAGCTGCTGATTACGGTGTTGCCCAGATGAGGGAAAGGGTGTTTATTGTTGCAACGAAGAAACCCAATGGCTTTCAGTTCCCGGACCCGACGAATGGTAAACAGTCAGATGTTGCTAATATGTTCGGACTTCCTCCATACAAGACTGTTGGAGAAGCATTGGCAGGCCTTGGCGAGCCAGTATTGAAGAATGACAGTAGTCTAATTCCAGACGACAGCCACTATGATGTTACTCCGAGAAGAGACCGCGAGCGTATTCATGGCGTGCCAGAAGGAAAGAATCTGTCTTCACAGACTCATCTTCCAAAAGAGCAGATAGGAGGGTTGACAAAGAAAGACACTACAAAGTTCCTAAGGCTTGATAGAAGCAAACCGTCTAACACATTGCGCGGGGGTGAAATATTTTACCATCCCATTGAAGATAGGTATCTCACACCGCGAGAATACATGCGGATACATGGCTATCCTGATAACTATGTGTTAAGAGGCCCCATTCGTGGTAGGACTGGAACCGTAAAGGACTTAGACCAGCACCGTCAGATAGGAAACTCTGTTCCGCCGCCTTTGGCAAAGGCTGTTGCAACTAAAATCAAAGATATTATATTATGTCGAAAATCTATGAATTGTTAGGATATCCAGCAGAGGACAAGAGCCCTGCAGTAATGGAATCCCGCAAAAAAGCATATTGCCCCTTCATTTCAGGTTTGTGTGATGGTGGAGGAAACCGCTACATGTCAGATATTAATCTGCAAGACCATCCTGAACTGAATGACATGTTTCCAGGAATGAGCCGCATTCCCTCTGGTGTTTGTTCTATCCAGCTCTCAGAAGGTATGGCTCCTTGGATAATTTGCCCGCGCCGGTTGCTATATATGGGAGAAATGACACGCGAGCAAACTTTGAGAGGGGAAACTCAGAGGAAGCTATTCGAGATATGTGGATTCCCTCAAGGGACAGAAATCGGTATTTGGGCAGAAACAAAGGTGAAATACGCAAATGATAATCAAAATGAAGATGAAGATACATCCATTTTTGACTATACATTTGATTATGTTTTAATGCCAATAGGTAGGGTGAAGCAATCACAAGCCGTATCAGAAAGCGGATTGGAGTGGAATGCCCTCCAGAAGAACCTCCGTCATAGTGGTTACACTTTTGCTCAGCGCGATGGCGAAGTATACATAGAAGATTTCCCTATTGGTAATCCTGTCATCGTAGAAGTGATGACGTCGAGTACCTCTGGCGGAAACAAGAAGAAAAGAAGTTGTATTCCTCAAGCTTTTGAGGATTGTATGCTTGGTAGGCCGCATCTGGCGCCAGGCATTAATTATCGACAGGTATGGGCCAGAATGGCAAGTCAGTTGATAGTGAAATCACAAGCGGCCATGGCGTGGCAAGGTAAAACAATCTGGGTGCTTCAAGACTTGCTCGCTGACTATATTTCATCGAGTACAGCTCTCGATTTGCATAAGTTTGTTTCTGAGCATACAGATGAAGTAAACATACTGGCCTTCTCGTATGGTGATAGTTTCATGCATGCGGAAAAGAATCAAACAGTTCCTTTAAGTGATGCTGTACTATATTCAGGACCAATTAGGGCGAACGACAATATTAATCCTCAACCATGTTTTCAGGATATAGTATTGTCGCCTGTTTGCCCTCCGCGTGAGTTATTTATCGCTGCATTATGTAAAAAGAAAATGTGTAATCGGATTGTTTTGTAACAATCAGTTTCTGTGGGGCAAAACAAGGCCTCGCGGGCCTTCTATGCGCTGATCAGCCGGCTGCCGTCGGGTTGCTCCTCAATGCGCACGCTGACGGCGTCCTCGGGCAATAGTTCTTCGGCCAGCTCGGGCCATTCGATGAAGCAGAGGGCACCGCTATAGAAGTAGTCCTCGTAGCCCATGTCGTAGACTTCCTCTAAGCGCTTGATGCGGTAGAAGTCAAAGTGGTAGATGGAAAGCCGTCCTTCGGAGGGACTGGGGGATGGGGGGACGATCTCCCCTCCTTCGGAGGGGCTGGGGGAGGCCGTATATTCATTGACGATGGCGAAGGTGGGCGAGGTGATGACCTCCTCGACACCCAGCTCCTCGCAGATGGCCTTGATGAAGGTGGTCTTTCCTGCTCCCATCTTGCCGTAGAAGGCAAAAACGGTGTGGTTGCCCATGTGGCTGATAAACTCGCGAGCTGCCTGGCGTATCTGGCTCAGGTCCTGAATCCTTATTTCCATGATGTGTGATGCGTGTAATTGGCTGCAAAGTTAATCGATAAAACACACAATTGGGCATAAATGAGGATAAATTTTTCTTAATTTGCCCGAAATAGTGCCTGTTTTCTTTATTTCTTTGTACCTTTGCCGCCGCTATGAAGATTTTTGGCGTTGGCATGAACTACCTCCTGCATACGGAGGAACTTGACGGACGGCAGTATCGTCCGGAAGAACCTGTGATATTCCTGAAGGCCGACTCGGCGCTGCTGAAGAACGGCAAACCGTTTTTCATTCCCGACTGGTGTGAGCGGGTGGACTATGAATGTGAGCTGGTGGTGCGCATCTGCCGTCTGGGCAAGGGCATCCCCGTGCGCTTTGCCCATCGCTACTACGATGCCGTCACCGTGGGCATCGACTTCACCGCCCGCGACCTCCAGCAGAAGGCGCGAGGGGCCGGGCTGCCCTGGACCATCTGCAAGGGCTTCGACGGCTCGGCCATGATCGGCGACTTCCGTCCCGTACCCCCATCCCCCATGACCTTCCACCTCGACCTGAACGACCAGACCGTGCAGCAAGGCATCAGCAGCGACATGCTTTTCTCCATCGACGAAATCATCAGCTATCTCTCCCGTTTCTTCACCCTGAAGACGGGCGACCTCCTCTTCACCGGCACCCCCGTCGGCGTAGGGCCCGTGCACATTGGCGACCACCTGCAGGGCTATCTCGGCGAGGAGTGTGTGCTCGACTTCTTTTGCCGTTGATGGCCCCCCAGGAAGTGCGCACGCTAAGTTTTAGCCGCTGAAGGCAATAAAAAGCGCAGCAGCAACGTTATAAAGGAACAATGAGAAGACTCTTGTTTCTTCTGGCGCTGCTGCTGTGCTTCGTTTCTCGAATGGAGGCGCAGGAGTTTGTCAACCTGACTGCCGACGAGGTCAGGGTAGGCGAGCGCTTGCCCGTCTGGTTCCACGAGTTTCCTTTGGGCCCCAACTATGCCGACTCGGTTTATCGTGTCAGCATAGAATATCCCGAGTTTATTGATATGAGCAAGGCCGATGTGGCCCGCTGCCGTGCGCTGGGCTGTGACACGCTGCCCGAGTTGCCCGAGGTGGAGCAGTATGTGGGCGTCAGCCGTCGTCAGGGCACGCTCTATGTGTCGTTCGTCCCCCTGGTCTTCCGCGAAGGGAAATGGCAGAAGCTGGTCAGCTTCCGGCTCTCGCTGAAGGCTGAGGCCGCAGCAAAGTCGCGTGCCACGCGCACCACCTCTGCCGCAGGCCGCTATGCCGACCATTCCGTGCTGGCCACGGGGCAGTGGGTGAAGATCAGCGTGCCCGAGACGGGCGTCTATCAGCTCACTGAGGCACTGGTGCGCCAGGCCGGCTTCTCTAATATAAATAAGGTGAAGGTCTATGGCTATGGCGGCGCCCTGCAGCCCGAGGCGCTCACGGCCGATTATCTGGCCGACACTGACGACCTGAAGGAGGTGCCCACCTGCCTGATGGGCGGACGCCGACTGTTCCACGGCGTGGGACCCGTGGGGTGGGAGAGTGCCACCGCCACCGAGCGCACACGCAATCCCTACGCCACGGCCGGCTGCTACTTCCTGACCGAGAGCGACGCCGAGCCGCTCATGGTCGACAGCGCCACCTTCGTCTCGGCCTTCTATCCCGCCTATGACGACTATCACTCCCTATACGAGGCCGATGAGTTTGCCTGGTATCACAGCGGGCGCAAGCTGTTCGAGAAGACGCCCGTGCCAACAGGCTCCTATGCCACCTATGAACTGGCTGCTCATGCCGACAGCGGCACGCTGGCCGTGGCGCTGAGCTACGACGGGCTGGGCGTGGTGAGCGTCGAGGTGAACGACTCGGTGGTGGGCCAGGTGAACATCACGTCGGTCTTTGGCGACACGTCGAAGGCTGGCGGCAAGACGCAGACCTTCAAGCTCAGCGGCCTGCTGCGCCAGCGCAACGTCATCCGCCTGCGCCAGACGGCCGGCGAGGGCGCCATGCGGCTTGACTATCTGTCGCTGACCATGCCCACGGCAGCTCCGGCGCCCAACCTCTCTACGGCGTCCTTTGCCGTGCCCCAGCTGCTCTATCGCATCACCAATCAGGACCACCATGCCGACGCGGCCGCTGATATGGTCATCATCATTCCTACGTCGCAGAAGCTGTTGTCGCAGGCGCTCAGGCTGAAGCAGCTCCACGAGGAACGGGACGGCTTGCGCGTCAGCATTGTGCCGGCCGATGAGCTGTTCAACGAGTTCAGCAGCGGCACCCCCGATGCCAATGCCTACCGCCGCTACCTGAAGATGATCTATGACCGGGCTGAGACCGAGGCCGACATGCCCCGATACCTGCTGCTGATGGGCGACGCCAGCTGGGACAACCGCATGCTCACCAGCGACTGGCGCACCTATTCGCCCGACGACTTCCTGCTGTGCTATCAGAGCGAGGAATCGTTCAGCACCACCAACAGCTACGTCAGCGACGACTATTTCTGTCTGCTCGACGACGGCGAAGGCAGCGACCTGACCAAGAAGGACAAGACCGATGTGGGCGTAGGCCGGCTGACGGCACGCACGGAGGAGGAGGCCAGGATCATGGTGGACAAGATCTTCAGCTACGTAGCCAACGCCAATGCCGGCGACTGGCAGAACACGCTCTGCTTCATGGGCGATGACGGCAATGGCAACGTACACATGGCCGAGGCCGACGCTGCTGCCATCATGGCCGCCGAGGCCAACGCCTCGTTCGACATCAAGAAAATCTACTGGGACGCCTACCAACGCACCACCATCTCTACCGGCAACCGCTATCCCGATGCCACCCGCCTCATCAAACAGCAGATGCAGCAGGGCGCCCTGCTCATGGACTATTGCGGCCATGGCGTGACCTATTGCCTGAGCCACGAGCAGGTGGTGCGCATCGAGGACTTTGCCGAGCAGACGTCGTTGCGTCTGCCCCTGTGGGTCACCGCCTCGTGTGACATCATGCCCTTCGACTCGCAGGAGGAGAACATCGGCGAGACGGCCATGCTCAACAGCCGTGGAGGCGCTATCGCCTTCTTCGGCACCACGCGCACCGTCTATACCGGCGACAACAAGAACATGAACTGCGCCTTCATCAAATATGTCTTGGCCAAGGATGCCGACGGACAGCCCTACAGGCTGGGCGACGCCGTGCGCCTGTCGAAGAACGAGGTGAGGACCATGAGCACCAAGCTCTCGGACAGTCCTCATGAGACCTATGTCATCAACAAGCTCCACTATTCGCTCCTGGGCGATCCCGCCCTGCGGCTGGCAGTGCCCACCGAGCCGGTGGTCATCGACAGCATCAACGGGCAGCCCATTGGCGCTGGAACCGACGACGTGCTGCATCTGTCGGCAGGCCAGACGGTCACCGTATCGGGCCATGTGGGCGGAGGAACCGACTTCAGTGGCGTGGTAGCGCTGACGGTGAAAGATGTGAAAGAACAGGTGACCTGCCGGCTGAACGACCCCGAGGGGGCCAGCACGGCGTTTACCTTCTCCGACCGCCCCACCACCATCTATAACGGGCAGGACAGCGTGCGTAACGGGCGTTTCCAGCTGTCGTTTGTGCTGCCTAAAGACATCAGCTACAGCGAAGAGACAGGACGCATCAGCGTCTATGCCGTGAGCAACGACCGCCAGCACCTGGCCAATGGCCATACGGAGGCCTTCACCATGGGTAGCGGCGACGATGTGGCCGACGACGGCATAGGCCCCAGCATCTATTGCTATCTGAACACGGCCGACTTTGAAAACGGCGGCCAGGTGAATACCACGCCCTATTTCTTTGCACAGCTCACCGACAAGGACGGCATCAACGCCGCCGGCAGCAGTCTGGGGCACGACATGGAGCTGGTCATCGACGGCCAGCTGGCCATGACCTACAATCTGAACAGTTATTTCCGCTATGACTTCGGCGACTATCGCTCGGGGACGGTGGGCTTCAGCCTGCCCGAACTCAGCGAGGGCGAGCACCGGCTGACGTTCCGCGCCTGGGACGTGCTGAACAACTCGTCGGTGGCCGAGCTGCGCTTCCAGGTGGTCAGCGGACTGCAGCCCCGCTGCTTCAGCGTGGAGTGTACGCGCAACCCCGCCACCACCTCCACCACGTTCATCATCAACCACGACCGCACGGGCAGCCTGATGGACGTCGAGCTGGAAGTCTTTGACACTTCGGGCCGCCTGTTGTGGAAGAAAGCCGAGTCGGGCGTCTCTACAGACAACACCTATACGCTGGATTGGGACCTCACCGGCAGCAGCGGCAGCCGCCTGCGCACAGGCGTCTACCTCTACCGTGTGCTCATCAGCACTGACGGCAGCCGCAAAGCATCGAAGGCGCAGAAACTGATAATACTTAGATGAATAAGCCGAAAGCCTCCCCCGCTCGGCCGAAGGACGCTTGCCTTGGCAAGAAAGCCTCCGAAGGAGGGGATGTCTGGATAGATACAAACGCCAACAAAGGCATGCGGACTTGGAGAGAAGAAACACGAATAATATGAGTATTAATAATAAGAATATCAATCATAAGAGTATAAGCAATATGACCATCAATCAAAGTGATTATCTAACTAAACATCCCCTCCTTTGGAGGGGCTTGGGGAGGCTTTTTTGTCTCTTTTCATTCTTCCCCCTCCTCGCCTATGCCGACGACTACAAGACCACGACCTTCAACCCCGTGGAGCATGCCGTCATCTCGCAGACCATTGCACCCGACGCCCGCGCTGCAGGCATGGGCGACGTGGGCGCTGCCACCGACCCTGACGTGAACTCGCAGTATTGGAACCTGGCAAAGTATCCCTTCTGCATCAGCCGCGCAGGCATCTCCCTGAACTACACACCGTGGCTGCGTCAGCTGGTGAACGACATCGACCTGGCCTACGTGGCCGGCTACTACCGCATAGGCGACTACGGCGCGCTCAGCGGATCGCTGCGCTACTTCTCGCTCGGCGAGGTGTGGCTCAACGATGGCTCCGACATGACCGTCAACCCCTACGAGATGTCGTTCGACGTGGCCTATTCACGCATGCTCAGCGAGACCTTCTCCATGGGCGTTGGCCTGCGCTGGCTCTATAGTGACCTGCGCTACGACTACTCCGAGGACTCGAAGCCTGCCTCGGCCTTCGCTGCCGACCTGGCCCTTTACTATAATAACTATGTCATGCTCGGCTCGCGTGAGTGCCAGCTCGGCCTGGGCGCCACGCTCAGCAACCTGGGTAGCAAAATCTCCTTCTATGGCGACGAAGAGAGCCAGTTCATTCCCGCCAACCTGCGCTTGGGCGCTTCGCTGATGATTCCCGTGGACGAGTACAACCGCTTCTCAATAGCAGCCGATGCCAACAAGCTGCTCGTGCCCACCGTGCCCCGTCAGGGCGTGGACGAGTCGAACAGCGACTATCAGGACCGCGTGCGCCGCGAGTATAGCGACGTGAGCAGCATCAAGGGCATGTTCGACAGCTTCAGCGATGCGCCTGGCGGCTTCAAGGAGGAGCTGGAGGAGGTGCAGTGGAGCGTCGGCGCCGAGTATGTCTATCACGACCAGTTCTCCCTGCGTGCCGGCTATCACCACGAGAGCCAGTCGAAGGGCAACCGCAAGTATTTCACCGTTGGTGGCGGCTTCCGCATGAGTGTCTTCTCGCTCGACGTGGGCTACGTCATCTCCACCGCCCAGTCTAATCCCCTCGACCAGACCCTCCGCTTCACGCTGGCTTTCGACATGGATGGCATCAAGGATTTGTTCCGCAAGTAGAACGAGTGATCACATTAAATCAATGAAACGATGATAAGAGTAGGTTTTGGATTCGACGTCCACCGGCTGGTGGAGAATAGGCAACTGTGGATGGGAGGAATACTCATTCCCTTCGAGAAAGGACTGCTGGGCCATAGCGATGCCGATGTGCTGCTGCATGCCGTGTGCGATGCCCTGCTGGGCGCAGCCAACATGCGCGACATTGGCTACCACTTCCCCGACACCAGTGCTGAGACCGAGGGCATGGACAGCAAGGTGATTCTGAAGAAAACCATCGAGCTGATTGCCACGAAGGGCTACAGGCTGGGAAATATCGACGCCACCATCTGTGCTGAGCGGCCCAAGATGAACCCTCACATTCCGCAGATGCAGCAGGTGATGGCCGAGGTCATTGGCTGCGACCCCGATCAGATCAGCATCAAGGCCACCACCACCGAGCGCCTGGGGTTCACCGGGCGGCAGGAGGGCATCTCGGCCTATGCCACCGTGCTGATTGAAAAACCATAAACGAAGTGCTGCGACCCTCACGAGCCGCAGCACTTACAAGCCTATGTTTAACTAAAAATCCTTTTCTCTAAAAGAAATTTTCAGCCCCACAAGGGCTAAAAATTTGAAAGTTTAAAAGGGAGCTTCACAGCGACCTCCTGTTATCCCACAGTTGAAAACTTTCTTTTTTACCAATAACTAAAAACCTAAAACTATAAATATTACTACTAACCTAAAACAATCTATTAACCTTTTGACGATGCAAAGGTACGACGAAAATCGGAACTACGCAATACTTTTTGCATAAAATGTGCATAAAAGTGCTCTTCTCTTGATTCAAATCAATATTTGTGTACGTGAACAGCCGCAATTTCTGCATATTTTTGATGTTGTCATGTGCTGTCCTTCTCGTCGCGATTTCGTATTTGCCGATGTCGCCGGCACTTTTAAATGAGAAGAAAAGTATGCTTTTCTTTTGCGTTTCCCCCGTTTTTTCGTACCTTTGCCGAAAAATCGGCGGCGTTGGCGGCCGAACAATAGGAAAAAGCAGATATGAAGAAACTGATTGTTATTGCAATTATCCTCCTGGTGGCCATTCTGATGGTGATGACCCGTCCCGACAAGGCCGACCATAAGGAGGCTATGATGGAAGCAGTGAAAGAGTTTGTGAGCGATGAGGCCGACAGCCTGGGACTGGGCGACAACATCCTGACGGACCTGGGCAAGGGCATCGTGAACAAAACCATTGAAAAGGTGCTCAACTCGAAGCTTGAGATGCACGACTACCTGGTGCTGAACACCACTTACGTGAAGCTGACGGGCGAGGAGCAGTTGCTCTCGCTGGGCATCTTCGGCCACGTGTTCACTTTCGACAGCAAGATGCTGCACGAGAAGCTGGAGGAGGCTGCCAACGAGAAAGCCATCATCAAGCAGAACGAGCGCGAGCTGAAAGAGCTGGAGAAACAGAAGAAAAAACGCGAGAAGGAACTGGCCAAGGAGCGCCGCCGCCACGAGAAGGATTCTATCCGCGAGGCTAAACGGCAAGCTAAGGAGCAGGAACGCCTGGAGCGTGAGGCCGAGAAGGAACAGCGCCGACTGGAGAAGGAAGCCGAGAAGGAGCGTCGCCGACTGGAGCGTGAGGCCCGTCGCAACGCCGATGACTAACAGCAGGAAAGCATAGCGCAAGATGAAGGTGCTGATAGTGAACACCAGCGAAGAGGGTGGGGGAGCGGCCGTAGCGGCCAGCCGCCTGCGCGAAGCACTGACCAACAACGGGGTGAAGGCGTTCATGCTGGTGCGTGACGACGGACTGGCCAGCCGATGGCACTTCCTTTGGGAGCGTGTGGTCATCTGGCTAAGCAATCTGCTGAGCCGCCGCCATTTGTTTCAGGTTTCGATAGCCAATACCGGAACCGACATTACCAAAACAAAGGAATTCCAGAATGCCGACATCGTTCACCTGCATTGGGTGAACCAGGGATTCCTTTCATTGAAAGGCATTCAAAAGATCCTTCGTAGCGGCAAACCCGTGGTGTGGACCATGCACGACATGTGGCCCATGACGGCCATCTGCCACCATGCTTACGAATGTGAACGCTATCAAGAGGCTTGTGGCCAGTGCCATTTCCTGCGCAGGCCGGGGGCTGACGACCTGTCGGCCAGCGTGTTCCGAAAGAAACAGAAGGTGCTGGCCGATGCCGACCGCCTGGTGTTTGTGGCCGTGAGCCACTGGCTGGCCGGCCGGGCGCAGAAGAGCGCACTGGTGGGCTCGTTCCCCATCAAGGTCATACCCAACGTGCTGCCCCTGCAGCAGTTCACCATTGTCAACCGCCTCGATGCCCAGACGGCGCTCGATGCCGAGGCTCCCCATGTCATTGCCTTCGGCGCCGCCCGCATCGACGACCCCATCAAGGGCTTCAGCTATTTAGTAGAGGCATTGCGAATACTGACGGGCGAAGGCGGGCCTTACAGGGCCGACGACTTCCGGCTGCTGCTCTTTGGCCAGGTGCGCGACCGGGCGGTGCTCGACACCATTCCCGTGCCCTATGTTCATCTGGGATTTGTGGACGACGCCTATCGCCTGTCGCAAATCTATTCGGCAGCCCATGTCACCGTGTCGTCGTCGCTCTACGAGACCTTCGGCCAGACCCTCATTGAGGCCATGGCCTGTGGCAGCGTGCCCGTGTCGTTCGATGGTGCCGGCCAGACCGATATTATCCAGCACCAGCAGAACGGCTATCTGGCCCGTCGGCTCTCGGCGCAGAGCCTGGCCGAGGGCATCAGCTGGGCCTTGCAGTGCGGGCTGTCGGCCCAGGAGCTGCGGCGCAGCGTTATACGCCGCTACAGCGAGCAGGTGGTAGCTCGCCAGTACATCAATCTCTATGAGAAGTTGAGAGAGGAGAGTGGAGAGAGAAAAGAGGAGTGTGGAGAGAGGAGAGAGAAAAGTGGATAGTAACGAATTGGGAATTGATAATGATAAAGTTTTCTGTTATAACCATCACGTATAATGCTGAGGCCGTGCTGGAGCGTACGCTTCAGAGCGTGCTTCAGCAGACCCATGAGGACGTGGAGCATCTGATCATCGACGGGGCGTCGACAGACGGCACCGTGGCCATGGCCCAGCGCTACAAGGCTGAGAGTGACGCCTCGGGGCGGGGCCACAAGGTCATTGTGCGCTCTGAGCCCGACGACGGACTCTACCATGCCATGAACAAAGGACTGACGCAGGCCTCGGGCGACTATATTATATATATGAACGCGGGCGACTGCTTCCCCCAGGCCGACACCTTGGAGCAGATTGCCCGTCGCTGCCACCTGAACGAGCTGCCCAGCGACTCGCTGCCTGCCGTGGTCTATGGTCGCACCGACATTGTCGACGGCCAGGGCCGCTATCTGCATCCCCGTCGGCTGCAACCGCCGAAGAAGCTCTCGTGGCGCTCCTTCCGTCAGGGCATGCTCGTATGCCATCAGGCTTTCTACGCCCGCATGGACCTGGCCAAGAACGTGCAGTATGATACGCAATACCGCTATTCGGCCGATGTGGACTGGTGCATTCGCGTGATGCGCGAGGCCGACCGCCTCTCGCTGCCCTTGGTCGACACTGGCATGGTGGTGGCCAACTACATGGAGGAGGGCGAGACCACCCGCCACCATCGCGAGTCGCTGCGTGAGCGCTATCGCGTCATGGCGAAGCACTATGGCCACGTCACCACCTTCCTGATGCACTGCTGGTTTGCCGTGCGCCGATTCCTTCCGCGTGGTAAATAAGGTTTGCGCAAGCCTCTTGTTTTTGTAAAGGAAGGCTTGCCGCGAAAAAATGTATATTTATACAGTTTTACGGGAGGCCGAGTTTTGAAAAAATCTCAATGCCGCGTGAAAAAATCTCACGTGAGATTTTTTCAAAACTCGGCCTCCTGTGCTAATGGGGCGTTTTCATGCTGAAAAATGAATATTTATTCATTTTGCGCCGCATAAATATTCATTTTCAGATAAGGTCATCTTACGAGAACCTTCTTGTTGTTCTTGATGTAAATGCCTTTCTTGAGCGGCATGTCGTGGCCTATGCGGCGGCCCTGTAGGTCGTAAAGGGCTTGCTTCGTGGCCGACTCGCGAATGTTGGTGATGCCGGTGACGACACCCTTCTGGCCGTCCTTGTTGTAGTAGCCACCGTTCACGAAGTCAAGGTCGGCCGTCTGGGGCGAGCCGTTGTTGTTGAAGATGATGCCGGTGGGACGGGTGGTCAGCGAGCCTGAGTAGGTCCACTTCCACACCTTGTTGCCGTTGGCGGCCGTTCCCAGCAGCGTGCACTCCTGGCCGGGCCATGTGCCGCCAGTGAAATTCTCGCTGTTGTTCCATGCCCAGCACTTGATGGTCTGCGTCCAGGTGGCGGGTGCCTCGAAGAAGGCGCACATCTCGCCTTCGTTCACCGTGCAGAACGACGGGATGTCGGCAGGCTGCTCGCTCTCTTTCTCCTTGATGACATAGGTGAGCACGATGGGATTGCCCACTTCCTTTTCGTTGTACATCAGGCTTAGGCTGAGCGTGTGGGTACCCACGCCGAGCTTCAACACCTTGTGGCCGCTGACAACGTCGTACTTCTTCTCACCGTTGAGCGTGTAGGTCAGCTGGGCATTCTCATGGGCGCTTACGGTGCTGATGCGCACCTGCTGCTCGCCCTCGTAGGTGCCACTGGGCAGGTCGGCGTAGACCGTTTCCAGCGAGGTGGGCAGGTAGTAGGCATAGTGATAGCCTTCCAGTATTTTGGCCCACTGCTGGCTGTTCACGTTGGCCTCGTTGGCGCTGACGTCGCCCACGACCACGAGCAGGCGGTTCTGCCCGTCGGTCTTGATGACGTTGGCATAGTAGTTAGTGGCGCTGCGGAAGTTGCTGTAGCTGCTCTCGTTGTTGATGCCGGCATATTTGCGGGCGGCGGCCATGGCCTTGATTTGCGAGGGATAGCTGAGCCAGTGCTTATAGAAGACGCAGGGCGTGCCGGGCATGGCCAGCAGATAGGCGTTGGCGGCCAGCGTGTCGCGCTTCAGGGGGTCCTGGGCGGCGTTCGAGCGGCGCTCGGTGTCGTGGTTCTCGACAAAGGTCACGGCCCAGCGGCGATATTTGCCACTCTCATAGTTGCTACTCACCAGGGGCCAGTTGCCGTCGTTCTGCTGGCTCAGGCGGTTGTAGCTGCCGGCATTGTTCATGGCGTTGCGCACGGTGTAGCGGAACTGGAAGTCGAAGGCGGCGCTCTGAGGCTGGCCGTCGCTGCCCTTGGTGCGGTCGATCCAGTTGCGGATGGTGCTGGTGCCGTCCCAGCACTCGCCCACGCTGAACTCGGGACGCGACGAAGCATTGTACATGGCGGTGTACTCGGGCGAGTAGCCCTTCACCATGTCGTAGCGGAAACCGGCATAGCCCATGTCGTCAAGGAGCATGCCCAGATAGGCCTTCACGCTTGTCTGCACGTTCTGGCTCTTGTGGTCCAGGTCGCGCATGCCGTCCCATCCCTCGCCGGTGTCCTTGTTGGGGCCCACCTGATGGCCATTGCGGGCGGCCTCGTCGTCGGCGCAGATGTCGTTATAGGTCAGCTGGTAGGTCACGCCCTTGTAGGTCTCGGCGGGAAAGTCGGTCCATGTGGAGAGGCTCCGACGGTGGTTGACCACCACGTCGGCCAGCGTCTTGATGCCGTTCTGCTTGAAGGTGCTGATGAGCTGGCGCAGCTGCGTCTCGGTGCCGAAGGAGCTGTCGTAGTGGCCAGGGAACCAGTAGAGGTCGTCGTAGCCCATTGACTGGCCGCCACAATAGCCGCTTTGGGGCAGCCAAACCAGGTCGAAGGTGCCCTTCAGCCGCTCGGTCTGGGCCATAAGGGCCGTCCACTGCGAGTCGTCATAGCTGTCCCAATAGAAGCCTTGCAGCATCACACCGCCATATTGCGAAGGCCAGCCCTGCGACTGCGCAGCTACGCTGCTAAATGATAAATAAAAAATGATAAATGATAAACTCAATAATGCTCGTTTCATTGCTGTTAGGTTTTATGTTGGTGCAAAGTTAAGAAAAAAGCTGCTTGGCTCGTGGCCAAGCAGCTCTAAATATGCATGTTGCATGATGCAAACGTTTGCATCTGCCAACTGTCAGCAGGGTTATTTCTCTACCGTGACGATGCGGGTCTTCTCCACCTGGCGGGTCTTCTGGACCTGCTCCTCGTACTGTTCGTACTTGGTCACCTTGAACTTGCCTTCACCCTTGATGATGACGCAGCGGTTCTTGTCGTTCTCAGCGAAAGGCTGCACGGTGTCGCCCTTCCAGTCAACGGTGATGTTGGCAGCGTTGATGCCATGGTCGTTGATGAGCTTGTTGGCCACACCCTCGGCGCGCTCCTTCGAGAGACGGAGGTTGATTTCGGGATTACCCGTCTGCACGTCGGCATAGCCAGTGACGAAGATCTTGGCGTTGGGATCAGTCTTGATCAGGTCGGCGGCCTCCTTCACGGCGGCATCGACGCCCTGACCCTGGGCTACGTCGCTGATGTTAATCTGGTAGTAGACCACCTTCTCCATCTTCGACACCTCGACGGTCTCAACGGGACGCTGCTTCTTCACGTTCTCAGTGTAGGGCTCGTCCACGTAGTAGGTCTCGGTCACCTCGCGCTTCTTGGCGGGCTTGCCGAACTTGTAGGTCAGTCCGATGAGGGCCTGCACCTGGAAGTCGGGGTTGTAGTTGCGCTTCAGGTTGAACTCGTCGTTCTTCATGTTGCCGTCGATTTCAAGTCCGAGTGCGAAGTTGTCGCTGAGGTTGAAGTTCAGCTGCGTGCCCAGGCGCGTGTTGTAGGTGCTGTGCTTGCTGCCGCAGAGATAGGGGTTGGGGTTCATGGCCAGTGCATTGTTCATGGCGTTGAACTCGTCGAAGTCCCAGCCGTAGTTGACGCCGAAGCCAGCCAGCAGCACCCAGTCGAACTTATCGGAAGCACGGTTGGGGCAGATGATGTTGGTCATGTTCATCAGCAGGTCAATGTCGCCGGTGATGGCGTTGAACTTGTAGGTGTCGCTGATGGCTGCCTTGCCCTGCCAGCCCTGGAGGTGCAGGCGGGCGCCCACCTTGGAGTTGAAATAGCGACCAGCCGAGAGGGCCACCTGCGGGGTGAGCAGCTTGGTGAAGTCGTAGTTGGTGAACGTGCCTTGCACGCCGCCTTGCAGAGTGACGAAGTTGTAGGGATACTGGTCCTCCACGGTCTGAGCCTGTGCTGCGGTGGACACTCCCAGAAGGAGTGCCACTGCGGCTGTTATCATAGAAAGTTTCTTCATAATCGTTGTTACTTAAAAGGTTTACTCTACGGTGCAATAAATCTTGTCGGAAGTCTTACGAGTGGGATAGAGTTTCACGGTGTTGCCAGCCACGGCAATATTGCTGCCGTTGGCCACCAGGTCGTCGAGGGTGTCGCCACCCAGGTTGATGGCCCAGTCGGCGTTGACGCGGAACTTCCATCCAGAAGCTGTTACGCCTGCGCCGGTAGCCTCGAAGCAATAGTCAGTGGCGTTCCAGGTCATCTCGGTGTCGCCACCCCAGCCGTTGAAGTCGCCAATGAGACCCATCTTCTCAACCTTGACGGCGTTGAGGGTCATGGTGCCCATGTCGAGCGTCACGTAGTAGACGCCCTCGCCAGCCTTGGCAGCAATGTTGGTGTTGCCGTCGGTCAGGCCAAAGTCGCCGGTAATGCCGCCGTTGAAGTGGCCGCTGTTAATCTCGGTGTCCCAGTTGCCAGCTTCCTTCTGGAACTTGAACTCATTGCCCCAGCCGTTGGGGTCGGCGCAGTAGATGAAGCCCGTGTAGATGCCGGCAGACTCGTCGGTGAGTGCCAGGCGCTGCTCGGCATTGGCCCAGCCGTCGGTAGCACCAATGAAGAAGATGAACGGCTCGAAGTTGAGCGGCGTAATCTCATAGGTCATCTCGAGCATGTTAATAGTAACACGGTAGTGCTTGGCCTGACCGTCGACATTGAAGGAGTGGTCGCCACCCAGTGCCGAACGGCGGTTGAAGGTGCCGCTGAGGTCCTGGCTCTCGCCGGTGGTGCCATAGAGCTGTGTCCAGTCGCCGGCAGCCACGGCGTCGATGGCGTCTTTGTCGCCAAAGGCAAACCACATGTCGCTGCCAGTGCCGTCGAACATATAAGTGAAGACGGGATCGTCGAAGACGCTCTTGTCAGAGTGAGAGAACTGCATGGTCATGGCCGACTCGGCGCTCCACTCACCAGGACCGCCGATGAGATAGTAGGCATCGGCAATGTTGATGGTCTCCACGGTGAAGGTGCACTCCATCATGTCGATGGTAACCTTGATCTTCTTGGCACCGGCCTTGACGCAGAACGAGTTGTCGCCACCCAGGTTGTAGCGGCGGTCCAGCTGGCCACTGGTGGCCTCGTTGTCGCCTCCCACAATGCCGTAGAGTTTGTTCCACACGCCTTCGCCAACAGCTTCGCAGGCCTCGTCATCGCCAATGGCAAACCAGGTGTCACCCTCGGCAGCAGCATCGAAGATCACGGTAAAGACGGGGTCTACATACACGTCCTCGTCGCTGTGGTTGAACTTAATCTGCTTCTTCGGAGCGTCGTTCCAGTCGTTAGGTCCGCCCACAATGTAGTAGGCCGGGGCAATGGTCACCTTGTTCAGCGGGGTGAGCGTAATAACGCCCTGTGCAAAGTAGTCCTGACCGGGCTTGCCAATGCGTGCAGCAGCATCGTCGCCCGTCACGGTGTAGAGGATGGTGCGATAATAGAGCTGCGTGGTGGCCGGGTTCTTGGATATCTGCTCGAAGTAGGCATTCTCCAGTTCGCTGGGCTGAATGGTAATGATGTTGGTATCAGTGAGGCTGTTGGCCTGCACGATGGCCGACTTGGCAAAGTCGGGGGTGTTTGAAATCTCTATTTCAGCCTTCAGCGTGGTGTTGGCAGGCAGTGCGCCTTCTGCCACGCTCACAGTGCCAATGGTGATGGGTTTCTCAGCCTCGGTGGCGGCGTCGTAGTAGTCGGCAATGTTGATTTCCGACACGTTGCTCTCCATGCTCACCTGGCTAACGTTCACAGGACTCTCGGCAGAGTAGCTCTGCGGGCCCACTTCGGGGTCGTAGTCGCCCTCGTCGCAGGATGCCAAGCCAAAGCTCAGCAGAGTCATCATATATAAACTAAGCTTTTTCATAATTTCTTGCGATATTATTTACAATTAGACTAATTGATAACGAACTTAACAGTGCCCTGGTTCAGGTCGACCACCATCGACACGGTGCCGCCGGCAAAGCCAGAGAACAGCCAGGTGCCCTTCTTCTTGCCCGTGAGGATAGTGCCTTCGAAGGTGTTGTTGGTGAACTCGCTGTCCACGCCGCTGTCAGCCTCCTGCGGACCCATAGAGTCGTCGTCCCAGCCGGTGAGAGCCTTGTAGAAGCGGAACTGCAGGTCGCCGGCAGGCAGGTCGAAGGTGCCATAGAACACGTTGCTGCCAATCTCGTCGTCCTTCTCGAACAGGCGCCAGGTAGAATAGAAGTCGGCATTGCCGGCATTAGGCGTGTTCCAGTCGGTGCAGTTGCCCACCAGATAGATGTAGGCCGGGCTCTTGATGGCATTGTAGGCAGCCATGTGCTTGAAGGTGACATAGTTCTCAGACATGATGCCCGTGCCTTCAACCTCGGCGTTCATCGAGGTGTTGATAGACGAGTAGATGCGCAGTGCCACCTCGCGGAAGCCCTGGTCTACGTAGTCCTCAGCATACTTGAAACCGTCGAGCTCGCAAAGAGCCTCGGAAATCTCTTCACCGCTGATGTTGGCATTGCACTCATAGTAGGGAGTGGTGAGGAACTTGGGAGCACCGTCTTTGGTGTTCCATGTAACAGCACCATTGCCGTCGACCAGGCCCACCTGCACCTTGTAAGTGGCATAGGCATTGTAGCCATAGTCGGGCTGCGACCAGGTAAGGTTTACATTGTTGCCCGCAGCCAGCTGTATGTACTGTTCGGCCAGGGGCGATGCGTTGATGGTGAACGTGGTGGGTGCCTTGATGGTAGGGTTGGAGTCGATGTCAGAGTCGCAAGACGTCAGAGCAGCCATGCCCCCCAGCAGCATCAGTGCAAATGAAAATATCTTTTTCATAGTCATTTTCTCTTTAATTCTGTTTCCATTATCTTAGTAACCAGGATTCTGCGTCAGGTTCTTGTTGGTTGCAAGCTCCGTCTGCGGAATGGGGAAGATGTTACGGTAGGCTCCGAACTTGCCGCCTTCCTGCACGCCGCCCTTCCACTGCCAGGTGTACGAGCTGCCGCCAAAGTAGCCATAGCGGATGAGGTCGGTGCGGCGAACGCCTTCGAAGTAGAGCTCACGGGCACGCTCATCGAGAATTTCACGCAGCGTGTAAGTGGTGTGCTGGTCGGGATTGTTGGCACGGGTACGCAGGTCGTTGATGTACTTCGTTCCCTGAGTGAGCGTGGTGTTAGAACCGGCAGCACGGGCTTCAGCCTCGGCATAGATAAGGTAGGCCTCTGCAAGGCGCATCAGCATAATGTCGTTGTCGTTGTGAGTACCGTTCGACACGTTGCCGCCGTCGCTGCGCTGGCTGGTGTACTTCGTGGTGGCCAGGCCGTCCTGGAAGGTGGCCAGGTCGTCGTTGGTGTACTTGCGGTCCTTCACGCCGCCGTCGCCCTTGGCATTGTCGCCGTAGAACAGGGCGCGGTCGTCGCGGGCAGCGTCAACGATGGTTGCCGTCTTCCAGTCGGGCAGACCGTCGAGGGTGGCCGTGCTCAGGAACTTCTCTATCAGGTCCACGCGGGTGCGGTTGCCGCCCCATGCCTGGTCGGTCATCTGCGGGTAGTCATCACGCATGAAGCTGTCCCAGCTAGCAGCGAAGAGGAATGTGGAAGCACCCCATGAAGCTGTGGTGGCACCGTCGAGGATGAAGGCAAAAATGCTTTCGTTGTAAGCGCCGCTCTGGTCGTTGTCGGCCATGAACAGCATCTGGTAGGCCGACCACTGGCCGTTGGCACTCTTGTGGGTCGTGGTGTTGTCGCCCATCCAGATGGAGCGTCCCGACTCGTTGATAACCTTCTCGGCATAGGTCTTGGCCTTTTCCCATTCAGCCTTGCCAGTGTACTTCTCGGCATTCAGGTAGAGGCGTGCCAGCAGCATCCAGGCAGCGCTCTGGTCGGCACGGCCGTAGTTGGCATCGCCCTTCTTGCGCACCGAGGCAGGCAGCATCTGGTCCATGTTGTCCTCCAGCTCTTTCACGATCCAGGCAAAGAGGTCGGCGCTCTGAATCTGACGCGGCGTTTCACCCACGGTCTCAGAGAAAGCGGGGTTGCCGTAGTTGTCGAGCAGGAAGTAGTAGTAAAGTGCACGGAGGAAGTGAACCTCGGCCGTCATCGTGGCATCGTGGTCGGCACATTCCTTCAGGTACTGGTTGCAGATGCTGGCACCAAAGCTGAGACGCCAGAACAGACCGTAGAGGCAGTCGTTGGCGGGAGTAAAGGTGTTGTAGTCGTACTCGGCAATGCCCTTGTCGGTCCATCCGCAGATGGCCTCGTCGGTGGTCAGCTCGTTGGCGTTCCACAGCAGACGGTAGCACACGGAGAGGCCGGCATCGCCCAGATCAAGCTCCGATTCACCGGGAGCATAGCCTTCGAGCACGAATTCGGCGTAGCACTTGTTAAAGAGCTTCTGGGCATCGACATTGGTGTCCTTGCGGGGGTCGATGACGTCAACGTCAAGGTCGCCCGTGCAGGAGCTCAAGCCCATTGACAGCACCATGGCAGCGGCGGGCAGTATGTTTTTAATAAATGACAAATTCATAATCGTTATTGATAATAATGTTCAATGTTTAATCCTTAGAAGTTCAGGTTCAGGCCAACCATGATGACGAGCGGACGCGGATAGATGTTTCCGTCGATACCCATCACAAGGTGGCTGGCGTCGCTGTTAGGAGTAATGACTTCGGGGTCGAGGCCCTTGTAGTTCGTAATGGTAAATACATTCGATGCCGAAGCGTAGATACGTCCGTTGATGCCGTTGTACTTGCCACCCTTGAAGAGGTTGTCGAAAGAGTAGCCCAGGGTGATGTTGTCGCACTTCAGGAACGAAGCGTTCTCCACGAAGTAGTCGGTAAGTGCGTCGTACACCTTGTCACCATTGCGGTAGTTCACCTCATAGGCATAGGGCTTGGTGTTGCTCATATAGCCAGTACCCGTGCCAATGAACTCCAGCGAGCGGCTGCCCATCTTCAACTGGTTGAACACATAGTTGTGCAGGCTGGCACGCAGACCGAAGCCCAGGTCCCAGTTCTTGTACTGCACGCGCGAGCTGAGTCCGAAGAGCCAGGGAGCAATGGCCGACTTGTAGTAGTAGCGGTCGTTACGGTCAATTTTGCCATCGCTGTTACGATCAACGACAACGCCCTGGATGGGTTTGCCGTTGGCATCGTATACCTGCTGGAACACCCAGAAGGAAGCGGCAGGCTGACCCTCCTGATAGCACAGTGCATAGTTGCCGGTGCCCAGGCCTACGTCACCATATTCAATGGGCTGTCCGTCGCCGGCCAGTTCCGACACCTCGTTCTTGTTGTACGTGGCGTTGGCGGTAACTTCCCACTGCCAGTCTCTGGTCTGCACGGGGCGCACGGTGAGCGAAGCCTCGAAGCCGGTGTTCTTCATCGAACCCACGTTGGTCATAATGGTGTTACCGAAGTTCGACATGGCGGCAACGGGTGCGGTCATCAGCATGTCGGTGGTCTTGCGGTGGTAAACGTCAATGCTACCCGAGATGCGGTTGTTGAAGAAACCGAAGTCGAGGCCGGCGTTATAGGTAGTAGTGGTTTCCCACTTCAGGTCTTCGTTGTAGCCCAGGGGAATGTACTGGTAGCCGTCGCCCACGGCAGGATAGAGGGCCTGCGTGCTGGTGGGCTGCTGGTAGGATGCAATGTAGCTGTAGTCGCCAATGCCCTCCTGCTGACCGGTCTGACCCCAGCCCAGACGCAGCTTCAGTTCGCTCAGTGCCTTTGCGTTCTTCAGGAATGCCTCTTCGTTGATCTTCCAGCCCAGAGCCACAGAGGGGAAGTAGCCCCACTTGTTGCCCTTGCGGAAACGCGACGAACCGTCGGCACGCAGGGTAGCGGTAATCATATAGCGGTCGAAGGCAATGTAGTTCATACGTCCGAAGAACGACACGAGGTAGTGCTCCGACTTCCATTCACTGTTCTGCTCATTGTATTTCTCACCGGGGTTGGTGGCGTTGGTCGTAGGATAGAGACCATACTTGTTGAAATCGCCCCAGTACTTTTCATGGCGCCACTCGTAGCCACCCATGATGTCGAAGTGCTGCGTCTTAGCAAAGTCCTTGTAGTACTGCAGATATGCAGAGTAGTTCAGGTTGAACTTCTTCTCATAGTCCTTGCTGTGATAGCCATAGTAGAAGATGGGAGAGCCGTCCATGGTCTGTGCGCCCCAGGGCTCAATGTCGCGGCGCTGTGTACCGTTGGCCCAGTCGCCGCTGAAGTTCATGTGCAGGCGCAGGTCCTCGAAGCCGTGAATCTGGTAGTCGGCTTCCACATTGCCCATGTAGTCGTAAGAGTGCGAGCGGTTGTTGTCGGCATTCAGCTGCGACACGGGGTTGGCCTGTGCCAGGGCAATCTTTGAATAGGGCCATGCAGCGTCGACGGTCGACGACTGTGTCCACTGCCAGTAGGTGTTGAACTTAGCAAACTGCGGGTCGTTCGAGCGCACGGGCTGCGTGGGGTCGAAGCTCACGGCATTTCCAATGGCGCCAGCGTCGGCATAGCGGTTGTGGGCATACATGAACTTACCGTTGATGTTGAACTTCAGGTGGTCGTCGAGCAGCGAGGGGTTCAAGTTGATTGAAGCCGTGGTACGCTGGAAGTTCGAGGTCTTCAGGATACCGTTCTGGTCGGTGTAGCCTGCGCTGATGCGGTAGGGCAGGTTCTTCCATCCGCCCTGCACGGTGATGTTGTGGTCGCTCGACACGGCGGGAGTGAAGATTTCGTCCTGCCAGTCGGTGTTGGCGTTGCCCAGCAGAGCATAGCGGCCCGAGTTTTCACCATACATTTCCCTGACGAGGCTGCGGTATTCGTCGCCATCGAGCACATCGAGCGACTTTTTCTTCACCGAATAGCTCACGTTGCCGTTGTAGCTCACCTTGGGAGCCATGTCTTTGCGGCCCTTCTTGGTGGTGATGATGATAACACCGTTAGAGCCGCGGCTACCATAGATGGCGGTGGCCGATGCGTCTTTCAGCACGGTGAACGACTCGATGTCGTTGGGGTTTACCATCGACAGGGGGTTCGACAAGCCCTTCACGTTCTGGTTGTCCATGGCCAGACCGTCGATCACAATCAGGGGGTCGTTGCCGCTCTTGTTGAACGACGAGCCGCCACGAATGCGGATGGTGGCACCGTCGCCGGGCTGACCTGAGGTAGAGGTCACGCTGACGCCGGCAATCTTACCCTGCATCATGTCCTGGGCATTGGTGATAAGACCGTGGTTCTTCTCGTCGGGCTTGATGGCCGTGACGGAACCCGTGAGGTCGTTCTTCTTGGCTACACCGTAGCCGATGACCACCACGTCGCCAAGCACTGTGGCGTCGTCCTGCAGCGTCACTACTACATTGGGCGCTGCGGCCACGTTGGCGGCCTGGTAGCCCACGTAGGTCACGTTGAGCATCTGGCCCTGGTTAGCCTGGAGCTGGAAGTTTCCGTCGAAATCGCTCACCACGCCACTCTGCGTGCCGGCAATGCGAATCGTAGCTCCGATGATGGGTTCACCAGTGGCATCTTTCACATGGCCCTTCACAGTAATCTGCTGTGCAAAGGCCCCAACCGAAAGGAAGAGTCCCAGCAGTAGGGACAGCATCCTCAGTGGAAATTGCATGTTTACCTGCTTCATCATTACTTTTTTAGTTAGTTAATATTGTTATGTTCGTTTCTATATGCGCTTCTTAGGTAATTTCGTTGCAAAGATAGAATAATTTTGCATTTGATGACAATTTTTTTGTACATTTTCTCGTTAGTAACAAATGCAAACGTTTGCATCGGCCATTATAATAATTAATAATGTGTAAAGCCGTCAACATGAAAAGTTTGCACTATCTTTGCATTGTAAAAGAAAACGATATGATGACAATGAAGGACATAGCCGAGGCGCTGGGCATATCAGTCGCCACGGTGTCGAGGGCCCTGAGCGATTCGCCCCGCATCAGTGATGAGCGTCGTCGACAGATTCAGGCCTATGCCCGCGAGCATAACTTCACGCCCAACGTGCTGGCCGAGAGTCTGCGCCACTCAAGGGTGAAGCCGATGAAGATCATCGGCGTCATCGTGCCCGAGTTAGTACATTATTATTTCAGCACCATTCTCAAGGGCATTGAGGAGGAGGCCGAGCAGCATGGCTATCGCATCATGGTGGCCCAGAGCGGCGAGAAGTACGAGCGCGAGGTGCGCCTCTGCCAGTCGTTCTACGAGACCAAGGTGTGTGGCATCATCGTCTCGCAGGCCAAGGACACGCAGCACTACGACCACTTCCAGCGGCTCATCGATGCGGGCGTGCCACTGGTGTTCTACGACCGCATCTGCACGGGCGTGAACGCCAGCCGCGTGGTGGTCGACGACTATATGGGTGCCTACAACGCCGTGACCCACCTCATCGAGACGGGCTGCCGGCGCATCGCCTTCTATGGCTCGCAGATGAACCTGGAAATATCGAAAAACCGTTTCAACGGCTACAAGGACGCCCTGCTGAAGCACGGCCTGCCGTTCGACGAGAGCATCACCCGCCAGTGTGACAACCGTCAGGACGCCGAGCTCATCACGCCCGACCTCTTCGACGGCGACCGCTATCCTGATGCCTTCTTTGCCGTGAACGACGATACGGCCATCGGCATCCTCTACACCGTGAAGCGCATGGGCCTCCGTGTGCCCGAGGACATCAGCATCTGCGGCTTCACCAACGGCGAGCGCGCCATAGCCTGCGACCCCATGCTCACCACCGTCGAGCAGCGTGGCATCCGTGTGGGCGAGGAGGCCGCCAACATCCTCATTGGCCACGTAGAGGGCCGCCTGCCCAAGGACCATCCCGAGAAGCGCGTCGTGCGCACCCGCCTCATCATCCGAGGCACCACGAGATAATGCATAATTGATAATGCATAATGCATAATTGATAATACATTTTTTTAAATACGATAACAAATAATAAAAGACAAATGAAAACTAAAGAAGAAAACGTTATTGTAACTAAGAGCTATTCCTTCGCTGTCAGATGCGTCAAACTTTATAAATACCTTAGCGAGGAAAAACACGATTACGTCATCGGGAAACAACTGTTGCGGTGTGGAACCAGCGTTGGAGCTAATGTAAAAGAATCGATTAGGGGGTTGTCAAAAGCCGACTTCAGGGCCAAAATGAGTATTGCGCTGAAGGAGGCCAGCGAATCGGAATACTGGATTGAACTCCTTCGTGACACAGACTATATCACCAGTCAACAAGCAGAGAGCATGCTCGCAGACTGTGTAGAGCTGTTAAAGTTGCTTACATCCATAGTAAAATCCTCAGCAGACAATTAATTATGCATTATGATTTATAAATTATGAATTACAAAAAGCCTGACTTGTCGTTTTGGAAGCTCTGGAACCTGAGCTTCGGATTTTTCGGAGTGCAGATAGCCTATGCACTCCAGAGTGGTAATGTGTCGCGTATTTTCTCCACAATGGGAGCCGACCCCAAAACCCTGGGGTTCTTCTGGATATTGCCTCCATTGATGGGAATGATAGTCCAACCCATTGTCGGCGTTGCAAGCGACAAGACGTGGACGCGCTTTGGCCGACGAATACCTTATCTTATCGTCGGTGCCATCATGGCAGTGCTCGTCATGGCGCTCTTGCCCAATGCGGGTAGCCTGAGCGATACCTTCTGGGTGGCTATGACGCTGGGAGCTGTCATCTTGATGTTTCTCGACACCAGCCTGAACATGGCCATGCAGCCCTTCAAGATGATGGTGGGCGACATGGTCAACGAAAAGCAGAAGGGCCTGGCCTATGCCCTGCAAAGCTTCCTCTGCAATGCAGGCCAGCTGGTGGGCTTTGCACTGCCGTTCCTGATGACCTATATCGGCTTCAGCAACGATGCCACTCATGGAGTGCCCATGTCGTTGAAGATGGCTTTCTATGTCGGTGCCATCATCCTTATAGCCTGTGTGATTTATACTTCAGTGAAGGTCAAGGAGATGCCGCCTCATGAGTATGCCCAGTATCATGGCATGGGTGAAAGCAAGGAGGAAGGAAAGGTTAACCTGATTCAGTTGCTGAAGTCAGCGCCAAGCAACTACTGGCGTGTGGCCTTGGTACAATTCTTCTGTTGGGCAGCTTTCCAGTATATGTGGATTCACTCTACTGGTGCCATTGCTGATACCTGCTGGAATACTACTGACAGCAATTCGGCAGCCTATCAGACTGCTGGCGACTGGGTAGGTATTGTGTTGGCTGTGCAGGCTTTGGCCAGTGTCATCTGGGCAATGCTGTTGCCGGCAATCGAACGTAAGATGGGGCTGAAGGGAGCCTATGCCCTGAGCCTTCTCATTGGTGCCGTAGGCTTCGTGATGGTTCCTTTCGTCCACGATCAATGGCTCATGTTCGTGCCTTATGCCTTGACAGGCTGTACGTGGGCTGCCAT
This sequence comes from Prevotella sp., assembly GCA_017400455.1. Lineage (GTDB taxonomy): Bacteria > Bacteroidota > Bacteroidia > Bacteroidales > Bacteroidaceae > Prevotella. The sequence goes on along the minus strand of JAFPTC010000018.1, from coordinate 37,337 downwards.
GCTGGCTTTGCCGTTCACTATTGTCACCAACGCACTGGAAGGACGTCCCCACATGGGCACTTATCTGGGCCTATTCAACTGTGCCATCTGCTTGCCACAGATAGTGGCCGGCTTGCTCAACGTGCTCGTGGTAGCACTGATGGGGTCGCAGGTGAACATGCTGTTTGTCTGTTGCGCTTGTCTTGTGGCAGGAGCTGTCAGCGTTTATGTCATTAAAAAGGATGAATGATGGAGCAGTCAACATTTTTTGCCGTTTTAGGGTGGGTAGCCAGTATCACGATGATATTAGGCTATCTCCCTCAGGCCATTCATACAATTCGCACTCGCGATACCAGTGGCATAGCCATGCCTACTTTCCTGATGATGGGCATTGGCGGCATCTGCTTTATGCTGCAAGGCTTGTTGCATAAGCCGGACATTTTGTGGGCATTGTTCCTGACGAACCTGGTTACTTCTACTTCGAGCTGCATCGTTTTCGGCATCAAGGTCTACAACGATTATTTCAAGGATAGGAGTAAGTAGCTTCCTTGCCTCCCGCGTAGACGGGCTGAATAAAACTCGGGATTCAGTGCCCGCCCACACATATAAGACCGGCCGCTCTCATTAATAAGGGCGGCCGCCCTTATTAATGAGAGCGGCCGCCCGAATCTGGCAACTCGGCACCTTTTTCCCTATTATCCAGTGCCTTTTTCCCTCATTCTCAGTGCCTTTTCCCTTTTCTCCTGTGTCTTTTTCCTGTCGTTGCACGGATTACATCATCGGCACGGCCATTTCTCTCCGCTCATCATCGCTTTCAGAGGGCAGAGATATGAAAAGTTTTTGAAACCGCCTAAGTTTTGGGCAAAAAACGGGGAAAGACTTGGCTAAATGAATATTTTTTCTTATTTTTGCACGCAAATTTAAGGAAGGACAAAAATGACACTATATCCGAAACTGATTATGGATGCGCTCGCAACGGTGACGTATGCGGGCACGAAGAAGAATCTGGTGGAGAGCCAGATGGTGGCCGACACGCCTGTGGTCACCCCCCTCAATCCCCCCGAAGAGGGGAAGAATTGGCGCGTGAAGGTGGTGCTGGAGTTCCCTCGCGACACCGACCCGTTCCTGAAGTCGACGGTGAAGGCCGCCGAGGCCGCCATCAAGTATCACTGCGGACAGGATGTGGCTGTGGAGATCGCGACTGAGTTCAAGGCAGCCCCCCGCCCGAAGGACGAGGACTTGCTGCCCGGCGTTAAGCACATCGTGGCCGTGAGCAGCGGCAAGGGTGGGGTAGGCAAGAGCACCGTGTCCGTGAACCTGGCCATCGCCCTGGCCCGTTTGGGCTACAGCGTGGGCCTGCTCGATACCGACATCTTCGGTCCCTCGATTCCCAAGATGCTGGGCGTGGAGGATGCCAAGGTCTATGCCGTGGCCAAGGACGGGCGCGACCTCATTGAGCCTGTAGAGAAATATGGCATCAAGTTCCTCAGCATTGGCTTCTTCGTGGCTCCCACCACTGCCACCCTCTGGCGTGGCGGCATGGCCTGTAACGCCCTGAAGCAGCTCATTGCCGATGCCGACTGGGGTGAACTGGACTACCTGATTCTCGACACCCCCCCAGGCACCAGCGACATTCACCTGACGCTGCTGCAGACGCTGAAGCTGACGGGAGCCGTCATTGTCTCTACCCCCCAGCAGGTGGCCCTGGCCGACGCCCGCAAGGGCATCGACATGTATCAGAACGAGAAGGTGGGAGTGCCCATCCTCGGACTGGTGGAGAATATGGCCTGGTTCACGCCTGCCGAGTTGCCCCAGAACCGCTACTACATCTTTGGCCGCGAGGGCTGCAAGCAGCTGGCGGCTGAAATGAACGTGCCCTTGCTGGCCCAGATTCCGCTGGTTCAGAGCATCTGCGACAATGGCGACCAGGGCACGCCCGCCGTCACCAACATCGACTCGGCGTCGGGGCAGGCCTTCCTCTCGCTGGCCCAGGCCGTCGTAACCACCGTCAATCGACTCAATAAAAAGACAAAATAATTAATAAAAGACAACAAGGACAACTTGGACAACACTCAGAACTGTTGTCTTTGTTGTTTGGGTTGTCTTTAAAGAAAGCACCAACACATCATGATTTGGAATCCCAACAAAGAGTGCATGAGCCGCGACGAGATGAGCGCTCTGCAAGGAAAAAGACTTCACAAGATAGTGGAGTATGTCTATCACAACGTCCCCTTCTACCGCCACAAGCTGCAGGAGCTGGACATCCGTCCCGATGACATTCAGACCATCGAGGACATCAAGAAGCTGCCCTTCACCACGAAGAAGGACCTGCGCGACAACTACCCCTTCGGCCTGCAGGCCGCTCCGCAGAGCGAGATAATCCGCATCCACGCCAGCAGCGGCACCACCGGCAACCCCACCATCGTGGGCTATACGCGCAAGGACATCGGCGTATGGAGCGAGTGCATGGCCCGCAGCCTGACGGCCTACGGCATCACCCGCGAAGACACCTTCTCCGTCAGCTATGGCTACGGCCTCTTCACCGGCGGACTGGGCGCCCACTACGGCGTGGAGCACATCGGTGCCAGCGTGGTGCCCGCCTCGACGGGAAACACCGAGAAGCACCTCAAGCTCATCCGCGACCTGGGCGTCACCGGCATTGCCTGCACACCTTCCTATGCACTCTACCTGGCCGAGACCATGGACAAGATGGGCATCACAAAAGACCAAATCAAACTGCGTGTAGGAGCCTTTGGCGCCGAGCCATGGACAGAGCAGATGCGCAAGGAGATAGAAGACCGCCTGGGCCTGAAGGGCTACAACCTCTATGGCCTGTCGGAGGTGATGGGCCCCAGCGTGAGCTACGAGTGCCAGATGCAGCACGGCAGCCACATCTGCGAGGATCATTTCTATCCCGAGATCATCAATCCCACCACGCTGGAACCCCTGCCCTACGGACAGACCGGCGAGCTCGTCTTCACCACGCTGACGAAGGAAGGCATGCCCGTCATCCGCTATCGCACCCGCGACCTCTGCTCGCTGATGGACGGCCAGTGCGACTGCGGACGCACCGCCATCCGCATGGGCCGCATCGAGGGCCGTTCAGACGATATGCTCATCATCCGAGGCATCAACGTGTTCCCCTCGCAGGTGGAGAGCGTCATCCTCTCGCTGCCCGAGTTTGCCCCGCGCTACATGCTCGTCGTAGACCGTCAGAAGAATCTCGACACCCTGCTGGTGCAGGCCGAGCTGCGCGAGGAGGTCTTCACCAGCACCTTCGACACCCCCGCCGCCGTGGATGCCCTGGAGAAGAAGCTGGCCAACAAGCTGAAGAGCGTGCTCTCCATAGCCGCCAAGGTGCAGCTGAAGGCCCCCGGAACCATCGAGCGCTCGCAGGGCAAGAGCGCCCACGTCATCGACAAGCGTCAGCTGTAGCCCTGTCCGCTTTCTAAAAAGCCGACTTGTCATTCTTATTCAACTTGAGAAAGTTGAATTAATTTACCAATCTTAATAAACTAACAAGAAATGAAAAGAAGAAAAGCCTTTTTCACAGCTCTGTTCTTGCTGTCGGCCTTCTGTGTAGCGGCTCAGGAAGCCGGACACAGCATCAAAGTGACCGAGAACATTGCTTATCGCACCGACGTGGGTAAGAGCACGGTGCTCGACGTGGCCGAGCCGCAGTTTGGCCCCCAGACGGGCCGTCCCGCCATCCTCATCATTCATGGTGGCGGCTGGAGCGCCGGCTCGAAGAACGACCATGTCTATCGCTCGCTCATGGTGGACTACGCCATGAAGGGCTACGTGGTGTGCAACATGAACTATCGCCTCATTGGCGAGGCTGATCCCCCTGCCTGCTTGGAAGACGTGCGTTGCGCCATCCGCTGGATGAAGGCCAACGCCCAGCGCTTAGGCATCGACCCCCAGCGCATAGGCACCTTTGGCCATTCGGCCGGAGGTCACCTCTCGCTCATGGCCGGCGTGGCCGCTGAGAGCAAGGCCTTCAACGACGCCGCCGACCCGTGGCGCCAGTTCGACTGCTCGGTGGCCTGTTCAGTTGGCGGAGCACCTCCCACCGAGCTGGGACGCCCTGGCATTCCCTGGGGCGACCGCAAGGAATACTGGCCCATTGGCTATATTGGCAAGTCGAAGACGCCTTTCCTCGTGCTCCAGGGTGGCGAAGACCCCATCGTGCGCCCCAACCTCACCGAGGACTGGGTGGTGAAGATGCAGCGTGCCGGCGCCCAGGTGGACTATGTGAAGGTTCACGGCCAGCATGGCGTGGCCTTCGACCAGCAGCTTGAGTTCACCCGTCCGGCCATGGACGCCTTCTTCGCCCGCCATCTGAAGCATGACGACCCCACGGTGAGCTTCCTCCAGATGAAGGTGCCCGACTATGGCGGCAGCGGTCCCTACAAGGCCGTGGCCCTGAAAGAGTCGTCGCTGACCGACTTTGTGGTCTATCGCCCCATGGACCTGGGTGCTGCCGTGGCCCGCGAGCGTGGCAAGCTGCCCGTGCTCGTCTTCTGCAACGGCGGTTGCATGGACACCAGCATTGGCTATGAAAACATGCTCACCGACATTGCCTCCTATGGCTACGTGGTGGTGGCCATTGGCGAGCTGCAGATGCTGGCACGCCACGAGCAAGACCAGCACACGCCGTCATCGATGGTGGTCAAGGCCCTCGACTGGATTGTCAACCCCGCTTCTCCTTATTATAATTATATTGATGTAGATAAGATTGCCGCCGCTGGCCATTCGTGTGGCGGAGCACAGGTGCTGGCCAACGCTGCCGACGCCCGCCTGAAGACCTACCTCATCCTCAATGCCGGCATGGGCAAGATGACCATGGCCGATGCCAATGCCAAGTCGCTGAAAAACCTTCACGGCCCCATCCTCTACCTGGTGGGCGGCACAACCGACGTGGCCTGGACCAACGCTCAGCAGGACTACAAGGCCATTAAGAAAGTGCCCGTGGTGCTGGCCGACAACACCAAGAGCGGCCACGGCGGCACCTACGAGCAGCCCGCCGGTGGCGCTAACAGCCGCATGGTGCGCTCCTGGCTCGACTGGCAGCTGAAGGGGAAGAAGGAACACGAGAAACTGTTCGTCGGTGGCGACCTGACTGGCTACGACGATTGGACCATAGAACACAAAAACTTCAAGTAATAATCACCCGTTCAGCCCCTGCCCTTCGGTGGGGGCTGACGTTCTGAACTGCTTGGGCGAGACGCCATACATCGCACGGAAACAGCGGCTGAAATAGCTTACCGACGAGAAGCCGGTGGCATAGCAGATTTCCGAGATGGTCTAAGGTTTTGTCTACAAAAGTAAGAATAAATAAATGCAAGAAAGGCAGGAAAACAGGGAAAATGAGTGTAATGTTACATTTGTACCATGATTTGTGCGATTTTTTCTTGACTATTCAGCAGATTATTCGTATCTTTGCACGAACCTAAACACTAACTAAAATGATGTTGAGAAAGTTTTTTGCACTTTTGCTGATGGCTGCGCTGCCGGTGGCAGCCAGCGCACAGTTGTTTGACAGCTCGACGGAGAAGACCAAGGCCCAGACGAAGTACGGACCGGTGGCCGGATACATCGAGCGCGGTGTGTTTACCTATAAGGGTATTCCCTACGCCCGCGCCGAGCGTTTCATGCCCGCCCGCGAGCCGAGGGCCTGGCAGGATGTACGCTCCTGCCGCCACTGGGGACCCGTTTGCCCGCAGGCCAAGAACAACGGATGGAGGGGCGACCAGTCGGCCTTCTTCTACCAGTGGAACGACGGCTACCAGAGCGAGGACTGCCTCAGGCTGAACATCTGGACCAAGGGACTGAACGACGGCAAGAAGCGGCCGGTGCTGTTCTGGCTCCACGGCGGAGGCTATACCAGCGGCAACGGACAGGAGCATCCGGGCTATGACGGGCGTAACCTGGCCGACAAGGGCGACGTGGTGGTGGTGACCATCAACCACCGCCTGAACGTGCTGGGCTTCCTCGACCTGTCGGCCTTTGGCGATAAATATAAGGAGTCGGCCAACGTGGGCATGACCGACATCGTGGCCGCCCTGCGCTGGGTGAAGGAGAATATAGCCTACTTTGGCGGCGACCCTGACTGCGTGACCATCTTCGGACAGTCGGGTGGCGGCGGCAAGGTGTCGACGCTGCTCTGCATGCCCTCGGCACAGGGGCTGTTCCATCGTGCCATGGTGATGAGCGGCTCGTTCCTGGGCAGCACGCCCCAGAAGGAGGCCCGCGAGGTGGGCGAGCTGACGGCATGGTACCTGGGCCTGACCTCGGCCACCATCGACAGCATCCAGCGTGTGCCCTACGAAAAGCTGCTCGACGCGGCTAACAAAGCCTTCGGCGAGGTGAGCCGACGCAACAGGGACAAGCAGACGGGCCACGGCATCCGCCTGGGCTGGGGACCGGTGAACGACGGCGACATCATGCCCGGCATCTTCGAGAACGGCAGCGAGAAGAAGAGCAACGACGTGCCCCTGCTCATTGGCTCGACGCTGAACGAGTTCTCGACGCCCAAGGTCGACGAGATGGTGCGCCCGGCCGTCATCCAGCAGGCCACCATCCGCTGCCAGGACGGGGGAGCACCCGTCTACGTCTATCTCTCGGCCTATCAGTCGCCCACGATGGACGGCTCGTTCCATGCCTGCCACAACAGCGACATCCCCTTCTTCTTTAATAATGTGGTGAAGAGCGCCCAGATGACGGGTGCCACCAAGGAGGGCATCGCCCTGGGCGAGCAGATGAGCTCGGCGCTGCTGAACTTTGCCCGGACGGGCAATCCCAACGGCCCGAAGGGCAAGATGAACATCAAGGGCTTGCCCCAGTGGCCAGCCTTCACCCCCGACACCGAGGCCACCATGCGCTTCGATGCCCCGAAGAGCACGGTGACGACGAAACAATAAAGAGTTCAACTTTCTCAAGTTATAGGAGTTCTGGAGTTACAGAAGTTCTGGAGTGCAGACAATAGTTCTGCTACGATGGCATTTCAATAATAACCACCTGAAAAGTGTAGAGAAAGGACTAACGTCTGAACTCCAGCAACTCCAGAACTTCTGAACTACAAAGAGGTAGAGCAAATGCGAAACTTGAATTAAGTGCAATGACAGTAGACGAGAAGGATATGGACGCGAGAGTGGCTCGCGCCGTGGAGAATTTCATGTCGGGCTATGGCTGTTGCCAAAGCGTGGTGGCCGCCTTTGCCGACCTCTATGGGCTGGATGACCTGCAGGCCAAGCGCATCGCTGCCGGCTTTGGCGGAGGGGTGGGGCGGCTGCGCATGATGTGCGGCGCGGTCTCGGCCATCGTCATGCTCGTGGGACTTGACTGCGGACAGACCGAGGGCAGCGACCGCGAAGGCAAGTCGGCTTGCTACAAGGTGGTGCAGGAGCTGCTGGCACAGTCGGAGGCAGAGAACGGCAGCCTGATCTGTGCCGAGATACTGGGCCTGAAGGGCCACGAGAAGGCCCATTCCAGCTATGTGGCATCGGCGCGCACCGCCGAATACTATAAGCAGCGCCCCTGTGCTGCCAAGGTGGAGAGTGCCGCCCGCATTTTTGCCAACTATTTGCTTAGAACCAACCAATCATAATAACGATGAACAAAAAGACCTTTGCGGCAGCCATGATGCTGTCGGGCGCCGTGACCATGGTGGCGCAAACCAATCCCATCCACATCGACCTCCAGCAGAAGGGGACCGTGGTGTCACCCAACCTCTTTGGCATCTTCTTCGAGGAGATCAGCCATGCCGGCGACGGCGGACTCTATGCCGAGCTGGTGCAGAACCGTGGCTTCGAGGAGCATGTGCTGCCTTCGAGCATGACCCAGCAGGGCGAGCGGGCAGTGGCCGTGGATGCCATGAACTATGAACATCGTAACAATCGCAAGTGGAGCATTCCCTGGAATGTGGAAGAGAAGAAAATGACGGGATGGAAGGTTTCGGGCGAGAAGGCTACCGTCACGGGCGAGGTGGTCGAGGCCCCTGTGCCGCTCCATAAGAACACGCCCCACGCCATGCTGCTCTCAATCAAGAAGGTGAAGAAGGGCGGCCGTGCCATCCTGGCCAACACCGGCTATTGGGGCATCGGCCTGAAGGCGGGCGAGAAGTATGACCTGCGCTTCTATGTGAAGAGCGCCAACTATAAGGGTACCATCAACGCCCGACTGACCGACGGCCAGACGGGGAAGACGCTCGGCTTGGCCACTTTTGACAACAAGCCTATGAAAGAGTGGACCGAGCTGACGGCTACCCTCACGGCCGACGGCACTGCCGCAAAGGGCGAGCTGCAACTGGAGTTCGACAAGGCGGGCACCGTGTTCGTTGACTATGTCTCGCTCTTCCCGCAGGCCACCTTCAAAGGCCGCAAGAACGGCCAGCGTGCCGATGTGGCCCAGATGCTCGTCGACATGCATCCAAAATTCATGCGCTGGCCCGGCGGTTGCATCGTCGAGGGCGCCACTTACGAGAACCGCGTGAAGTGGAAGGAAACACTGGGCGATCCCATGACCCGTCGCGGCGAATGGGACCTCTGGGGCTATCGTGCCACCTGGGGCATGGGCTATCATGAGTTCCTCCAGTTCTGCGAGGACCTGCAGATGGACGCCATGTTCGTGAACAACGCAGGCATGTCGTGCTCCGGGCGCAACGGCGACTTCGTGAGCAGCCAGGAGGATATGGACGCCGTGGTGCAGGACTTCCGCGACGCCATCGACTACGCCCTGGCCGACCCGGCTAAGAACAAATGGGCCAAGATGCGTGCCGACGCAGGCCACCCCAAGCCCTTCCCGCTGAAGTATGTCGAGATAGGCAATGAGAACGTGGGTCCCGAGTATGTCACTCACTTCAACTACATCTTCAAGAAGTTGAAAGCCGAGTATCCCAACATCATCTTCATCAACACTCTGGGCCACACCGACCCGCTGCTTGCTCAAATCCCTGGCGAGTATATGGTAGACCCCCACTGGTATCGCGATCCGAACTTCTTCTTCAACAACAACCACCTCTTCGACGATGCTCCGCGTACCCATGACATCTATGTGGGTGAGTATGCCTGCAACGCTGGCGTGGGTGCCGGCAACCTGCTGGCCGCCCTCAGCGAGGCCGCCTTCATCATGGGCATGGAGCGCAACAGCGACGTGGTGAAGATGACCAGCTACGCTCCGCTCTTTGAGAACGAGAACCGCCGCGACTGGCCCACGAACCTGATCCACATCAACAGCTCGGATGTCTATGGCCGCGCTTCCTACTACGTGCAGCAGATGGCCGCTGAGAACCGTCCTACCTATAATATATATGTTAGCGAGCCTACCACGGCAGGCGAGGCACAGCCCTTCCGTGCCGGTGGTATCGGTCTGGGCAGCTATGCCACGCAGTGCGAGTACAAGGACATCAAGGTGACCACCGCCGACGGTCAGGTGAAGCAGTTGCAGCCTGGCCAGTTCCAGACAAAACGCGGCGACTGGACGGTAGAAGGCGACGTCATACGCCAGACCTCTAACCAGCAGCTCACCATGGCCCTGTTGCCACAGTTCAGTGCCGACACCTACACGCTGGAGCTGAAAGCCCGTAAGCTGAGCGGCATGGAGGGATTCTTCATCTACTACGGAATGGACGAGAACGGACGCAACGGCTTCGTGGCCAACATCGCTGGATGGAACAACCGCACCACCGCCATTCAGCCCATCCAGCGCGGACGCACTAACGACGTTATCGGGCGTAGCGTTCCTCAGTCGGTCGATGCTGACAAATGGTACGACGTGAAGCTGGCTGTCACCCCGATGGCCGTCACCCTCTATGTCGATGGGAAGGAGATAACCATGGCCAAGCCTACGTCGCCCACCCGCCACTTCTGTCAGACGGGCTATGACGAGGCCACAGGAGAGCTCGTCATCAAGGTGGTCAACGGTACCGAACAGCCCTATCGCCGTTCGTTCACCGTTGCCGGTGCCAAGAATGTCATGCCCACGGGCAAGGTGATCACCCTCAACGGCAACGCCCAGGACGAGAACTCCTTCGAGCAGCCCACGAAGCTGGCCCCTGTGACCACGGTCTATGGCAAGTTCGGCAAGCAGTTTGACTATGAGTTCAAGCCCATGTCTTACACCATCATGCGCGTGAAGGTCAGTTTGTAACACCATTAAACCATCAGACGATGAAGCGTTTCCTTTCTTTCTTCGCCGGATGCTTGATGATGACGAGCATGGCGACGGCGCAAACCAGCGCCTCCGGTGACTTCGTGAAGGGGGCCGACGTGGGCTTCCTCCTCGGACAGGAGCGGCGTGGCATTGTGTTCCACGACCGTCAGGGCCGCGACCGCGAATGTCTGGAGTTGCTGAAGAACGACTACCAGCTGTCGGCCATCCGCATGCGGGTGTGGGTGAATCCCCGTGGCGGCTCGTGCGACAAGAACGAGCTGCTGACGATGGCCCGCCGCGCAAAAGCTCTTGGCATGGACTTGATGGTGGATTTCCATTACAGCGACTCGTGGGCCGACCCCGCCAAGCAGCCCATTCCCAAGGCCTGGCTCGGACATACGTTCGAGGAGATGAAACAGGATTTGCGCAACCATACCGTTGAGGTGCTCCAGCTGCTCAAGGACAACGGCATTGCGCCGCGCTGGGTGCAGGTGGGCAACGAAACCACCAACGGCATGCTCTGGAGCGTGAAGACCAACGAACGCGGATGGGAGGTGAAGGACTCGCTGGGCCGCGCCATCATCACTCACTCCATGGGCCATATCAAGACCGAGCCGCAGCAGTATGCTGGCTTCATCCGTGCCGGCTATGACGCCGTGAAGGAGGTCTTCCCCCAGGCCATCGTCATCGTCCACCTGGACCGTGGCCATCGCCAGAGCCTCTACGACCACAATCTCGACACCATCTTGAAATACGGTGGCAAGTTCGACATGGTGGGCATGTCGCTCTATCCCTACTGGGCCATGGACGGCCACCCGGAGCTGAAGGCCGACGACATCATCACCGACTGCATCAGCAACATCCGTCACGTCAGCGAGAAATATGGTTGCGACGTGATGATAGTAGAGACTGGCTACGAGGTGGACGAACGCCATCCTGAAAAGATGGAGGAGGGGCGCCGCCAGCTGGCCCGCGTTATCCGTGAGGCGCGCCACGAGACTGGTGGCCGCTGCCGGGGCGTGTTCTACTGGGAGCCCCAGTGTCTGCCTGGCGGCTATAAGCTCGGAGCTTTCGACAGCAAGGCCACACCCACCGCCATCATGGACGGATTTGTGGAATGAGAACCAACATTACTAATCAATACTTTTACCGTTATGACTAACAAAATCCTCCTCACGATGGCTCTTGCAGCCGTCAGCCTGCCTATCGTTGCGCAGGGACCTCGCCGAGGTTTTCAACGCGAGGCGTACACAACCGAGAAACCCATGGTCCACGATCCCGTGATGGCCAAGGACGGCGATACCTATTACATCTATGCCACGGGCATGGGTATCCAGCAGATGACGTCGAAGGACCGCAAGACGTGGACGGTGCTGCCGCAGCCCGTGATGACCGTCATTCCCGGCTGGACCACCGACTCCGTTCCCGGCTTCGGCAATCACGTGTGGGCTCCCGATGTCATCCACTGGAAGGGCCAGTGGTGGATGGCCTATAGCTGCTCGACCTTCGGCAAGAACGGCTCGGCCATCGGCCTGCTCAGCAGCCGCTCGCTGCGTGGCGGCATCTGGAAGGACCAGGGCTGCATCGTCACTTCCCACGAGCGGAAGCGCGGCTCCGACGGCCAGATGACGGGCGACAACTGGAACGCCATCGACCCCAACTTCGTCATCGACGACCAAAACCAGCCGTGGCTCACGTGGGGCTCCTTCTGGGACGGCATCCTGCTGGCCCGCCTCGACTCCACCATGCACATTGCCAAGGGTGAAAAGCCTCGCACCATTGCCCGCCGCTACGACCCAAGCTACAAGCCCAGCGAGCCGAACCCCACGTCGAAGTTCGCCGGTACGAATGCCATCGAGGCACCGTTCATCTTCAAGCACGGCGGCTACTACTACCTCTTCGTGTCGTGGGACTACTGCTGTCGCGGAGCCCGTAGCAACTATCGCGTGGCCGTAGGCCGCAGCAAGACCGTCGACGGCCCCTATCTGGACCGTGAAGGCAAGGACATGGCCATGGGCGGAGGCACCCTCTTCCTTGAGGGCGACAAGAAGGAGTGGGAAGCTGCAGGTCACTGTGCCGCCTACACCTTCGACGGCCAGGATGTCTTCGTATGCCATGGCTACAGCGCCACGCAGAACGGTGCTGCCATGCTCATTCAGCGTCCCATCACCTGGACGGCCGACGGCTGGCCCCAGTTGGGCGAATAGTCATAAACCGACTGTTCGACCTCAAGGCCCCCAATAATTCCCAATAACTCACAAACTCACAAACTCATAAACTTTGTCAATGTTTTTGGCCTTTTTCTTGTCAGTTTGCAGAAAAATGCCTATCTTTGTGGCGCAAATGGTATATTAAACACAAGAGAAATGAACGGACAAAACTCTCCCTATTTCAACCCTGAACGCGAGACCATGACGCGCCAACAGATTGAGGCCTTCCAGCTGGAGCGTCTCAAAGCCACCGTTCGTCATTGCCTGACGAACGAGTTCTATCAGAAGAAATTCCAGGAAGCAGGCATCACGGCCGACGACATCCAGACGCTGGCCGACGTGCGTAAGCTGCCCTTCACCACCAAGCAGGACCTGCGCGACACCTATCCCTTTGGCATGTGCTGCGTGCCACTGAAGGACTGCGTGCGCCTACACTCCAGCAGTGGCACCACCGGCAACCCCACCGTCATCCTGCACACGCAGAAGGACCTCGACGAGTGGGCCAACCAGGTGGCCCGCAACCTGTGGATGGTGGGCCTCCGCCCCGACGACGTCTTTCAAAATTCCTCCGGCTACGGCATGTTCACCGGCGGTCTGGGCTTCCAGTACGGCGCCGAGCGTCTGGGCATGCTCACCGTGCCCGCCGCCGCCGGCAACTCGCTGCGCCAGATTAAGTTCATCAAGGACTTCGGCACCACGGCCATCCATGCCGTGCCCAGCTACGTCACCCGCCTCTACGAGGTGATGCAGCAGGAGGGCGTCGATCCGCGCCGCGATACGAAGTTGAAGGTGCTTGCCATCGGTGCCGAGCCCCACTCTGAGGAGCAGCGCCGCCGCATCGAGCAGATGATGGGCGTGAAGGCCTACAACTCCTTCGGCATGAGCGAGATGTGCGGACCCGGCGTGGGCTTCGAGTGCCCCGAGCAGAACGGCCTCCACTTCTGGGAAGACTACTACATCGTGGAGATTGTAGACCCCGAGACGCTGGAGCCCGTGCCCGACGGCGAGATAGGCGAGCTGGTGCTCACCACCCTCTGTCGCGAGGCCATGCCCCTGCTGCGCTATCGCACCCGCGACCTCACCCGCGTCCTGGGACGCTCGTGCCCCTGCGGCCGCAACCACATCCGCCTGGACCGCATGCGCGGCCGTAGCGACGACATGATGGTGCTGCGCGGCGTGAACATCTTCCCCATTCAGATTGAGAAGATTCTCATGCAGTTCCGCGAGCTGGGCAACAACTACCTCATCACCCTGACCACCGACCAGGACAACGACAACATGACCGTGGAGGTGGAGCTGGCCGAGATGTTCACCGACGACTATGGCCGCCTGCAGCAGCTCAGCAAGGACATCACCCGCGCCCTGAAGGACGAGATACTGCTCACCCCGCGTGTGAAGCTGGTGCCCCGAGGCACTCTGCCCGTCAGCGAGGGCAAGGCCGTGCGCGTGGTAGACAAGCGAAAGGTGTACCAATAATTACGAAATATCGAAATATCGGAATATCGAAATATCGAAATAATTAAAAAACGCCAAATATGACAATTCATCAGCTTTCCATTTTCATTGAGAACCGTAGCGGCACCCTCATCAAGGTGCTCGAAGTGTTGAAGGAGCAGAAAATCCAAATCGTGGCCTCCACCATAGCCGACACGGCCGAGTATGGCATCTATCGCCTCATCTGCTCAGAGCCCCTGCGCGCCTACGAGGAGTTGAAGAAGGCTGGCGTGGCCGTGGCCTTGAGCGACGTGCTGGCTCTGGAGCTCGACGACGAGCCGGGCCGTGCCGCCGACGCCGTGAAGCTGTTCAGCGATGCCGGCATCAGCATTGCCTATATGTACACCTTCCTGCTGCGTGGCAAGGGCATCATGGTGTTCCGCACCAACAATCGCGATAAGGCCCGCGAGACCATCATCCTGAACAACCTGAAGTTCATTGCCGAGCAAGACCTGAGCAAGCTGGCCTGAAGCCCGCTGCCGTCACTGCCGGCTTCCACCCCCAGCGGCCTGGTGCCGCTCAGCCTTTCCCCCTCGGCAGGCTGAGCCCAGTGGGTTTGTGTCATCCTATCTGCTCGTGCTCCCCAGGCGGGGGCACGAGTTTTTTTTGATGATTTATTTGGAAGATTTGCAGATAGTTTGTATCTTTGCACCAGAAGTAAGAAAAGAATACAGCTATGACAGTACGTGAAATGAAGCAAGACATGGTGCATCTCATCAATCAGATGGATGACTCCTGCGAGCAGAACGTAAAGAACATGTGGCTCTATATCCGGAGAACGGCAAAACGTAAGGAGGAAAAGGAAAAAAATTATTCGCCCGAAATCACTCGGCGCATGGAAATTGTCAGGGAGCTTGCCGGAGCCTTCTCTGCCTGCCAAACTGTGGATTGGAAAAAAGACAAAGAGGAGTATCTGCTTGAGAAACATGGAAGGTGAAATTTCAGTTTTCATTGACACAAATGTCTTTTTAGACTTTATTGAGAAAAGACCTGAAGGCTTTGATGAGGCTTTCTCAATATTCAATTTGGCTGCAAGGAAAGAGATAAACCTGTTAGTCTCAGATTTGTCTATTGCAAACATAAAGTATTGTACCCGAAAGACGATACCTCTTCAAGCATTCTACAGAATCATTAAAATCAGTAGGAGCCTTTATACTATTGTACCTGTTGGTGAAAAAGTCGTCGACCGTGCGCTGGCTGTGGAAGCCAAGGATTTCGAGGATGCCTTGCAGTATTTCGCAGCCGAGCAGGCAGGCGCTCATTGCATGGTCACCCGCAATTTGAAGGACTTCGATTTTGCATCCTCGGTAGAGGTTTTGGAACCACGCGACTTCCTCGTGAAATATTTCCCCGACGAGCTTTAATCAGCCAGAGGCGCCGCGTGAAAATTTCTCACGTGAGATTTTTTTCTGCGGAGGCACCTCCTTCAGAAACTGGCTAAAGTAACACCGCTCAGAGGGCTACGCCTTCGAGCCTTACGTTCTGCTTGCGATAGCCGCTGGAGGTGAAGAGGGCCACCAAGCGCTGCTGCTCGTCGGTGATGCGCACCTCGGCGTAGGGCAGGCGCGCATGGTCCACCAGCTCGCGGGCCTCGGCATAGATGGTGGCGCCAAGGGGAACAGAGCGGAAGAAACTGATGTTTGAGCTGGTGCTGACGGTGAGCACCAAGTGGCTGTTCACGGCTGCGGCAAAGGCCAGGTCGGCCAGGGTGAAGATGGCGCCGCCCTGGCACACGTCACCTCCATTGAGGTGGCGCTCCTCTACGGTCATCCGGGCGCGGGCATAGCCTTCGCTAATCTCCAGCAGCTCGCAGCCTGCGAGCACGGCAAAGCGGTCGCCTTTGAAAAATTCCTTCAATGTCATGATGCCAATCTCAAATCATTTCAGATAGTCCTCGAAGTATTGTGTGATGCGCTCGTGTAGATGTACGCTGGCGTGGCCCATCATGTTGTGGCCCTCGCCTGGATAGGCGAAGAAGTCGGGCTGTGTGCCGGCCTCGACGCAGGCTCTGATGAACGACAGGGCGTGCTGGGGAACGACGGTGGGGTCGTTATAGCCGATGATGATCTGCAGTTTTCCCTTCAGGTTCTTGGCTTTTGCGATGAGGCTGGTCTTGGCGTAGCCCTCGGGGTTCTGCTGCGGGGTGTCCATATAGCGCTCGCCGTACATCACCTCGTACCAATGCCAGTCGATGACCGGCCCTCCGGCCACGCCCACCTTGAACACGTCGGGATAGTTGGTCATGAGCGAGATGGTCATGTAGCCGCCGTAGCTCCAGCCGTGAACGCCCAGCCGGTTGCTGTCTACGTAGGGCAAGGTGCGTAGAAATTCCACGCCCTTCATCTGGTCTTGCATCTCCACCTGTCCCAGCTGGCGGAAGGGGGCCTGCTCGAAGTCGCGGCCTCGGTTCTCAGATCCACGGTTGTCGAGGATGAAGACGATATAGCCCTTCTGTGCCATGTAGGTCTCCCACGAGCGGCTCAGCCAGTGCCACGAGGCATCGACATTGTGGGCGTGCGGGCCGCCATAGACATAGACCACGGTGGGATATTGCTTGGCGGGATTGAAGTCGCGTGGTTTCACCATGCGCCAGTAGAGGTCTGTTGTTCCGTCGGCAGCCTTGATGCTGCCATTCTCATAGATGGGCTGCAGATAGTCCTTCCACGGGTCTTCGGCGGTGAGCAGTCGTTTGCCCTTGCCGTCCTTGGCATTGACCAGGTCGATGTTGTTGGGCGTAGTGGGCGTCTGCCACTTGTCGTAGAGCAGGCTTCCCGTGCCTTCCGAGAGGACGCCGCGATGGACGCCCTCGCCATTGTCGAGCGGCGTGAGCTGTCCGGTCCAGGCATCCACGGCATAGAGGTTGCGCTGCAGCGGGTGTTTCTCGTTAGAGGCGATGATGATGCTCTTCGTCTTCTGGTTGAAGCCCAGCACATCAAGTACCACCCAAGGGCCTTTGGTGAGCTGCTTGATGCACTCGCCCTTTATACTGTATAAGTAGAGGTGGTTGTAGCCGTCGCGCTGGCTTTGCAGGATGAAGGTGTTCGGGCTCCAGGGCAGGAACTGGATGGGGTGGAGGGGCTCCACGTATTTGTCGCTGGTCTCCCGGCACAGCTCGTACTCACGCTTGCCTGTCTCAGCATCGTAGCTCACGAGGCGGCAGTCGTTCTGGTCGCGGTTCAGCTCTTGTACGAAAATGTGGCGGGAGTCGGGCGAGAAGGCGATGTTGGTGAAGTAGCAGGGGGATTGGGGCTGCGATGGCATCGCAGCATACTCGACGGCGGGGGTTTTTAGGTAGATGGTCTTTTGCGTTTGCAGGTCGTAGACGCCGATGGTGACCACGTGGGTGTTAGTGCCCGTCATGGGGTACTTGTCGGGCTCCATCTCAGCAATGGGGGCACTGATGCCCTCGGTCTTCGACCATCCCTCGCGTGGGAGCGATGGTATGCCCACCTGCGGATAGTCGGTGACCATGCTTTGGTCCATGCGGTAGAAAGCAAGATGCTGGCCGTCGGGGCTCCAGAAAGTGCCCTTCGTGATGCCAAACTCGTCGCGATGGACGCTCTGTCCGTAGACTATTTCGCGGCTGCCGTCGGTGGTGAGCTGATGCTTCTTGCCCTGGGCGTCGACCACGAACAGCTGGCTGTTCTCCACGTAGGCGGTGGCTTTCGACTGGGGGCTCCAGTCGTTGGCCTGCTGGCCCGAAAGACTGTCTTGCCAAACAATCTGCTTCTGTTTGAAGTCGATGAGCAGGAAGGCGTGGCGGTTTCCCACGGCCACGATGGGCTGATCGGGGTAGGGGAACGTAGCCGACATGAGGTGGCGCACCTGTCGCTGGTCGCCGTCGCTCTTAGCCCACTCGTTAATCTGGTCGAGGGTGAACAGCTTGGTCTTCTTTCCCGTCTTAGGGTTGACGAGGCTACATTCCTCCACGTCGGTCTGCACCAGTTGGTCGCCCCACCAGGTGAGGAACATGTTCTGCGGGCGCAGGTTGTGATAGTTGCGTCCGCCGAAGTTCAGGTCTTCAAGGGTGAAAAGCTTCTGCTGGGCATTCATGGGCATGGAAAGCAGCAATGCAAGGAGGCAGTTGAGAAACGTCTTAGTCTTCATCGCGGTTGAATCGTTTATTGTTACGCTTGCCACTGCCCTGACGGTCGAAACGCTCGTGGCCGCCACGGTTTTCCTTTGGCTTTCTATAGTCGCGCTGTGATTTCGAGTCCTTCGAATCCTTGAAGCTCTTGGGGGCCTTTCTCTCGTTCGAGTCGCGTGATATTCTTGGCTTACGGGGCTCCATCAGCTCGTGGCGATGGAAGGTGAACGAGCGGATGTCGCCCTCTTCGTTCTCTTCCTGCTCGGTGAGCCGTTGCTTGAACTCGCGTTCCTTCTTGAAGCGGTGTGACTGTGCCATCTGGCGCTTCTCGTCCTCGGTCTTCACGATGCCGCCTTCGCTGCGGAACTGCTTCATCTTGCCGTCGAACATCTGGTACTTTCTCAGCTCGCACTCCAGCGATCCGTTGTAGAGGGGAATCTTGATGCTGGGCTTCAGTCCTATCTGCTCGAAGCACTCCTCGCGATAGCTGATGATCCAGGCGTCGTTGCCCATGAACTGATGTTTCAGCCGTTCGCCTATCATGCGATAGGTCTCCAGCAGGTTGGGCGTTGAGATGCGTTCGCCGTAGGGTGGGTTGGTGACGATGACGGCCTTCTCCTTGGGCTGCACGAAGTCCTTGAAGTCCTGCTGCTCAACGGTGATGCAGTCGCTCAGTCCGGCCGCCTTCACGTTCTGGCGGGCGGTGTTCACGGCCTTGAAGTCGATGTCGTAGCCATAGATGTGGTGCTTGAACTCGCGTTCCTGCGAGTCGTCGTTGTAAATCTCGTCGAAGAGGTCGGCGTCGAAGTCGGGCCATTTCTCAAAGGCATATTCCTTTCGGAAGAGGCCCGGCGCCATGTTGCGGGCAATGAGTGCGGCCTCGATGAGGAAGGTGCCGCTGCCACACATGGGGTCGATGAAGTCGGTGTCGCCCTGCCATCCCGTCATGAGGATGATGCCGGCGGCCAGCACCTCGTTGATGGGTGCCTCTACGCTTTCCTGCCGATAGCCCCGGCGATGGAGGCTCTCGCCGCTGCTGTCGAGACAGAGCGTGCAGTTGTCCTCGGCAATGTGTATGTGCAGGCGCAGGTCGGGATTGCTCACTGAAATGTTGGGCCGCTTGCCGGTGCGTTCGCGTAGCTGGTCGACAATGGCGTCCTTCACCTTGTAGCTCACGAACTTTGAGTGGCGGAAGTCCTCCGAGAATACCACCGAGTCGACGGCGAAGGTACGGTCGTCGCCCAAGTAGGTGGTCCAGTCTATTTTCTTGATTTCCTCGTAGACGTCGTCGGCGCAATGGGCCTTGAAATGGCTGATGGGTTTCAGAATCTTGATGGCCGTGTGCAGTTGGAAGTTGGCCCTGTACAATAATTCTTTATCACCCGTAAACGACACCATGCGTCTACCTATCTGTACATCGTTGGCCCCCAGTTGAGTCAGCTCTTTTGCCAGGACGGGCTCCAGTCCCATGAATGTTTTGGCGATGAGCTCAAAATTTTGGTTCATTGAATGAAAGAAATGCTGTTTTCAGCTTGCAAAGATACTCCAAAACGGCGTAATAACAAAATAAAAACCGAAAATTATTTCTCGTTTCAAAAATAATTCGTAATTTTGCACAGAAATGATACACGCACTGTTAGCCAAATCAATTCTTTATGATGTCGCCCTTTGGTTCCTGATGGGTGCGTTGCTGGTTTTTTTTATCGTTTTCTTCTTCCGCCAGCGCCGTCAGGGCAAGGAATTGAAATACGAGCTGGAGCAGCTCGACAAGCTCAAGGAGAATGATGTAGAGTCGGAGTTCGTGTTGCGCGCCATGAAGCTCACCACGTGGCACCTCAATGCCAAGACGATGGTTATCAGTTTCGACTACGACTTCCGCGACAAGGGAAAATCGGTGTCGCCATTCAACGACGGCGACGACCTGAACGCCGTGAAGAATCTGCTTCACCCACAGGACGAGGCGCGTGTGCACCAGGCCCTGACCGACCTTTGCCAGGGCCGTACAGAGGAGTATCATCAGGAATATCGCGTGATGGTGCCCAACAGCAATCTCTTCAACTGGGAAGAGAGCTTTGCCACCGTCGTTGAGCGCGACGTGGAGGGCAAACCCCTGCGCGTCGTTGGCACAACCATGCAGATTGACCATCGCAAGGCCATGGAAAACGCCCTTATCGAGGCCCGAAACCGTGCCGAGGAGAGCGATAGGATGAAAACGGCCTTCATTGCCAACATCAGCCACGAGATACGCACGCCGCTGAACGGCATCGTAGGCTCGGCCAACCTGCTCACCGACATTGGCTCGGAGCAGGAGCGCCTGGAGCTGATAGGCATGATCAACGAGAACAGCCAGAAGCTGCTGGGACTCATTGACGACGTGGTGAGCATATCGAAGGTGGAGTCGGGACAGGAGCCGCCGACCATCGCCGACTTCGACCTGAACCAGCTGCTGGCCGACCTGGTGGAGCGCTTCATGTCCAAGATGCCGGCGGGAGTGAAGCTCATCACCCAGTATGCCTGTGAGAGCCTGCCCATGTCTACCGACTACAGCCGCTTGAGCGACATCGTGAGACACCTGCTGTCTAATGCAGCCAAGTTCACCAGCCAGGGCAGCGTGACCGTAGGCTTCGACGCCCCGAAGAACGGCTGGGTGGACATCTGGGTACAGGACACGGGTAAGGGCATTGCGCCCGAGAACCAGCAGCGCATTTTCGACCGTTTCTTCAAGGTCGACGAGTTCGTGCCCGGCGCCGGCCTGGGGCTCAGCCTTTGCAGCATGCTCGTCAGCAGCCTCGGCGGCCGCATCACGGTCGACTCTGTGGTGGGCCAAGGCTCTAAGTTCGTCGTCAATCTTCCCGTGGGCTGATTGCAGCAGCCTGTCTTGTCAGCGGGAAGGCCATTCCTTGAAAATGAATATTTATACAGTTTTACGCGGGGCCGAGTTTTGAAAAAATCTCAATGCCGCGTGAAAAAATCTCACGTGAGATTTTTTC
This sequence comes from Prevotella sp., assembly GCA_017400455.1. Lineage (GTDB taxonomy): Bacteria > Bacteroidota > Bacteroidia > Bacteroidales > Bacteroidaceae > Prevotella. The sequence continues at coordinate 16,425 of JAFPTC010000018.1, read as the reverse complement.
ACGGGAAGGCCTCCCGTGAAAACGGGCCGCTCCCCCAGTCAAAAACTGCATATTTATTCATTTTTATGCAGTTTTACATTATTTATATATAAAAGCGCAGAGACACAGAGATGCAGTGCTTCTTTTTTTGAGCCTCTGCATCTCTGTGCCTCAGTGTTCCAATTTTCAAAAGAGGTATTCGCTCCGTGCCCGGTGCCTATTGCTGCGCCTGCCGCTGGCTGAGAATCGACTGAATCTTGGCCAGGTCTTCGGGGTAGGTGAGCTTGTCGTAGTAAGGCACGTCGAAATCGAGGAAAACCTTCGACTGGGGCGGCAGCTGCTGAATGGATTCCGTCAAGGGGGAGTCGGCCCTGAAGTGCTGGTCGATGAGCTGGAAGCGGAATCCCTCGGGGGCCGACAGCGTGTAATACTCCTCGCGGTTGACAATCCACTCCCCAATGCGGCCCAGGCTGTCGGTAATCTTCCGGGCGCAGGCCACGGCGTCGTAATGGTCGAGCGTGGTGAAAAAACGGTCCAGCACGTGGCTCTCTACGGCCGGCCTCACGGCGTCGACCACTACTACCTTCTCACAGTTGCTGTGCTCCTTGATATAGTCCAGCCCGTTGCGCTTTGTCACGTTTAGCTCTGGGCCGCTGGCCGTCACCTCTACGCCAAATTCCCGGGTCAGCTCGTCGTGATACTTGGGGTGGGCCACCACGAGGATGGCGTCGGCCAGCTGGCTCTGCTTGCAGGCGTCGATGACGTAGCTGATGACCTTGCGACCGTTCATCTCTACATACTGCTTGGGCACGCTGCTTCCAAAACGCTCACCCACGCCGCCGGCCGTAATCATGATGATGTTTCTGTCTGTTTGTCTCATTTTGAAAATGTGCAACGGTTGTTCATTATCCATTTCTCCGTTGCGATGGCAAAGATAGCACTTTTTTCCATGAAAGACAAGAAAATCGGGCTAAAACTGGTTTTTTGTCAGCTAAAATGCTTAACTTTGCACCCCAAATGGAGAAGTCTTTTAAACAATTGCTACAAGAGTCGTTCAAGTCGAACGACACAGAAGAGACGTTCGACGTCTATTTCACCCGACCCATCGGACTGGCTTTCGCCCTGATGTGGATCAAAATAGGCGTCACGCCCAACTTCGTCACTATTCTTTCAATGTTCCTCGGGGCCGCTGCCGGCTTCTGTTTCTATCACACCGAGCTGTGGTGGAACGTGGCAGGCGTGGTGCTCATGCTGTTTGCCAACTTCTGTGACAGCACCGACGGCCAGATGGCCCGACTGACCAACCACAAGACGGCCATCGGCCGAATGCTCGACGGGCTGGCCAGCGACGTGTGGTTCTTCTTCTGCTATCTGGGCATCGCCCTGCGCCTGTGGAACCAGCCGCTGCCCTTCACCGACGGCTCAGTGAACTGGACCTTCTGGGGCTTCGTGCTCTGCGGCTTCGCAGGCTTCTATTGGCATGCCCGCCAGTGCCAGCTGGCCGACTACTACCGCCAGATTCACCTCTACTTCATCAAGGGCGAGGAAGGCAGCGAGCTGAGCAGCACCAAGGGCGAACAGCGCCTGCTCGACAGCATGCCCAAGCGCAAGTGGGGACCGTTCACCGTGGGCGACAAAGGCTATTTCTGGGACTATCTGTTCCATTACTTCTACATAGGCTGGTGTCGCAAGCAGGAGAATAACACCCCCCATTTCCAGCGCTTCTTCCGACAGGTGAAGGAGAAATGGCCCAATGCCGCCGACATGCCGCAGGACTTCCGTCAGCAGTTCCGCCAGCAGAGCCTGCCGCTGATGTGGATGACAAACACGCTTACCCACAACACCCGCGCCACGGTCATGTACGTTGCCTGTCTCGTGAACCTGCCCTGGATTTACCCGGTCTTCGAAATCACCGTCCTGGCAGCCCTCTATTATTACATGAAGTATCGCCACGAGAAGATGTGCCGCGAGATGGAGAAAGTGGTGAGTGATAAGCGATGAGTGATAAGTGATGAGTGATAATTGAAGAGAATGATTAAAAACGGCAATAGAAATGAGTATGTCATGCGAATGGTGTTGAACGTGGTAGTGATATTAATTACTTATCACTTATCACTCATCACTTCATCTGCGCAGACACTCACCGGCCATGTGCTCGATGCCCAGACGGGCGACAGCATCCCCATGGCCAGCTGCATCTATCGTGGTCATGGCGTGGCCGTGGCCTCGAAGCTCAATGGCTCGTTCACCATCGACCGCCACGATGGCTGGCCCCTGACGTTCAGCGCCGTGGGCTATCATCAGCAGACCATCATCGTCGACCATCGCACGCCCCACTATCTGCGCATCCTGCTCAAACCCGACAGCAAGATGCTGGGCGAAGTGACGGTGAAGTCGAAGCGGTCGCGCTACAGCCGCAAAAACAACCCCGCCGTAGAGCTGATGAAGAAGGTGGTGGCCGCAAAGAAGCGCACCGACCTGAGCAACCACGACTTCTACCAATATAATAAGTATCAGAAGCTAACGCTCGCCCTCAACGACGTCACGCCCGCCTTCCTCGACAGCAGCAGGCTGGGCAAGAAACAATGGCTGCGCGACCAGGTGGAAACCTGTCCCTACAACCAGAAGCTCATTCTGCCCATCTCGGTCGACGAGACCGTGTCGCAGAAAATCTATCGCAAGTCGCCACACGACGAGAAGACCATCATCAAGGGAATGAACAATAGCGGCATCAACGAACTCATACAGACGGGCGACATACTGACCACGCTGATGAAGGACGTCTTTACCGATATTAATATCTACGATGACCAGATTCGCCTGTTGCAGTATCCCTTCACTTCGCCCATAGGCGACGATGCCATTGCCTTCTATCGCTATTACATCGAGGACACGGTCTATGTCGACCGCGACCTCTGTTTCCATCTCTCCTTCCTGCCCAACAATCAGCAGGATTTCGGGTTTCGCGGACAGCTCTACATCCTGGCCGACAGCAGCTACCAGGTGAAGCGCTGCGAGATGACCATTCCCAAGCGGTCGGACGTGAATTTCGTGGAAAACATGAAGGTAACCCAAGAGTTCACCCAGCTGCCCAGCGGCGAGTGGGTGCTCTCGGTCGACGACATGTTCACCGAGCTGAAGGTGGCCTCCTTCTTGCAGCAATTCGCCGTCATCCGCAACACCCGCCTCACCGGCTATGCCTTCGACGAGCTGCCGCGCCAGCTGTTCAAGGGCAAGAAGAAAGAAGTGAAGGACGTGAACGCCATGATGCAGGGCGACGACTTCTGGGCGCAGTACCGCCAAGTGGAACTCACCAAGAGCGAAAGCTCGATGGACGCCTTCGTCCACGGACTGGAGCAGATCAAGGGCTTCAACTACATCATTTTCGTGGCCAAGGCCTTCATAGAGAATTTTGTGGAGACTGGCACGCCAAAAGTGCCCTCGAAGGTGGACATCGGTCCCATCAACACCATGATTACCCGCAACTTTGTCGACGGCTATCGCTTCCGCTTCTCGGCGCAGACCACCGCCAATCTCGACAGCAACTTCTTCGCCGCAGGATACATTGCCCACGGCATGGACTCGAAGAAGACCTACTACAAGGGCGATCTCATCTGGTCGTTCAACAAGAAGGAATATCTGCCCCGCGAGTTCCCCAAGCGCACACTCACGCTCCAGTCGACCTACGACGTGATGTCGCCGTCAGACAAGTTCATGCACACCGACAAGGACAACGTCTTTACCTCGTTCAAGTGGGCCAAGGTTGACAAGATGATGTTCTACAATCGCCAGTCGCTCACCTTCGAGCGCGAGGAGGACTGGGGCTTCCGGACCACGCTGTCGCTGAAGACAGAGGAGAACGAGGGCGCAGGCCAGCTGTTCTTCATTCCGCTCAGCGAGACGGCCGACCGCAGCCAGTGGCGCAACTGGTCGAATCCCCACATGCCCGCCCCAGGCTCCGGCCCCTCGCCCTACTCACAAAAGCTGCGCACCACCGAGCTGCGCGGCGAGCTGCGCTTCGCCCCGGGCGAGACCTTCATCAACACCAAGCAGCGCCGACTGCCCATCAACCTCGACTCGCCCGTATTCACGCTGAGCCACACCATGGGCGTGAAGGGATTCCTCGGCGGCGACTATCGCTACAACTTCACCGAGGCCAGCATCTACAAGCGCTTCTGGCTGAAGTCATGGGGCAAGATGGACTTCATAGCTAAGGGCGGCATTCAGTGGAACAAGGTGCCCTTCCCCCTGCTGATCATGCCCGAGACCAACCTGAGCTACATCATGCAGGACTATACCTTCACCCTGATCAACAATATGGAGTTCCTCAACGACCGCTACGCCTCGGCCATGCTCAACTGGGACCTGAACGGAAAAATCTTCAACCGCATCCCGCTGTTGCGCAAGCTGAAGTGGCGCGAGTGGCTCTCGGTGAAATGCCTCTGGGGCGACCTTTCTGACAAGAACAACCCCACGCTGGCCCAGAACCAGGGCGACGGCCTGCTGATGTATTTCCCCGAAGGCTCCTACATTATGGACAAGAAAGAACCCTACTGGGAAGTGTCGGCCGGCATTCACAATATCTTCAAGATAGTACATGTGGAGTACATCCGCCGCCTGAACTACAACCATCTGCCCACGGCCCACAAGCAGGGCGTACGCTTCATGATTCGCATGACGTTCTGACGCAACAAATACCATGACTATATGAAACGACAACTATTGCTACTGGTGGCACTGCTGTTCACCGTTATTTCTGCCCAATCCCGCGAGCGGCAGAGCTTTGATTCCCATTGGCGCTTCGTGCTGGCCGATTCGGCAGCAATGGCCGGCGCCGCCTACGACGACAGCCATTGGCGCCTGCTCAACGTGCCCCACGACTGGGCCATCGAGGGCGACTTCTCGGCTGGCAATCCCAGCGGAGCCGGTGGCGGCGCGCTGCCCGGTGGAGTGGGGTGGTACAGAAAGCATTTCACCGCCTTCGACTGCGAGACGCCCCAGTCGGGCACCCGTTACTTCCTGGAGTTCGACGGCGTCTACATGAACAGCACCGTCTATGTGAACGGCCAGAAAGTGGGCTTCCGTCCCTATGGCTACAGCTCGTTTGAATATGATGTGACGCCCTTCCTGAAGGCCGGTGACAATGTGGTGGCCGTGCGCGTGGACAACAGCGACCAGCCCAACTCGCGCTGGTACTCCGGCTGCGGCATCTATCGCCATGTGTGGCTCACGAAAACCGCTCCGGTGCACGTGAAGCACTGGGGCGTGCATGTGCAGACCGAGGCCGACGGGCGCGTCAGCGTGGACGTAGAGGTGGAGAATCCCACGGGGGCGAAATACACCGTGCGCAACACCATCACCGCCCCCGACGGCCGTGTCGTGGCCCTTGGTGGCAGCCGACTGAAGGTGAGCCGCCCCAAGTTGTGGTCGCCCGAGGTGCCTAATATATATAATGTACGCACGGAAGTGCTGGTGAAGGGCCGCGTGACCGACGCCGTGGAGACCGTCACAGGATTCCGCCAGTTTGAGTTCAACGCCCAGACGGGCTTCTGGCTGAATGGCCAGAACATGAAGCTCAACGGCGTTTGCGAGCATCACGACCTTGGTTGTCTGGGAGCCGCCGTTCACGAGGATGCTCTGCGCCGCAAGCTGGTGAAGCTGAAGCAAATGGGCGTGAACGCCATCCGTACCAGCCATAACCCGCCGGCACCCGAGCTGCTGGCTATGGCCGACTCGATGGGTTTCATCGTCATGGACGAGAGCTTCGACATGTGGCGACGCCGCAAGACGGCCGGCGACTATGCCCGTTTCTTCGACGAGTGGCACGAGCGCGACCTCACCGACCTGGTGCTGCGCGACCGCAACCATCCCAGCATCCTCATGTGGTCGATAGGCAACGAGGTGCTGGAGCAGTGGAGCAGCGCCGAGGCCGACACCCTCTCGCTGGAGCAGGCCAACCTGATTCTGAATGCCGGACACGACCCCTCGACGCTGGCCCAGGAGGGCGAGCTGAGCGTCAATTCGCTGCTCACCCAGCACCTGGCCGAGATTGTGTGCCGCTACGACACCACGCGGCCCATCACCGCCGGCTGCAACGAGCCGTCGCCCGACAATCACTTGTTCCGCAGCGGCGCCATCGACATCATTGGCTTCAACTACCACCACCAGTGGGTGAAGGACGTTCCGAAGAACTTCCCCGGAAAGCCCTTCATCATGACCGAGAGCGTCAGCGCCCTGCAGACGCGAGGCTACTACATGATGCCCTCCGACTCGGTCTATAAGGCACCCGTGGAGTGGTGGCTGCCCTATACCGATCCCACCTTCATGTGCTCAGCCTACGACAACATGCACGCCTCGTGGTCCAGCACCCATGAAGAAACGTGGGACGTGGTGAAGCATACGCCCTTCTGTGGCGGACAGTTCATCTGGACGGGCTTCGACTACATTGGCGAGCCTACGCCATACGGTTTCCCCGCCCGCAGCAGCTATTTCGGCATCATCGACCTGGCCGGTTTTCCCAAAGACTCGTACTTCATGTATCAAAGCGAATGGACCGCGAAGCCCATGCTCCACCTCTTTCCTCACTGGAACTGGCTCCCCGGCCAGACCATCGACCTCTGGGCCTACTACAACCAGGCCGACGAGGTGGAACTCTTCATCAATGGCAAGAGCCAGGGCGTGAAGCGGAAGACGAGCCACGGCGAACGCACCGACGACCGCCTGACGACGGAGTACCACGTGGGCTGGCGCGTGCAGTTTGAGCCAGGCGAGGTGAAAGCCGTCAGCCGCAAGGACGGAAAGGTGGTTTGCCAGCAGACCATCCGCACGGCCGGAACCCCACACCACATACGCCTCACGGTGGACTATGCCGGCCGCGATCTTACCTTCATCAATGCTGAGGTGGTAGACCGCGATGGCAATCTCTGCCCCTGGGCCGAGGATCAAATCTTCTTCTCCACTGAGGGCAAGGCTCAGGTTGTGGCCACCGACAATGGCTGCCAGACCTCCATGGAGCGTTTCACCGCCCCGCAGCGCAAGGCCTTCTTTGGCCGTTGCATGGCCGTGGTGCGCGGCAGTGGCAGGCTGAAGGCGCAGGGCTATCAACTTGGCGCTTCCGAGGTGGCTTTTTAATACAGGCAACAAGGCTTTTTTTGCTGGGGCACGCGACCCAGCAAAAAATCTCACGTGAGATTTTTTTCTGGGAAGGCTTCCCGTGAAAAAATCTCACGTGAGAAATTTTTATGGGGCGGCCCCCCTGCAATTTTTCCCTTAGAAAGAATATTCTCTGACGCCCTTGGCGTGGCGTTCCATCAGCCGGCGCATGCTGGCCCGAATGGCGTAGCGGTTTTTCTGCTCCATGCCCGTGAGCACCGAGTCGGCCACGTCGATGGGCATGATGCGATAGTTGTGGCGGAAGTTGTTGTCGGCCGGCCGGCTCACCCAGTACAGGCAGTAGCCGCAGTCGCTCAGCCGCGTCTGGGCGTGGGGGCGCGGCGTGCCGTTTTCCAGCGTGTCGCGCTTCAGCAGCTCCAGGCGCACGAAGTAGCCGCCATAGGTGTTGGGTTTCGACTGGTTGCTCACCACGTTGCCCATCGACCAGGCCACCAGGTGGAGGCTGTCGGCCGATAGCTCTAATGGCTGCGCCACGTGGGGATGGCCGCCAATGACGTGGTCTACGCCGTTGGCCATGAGCCAGTCGGCCAGCTCGCGCTGCTGGGGCGACGGCAACTGCTGGTACTCTATGCCCCAGTGGGGCAGGGCGATGATCACGTCGGGGTGCATCTGCTGCGCCTTGGCTATGTCTGAGCGTATCTGCACGGTGTCGATGAGGTTCACCACGTTGGGATGCTCAAGGGGCAGTCCGTTGGTGCCGTAGGTGAAGTTGAGCAGCACCACGCGCAGGCCGTTGCGTTCGAGGAGGAAGGGGTAGGTGCTGTCGCGCACGGCCTCGTTGACATAGGTGCCCAGATGGGGTACGCCGAGCGAGTCCATCATCATGATGGTGCGCTCCAGTCCCTGCCGGCGGCTGTCCAGGCAGTGGTTGTTGGCCGTGAGCAGCACGTCGAAGCCCGCATCGATGCAGGCGCGCAGGTAGTCGTCGGGTGCGCGAAACTGCGGGTAGCCGGTGTAGGGCTTGCCGCCCAGCGTCACCTCGAAGTTGCCTATGGCCACGTCGGCGCGCTCAATCTCCTGCTTCACCTGGGCGAAACACTCGTCGTAGTTGTAGCTGCCGTCCTTCTGCAGTGCGGCCTTTATCTGCGGCCCGTGCTGCATCAGGTCGCCGGCAAAGAGCAGGCTCAGGCGGTGCTCGCGGGGCTGCACAGCTATGGAGTCTTCCGACTCGGGTGGCATCTGCCGGTTGGCGGCCGCGTAGCACGAGCCAAAGGCAAAGGCCAGCAGGAACGACTGTAGGATGGTGGGAAGATGGTTCTTTCTCATTAGTTAATTCGTTTTATCCTTTTTCAAGCATCGAGACACGCCATTACTTTTGGTAGATGACGAAGTCGCTGAGCTTCACCCACGAGGGGGTGGCGCTGTAGGTGGTCTGGTAGACGCCCACTTGCAGCTTGGGGCTGTGCACCTCCATGGGCGAGCCCGGCATGTTCTCCCAGGTCACGCCGTCGCGACTGGTGCGGGCAAAGAGCTGCTGGCCGCGACGCTCGAACTGCATCAGCGGGTCGGGGTTGTAGCCCTTGTAGTTGGGAAATTGCGGACGGCCGTGGCGGCTGAGGCGCGTGAGCATGTTGCCGCAGTTGTAGAGCGGGAAGACGCCTATCTGGTATGCCTCACCCCAGTCCCCTCCCGTAGAGGGGGAGATGATGAGCAGGCCGCCCTCGTTGTAGCTCTTCACGCTGTGCTGGCGCAGACCCTCCATGTCGCTCAGGCGCACCATGGCCACGAAGTCGCCCTCCACCTCCTTCAGAATCTGTCCGCCGTTGTGCAGCGGGTCGTCGTTGAAGTCGGCACTCTGCGTGGAGAGCGTCATTTCTTCGCGCTGCTCGCAGACGGGCTTCATGTCGGGCGAGAGCACGAACTTGCTGTCGGGGTCAATTTCCTCGAAGTCGTCGTCGCCCAGCGAGGGAATATTGGAAGCGCTGGTGGCGTCGTAGAGGCGCAGCACCTCCTGGGCCGATGTGGACGTGGGGCTGATGCTGAGCGAGCTGATGTAGCCCATGAAGTTGTTCGAGCCAGCGCCGTCGGCCCCGATGGTGATGTGGCCTTCGGGCCGGAGCATGAGGAAGTTGTTTTGCTCGTGAACGAGCTGGCCGTTCAGGTAGGCGCGCTCCTTCCATCCGTCGAAGGTGAGCACCCAGAACTGCCAGTGGCCCTGTCCGTCTTTAATCAGCTGGGGCAGTCCGTAGCTCTCGAAGGAGCCGTTGTGATTGGCCAGGCCCGTCTGCGGGTCGTTGCCCAGGCGGAACTCGGTGGTGGCCAGGTCGGCTCGCGAGGTGGTGAGCGAGGCCACAGTGGCCACGGGACCCACCTTGGTGCTCAGCACCCAGGCGCTGATGGTATAGGGCGCGTTATAGCTGAAATCGGCTGGCAGGGGCTGCTGGCTCGTGAGCTGCTGAGTGCCGTTGAAGAACAGGGCCCAGCGGCCGTCCTTCACGCGGGCACGGATGAGCTTGTTGGCCTTGAAGGTCATGGCGCCAGCCTTCACCTCGGTCACGTCGAAGGGCTGCTGATGGCCATTGGCCAGCTGGCCGACGTTGATTTGCATGGCGTCGGCATGGCGCTCGGCAGGCTTGACATCCTGCTGGTGCATGCCGGGATAGCCGTCGTTGCTCTCCATATCGGTGGTGGGCAGCAGGGGCGCTTTCTTCCACACCTTCACGTTCCACAGGGCGGGCATGTGGCCATTCTTCTGCGTGTCAGTGATGGTGATGCGCAGGAAGCGGGCCTTGGCCTTTCCACGGTCGATCATGGGCGAGCCTTGCATGGTGTTGGCCGTGCGGTCGGCGTAGAGCGTCCAGCTCTTCCCGTCGAGCGAGGTCTCAATCTTGTACTGGTAGAAGAAGGTGGCATACTCGAACTGCGTCCACACCTCGTTGAATTTCTGGGGCTTGCCCAGGTCTATCTGTAACCACTCGTCGTGTCGGGCGGCAGCATGTTGGGCCATGCCGTCCCAGTTGCCATGACGGGCTTTCCAGAGCGTGGCATTGTTGTCGTCAACGGCATATTCGGGCTTGAACTCGTCGTCGTAGTAGCTGCTGGCCGTCACCTTGGCGCCGAAGGCCAGATTGGCGGAGGAATGAGATTTGCGTTTTGAAGTATGAGCTTTGAAGATGTCTACGTTCTCGGCGTTGTGGGTAGGCACGACGGGCAGGATGTTGCCGGCGGCATCGAACTGCAGCTCGTCGATGCACACTTGGCGGTTGAAGCCGTGGACGGACTTCTGGATGTTGTGGCGGTGGTAGACGATGTAGTAGCGGCCGTCCTGCTCCAGGATGCTGTGGTGGCCAGGGCCGTGGACGGTGTGATCCTCGTTGGTGGTGAGCAGCTCGCCCTTATACTCGAAAGGTCCCATGGGCCCCACCTTCGACGTGGCATATTGCACGCGATAGGTGTCGGTGTGGCAAGAGCCGCTGCTGTAGGTGAAATAGTAGATGCCGTTGCGCTTGAACACGAAGGGCGCCTCGAAAATGTCCTTCAGCTCGGTGTTGGGGATGAGGCGCTTCTCGCTGAAAAACGAGTCGGCGGCAATGGGGTAGGGGCGAGCCTCGTTCCATCTGCGGGCGTCACGGAGGTTTTTGAGTTCAGAAGCCTTTGAGTGAGGGTTGAGCTTGGCCACGCCACAGCCGAAACCGTTGTAGATGCCCCAGGTGGTGAAATAGAGGTACTCGCTGCCGTCGTCGTCGCGGAAGAGCTGGGGGTCGAGGGTGATGGCGTTGTGAACATAACGGTCGGGCACCATCACGGCATCCTCGCGGCCCAGAATGTTGGTCCAGGGGCCGACGGGCGAAGCGCTCTCGCCGATGCTGATGACGCACGGCTCGCAGTAGAAGTAGCGATACTTGCCGTCAGCTTGCTGCACCACGTCGGGTGCCCACACCACCTCGGTGGTGGGCCAGTTCATGACGATGTTCTTCCAGTTCACGAAGTCGCGGCTCACCCACACCTGCGCCGGGCCGTAGCCGTTGCCGGTGCCGTCGGTGGTGGCATAGAGATAGTAGTTGTCGCCGAACTTACGGATGGTGGGGTCGGCAAAATAGCCAGGAATGAAGGGGTTGGCGTTGCCTGGCTGGTTCCATACGGTGCCCTTGACGGGCGACGGCGTGTACTCGCGGCGTGGTCGCTGGGCATTGAGCACGGCTGAGGCAAGCAGCAGCAGTGCCATGAGAGTCGTTTTCTTCATGAATGTTGTCTTCAATAGTTGGTAAAGTTTTATTCTTATGCAAAATTACGAAAAGAATTGATATTGGCCAAATTTGCGGGGATATATTTTTTCGGATGCAAACGTTTGCGCGTTATTGCCGTTCGTTTTGCCCGTGTGGGGCGTGGCAGAATGGCAAAAAAACACTACTTTTGTACAAATAAAACAAATAAAAACCTTACACGATGAAACTTTTCTTCAACATGGAGTATCGCTCTGCTTTCGGAGAGCGCCTATCATTGAACATTCTGGATGAGAAGGGTCACACGACGGCCCATGAGATGCATACCAACGACGGAGCCTTCTGGACCTGCGAGCTGGATTGGAAGGGCGAGCCTGGCACGTTCTTCGACTACTACTACAGCGTGCTGAAAGACAAGGAAATTGTACGCCACGAATGGCTGGTGGAGCCCCATCGGCTGGAGCTGGCCGCAAAGACGGGCAGCCGCTACGTGGTATATGACCACTGGATTGACATTCCCGAGGACTCCTATCTCTATTCCTCGGCCTTCACCGACTGCGTCATGGCCCGTGAGCGTCAGCTGAGCACGAAAACGGAATATCAGCGTACCGTCAGGCTGAAGGTACGCGCCCCGCAGTTGAGGCAGAACGAACGCCTGGCACTCGTTGGGGCGCCCCACTATCTCGGTGGGTGGAATGTCGATAATGCCCTGCCCATGGCCGAGCACGAATGTCACGAGTGGGTGGCCAGCCTTGACGGCGACCGCCTGCCGGGCCGCTTTGAGTTTAAATTCATCATTCAGAGGAATACGGGCGAGGAGATTTGGGAAACGGGCGACAACCGCTTCGTCGAACTCCCTGCCGTAGGGGTCCAGAAAGGCGATGTGTTCGTCTATGAACTGCCCCAGGCCTTCTTCCCCGTCTATCCGTGGAAGGCGGCGGGCACCGTCATCCCCGTGTTCTCGCTCCGCTCGGAGGGTAGCTTTGGCGTGGGCGACTTCGGCGACTTGAAGATGATGATAGACTGGTGTGCACGGACGCAGCAGCGCGTGTTGCAGATACTGCCCATCAACGATACCAACCAGACGGGCACGTGGCAAGACAGCTATCCCTACAACGCCATCAGCATCTATGCCCTGCATCCGCAGTACATGGACCTGCGCCAGCTGCCCCAGCTGAAGGATGAAGGCCGAAGGCAGTATTTTGAGCAGATGAGGCAGGAGCTGAACGCGCTGCCCCAGATAGACTATGAGCGCATGTTCCAGGCAAAGATGGACTACCTGCGCGAGCTGTTTGCCCAGGAGGGGACCAAGACCAAGCGCACGGCAGCCTACAAGCGCTTCATGGAGGCCAACAACGAATGGCTGGAGCCATACGCCCAGTTCTGCGTCAATCGCGACAAGCAGGGCACGGCTGCCTTCTGGTACTTCGTGCAGTTCCACTTGGACGCCCAGATGCACGCTGCCCATGAGTATGCCCGCAGCAATCGCGTCATCTTGAAGGGCGACATCCCCATCGGCGTGAATCGCGACGGCGTAGACGTCATTGCCGAGCCGCGCTACTTCAACATGAACGGACAAGCAGGAGCACCGCCCGACGCCTTCAGCGAGGACGGCCAGAACTGGGGATTCCCCACTTATAACTGGGACGAAATGATGAAGGACGGTTGTCAGTGGTGGGTGCGCCGCTTCCGCAAGATGGCCGAATACTTCGATGCCTACCGCATCGACCACGTGCTGGGCTTCTTCCGCATCTGGGAGATTCCCATGCCCGAGAAGAGCGGCCTCTACGGCCAGTTCCAGCCCTCGCTGCCCATGACCCGTGAGGAGGTGGAGGCATACGGCGTGCCCTTCCACGAGGAACTCTTCCTGAAAGACCACAAGCGGCCCGAGAATGCTTGGCATCCGCGCATCAACGCTCCGAAGTTGCCCGAGTTTCAGTCGCTGCTTACCGAAGACGAGCGACAGCGCTTCTGGAACCTTTATAACGACTACTTCTACCGCCGCATGAACCAGTTCTGGTATCAGGAGGCCATGAAGAAACTGCCCCGTCTGACGCAGGCTACGCGCATGCTCTGCTGCGCAGAAGACCTGGGCATGGTGCCCGACTGCGTGCCCTGGGTGATGAACCAGCTGCGCATCCTCTCATTGGAGATTCAGTCCATGCCGAAGGACCCGGCCGTGCGTTTCGGCCATCTGAGCCGCAATCCCTATCGCTCGGTGGCCACCATCTCTACCCACGACATGAGCACCCTTCGCCAGTGGTGGGACGAGGACGAGGCCCGCACGCAGGATTACTACGCCACGATGCTCTATCGCGGTGATGCTGCTCCCCATCCGCTGCCTGGATGGCTGGCTAAGGACATCGTCAGCCGCCACCTCACATCGCCAAGCATGCTCTGCCTCATCTCCTTGCAGGATTGGCTGAGTATCAGTGAGCGTCTGCGCCTGCCCGACCAGAATGCCGAGCGCATCAACATTCCCGCTAATCCACGCCATTACTGGCGCTATCGCATGCACCTCACCATCGAGCAGCTGTTGGCTGCCGACGACTTCAACGAGGAGATTGAGGACCTGATTACTACCAGCGGACGTAAATGAGCATACCAAACTAACGAATAAGGATATGAGAAAGTGTTTTACAATGGCAGCGCTGCTGCTGGCTGGCGTGCTGATGTGCACGTCGTGCGGGAACAAGAACGCAGCCCAGGCTGCAAATGAAAATCAACAAACAGAAGACAGCATGAACACGTCTGCAAAAGTCTACGTGACTCGCGACATCAGCCCGGAGTCGCTTGTGAAAATCTACCACGCCCTTGGCCGCGAGGCTCAAGGCCGCGTGGCCGTGAAAATCTCTACTGGCGAGGCCGGAAACCCCAACTATCTGAAGCCTGAGCTGATAGGACAGCTGGTGGACGAGGTGGGAGGCACCATCGTTGAGTGCAACACCGCCTACGAGGGCAAGCGCATGACCTTTGAGGACCACTGGCAGGTGATTCGCGACCACGGCTTCTCGCCTCGCTTCAACGTGGACTTGATGGACGAGGAGGGCGAGTTCCAGATACCCGTGGAGGATACGACGAACATTAAGTATGACATCGTAGGCTCGCACCTGAAGAACTATGACTTCATGATTAATCTGGCTCACTTTAAGGGACACCCGATGGGCGGACTCGGCGGCGTGCTGAAGAACGCCAGCATTGGCGTGGCATCGGCCAACGGTAAGGCTAACATCCACACTGCCGGCTACCAGCAAGTGGTGGAAGGACTGTGGGAGCACGTAGAGAACCAGGACGGATTCCTGGAGTCAATGGCTGCTGCCGCCCAGGCCGTTCATAACTATTTCGGCCGTGGAGAGCGCGTAGTCTATATTGACGTGATGAACAATATGACCGTTGACTGCGACTGCGTTGACCAGCCCGAGCCTGTGCGCCTGAAGGACTATGGCATCCTGGCTTCGCTCGACCCCGTAGCCCTCGACCAGGCTTGCGTCGACATCATTTTCAACATGCAGCCCTCGGAAGACAACGACAACGCTCCGCTGAAAGAGCGCATCAACAGCCGCCACGGCACCCACACCATCGATTGGGCCGAGAAGATAGGCTTGGGAACCAAGAAGTATGAACTTATCAATATCGACGAATAAATGATGAATAGGAAGATGTTTTTATCGGGCCTGCTGCTGGCTCCACTGATGGCCACGGCAGCCGAGGTGGCTTCGCCCAACGGACAGGTCAAGCTGAAGTTCTATGTCGATGGCGACGGGCGCCCCACCTACGAGATGACGTACAAGGACAGGGCCGTGGTGCTGCCCTCGCATCTGGGATTGGAGCTGGCTCGCGACAAGCATGCCTCCTTCGGAATGGAGGAGCGCGACCTGCTGGCCGGCTTCCAGCTGGTGGACGAGCAGACCTCGACTTTCGACGAGACGTGGCAGCCCGTGTGGGGCGAGAGCCGCGACATCCGCAACCATTATACGGAGTATGTTGCTACCTTGTCGCAACAATGGCGCAGCGCTCCGCCCAAGGGCGCTCCCGGACAGCTGCTCCAGCCTCAGCACCACCAGCGCCGCATCGCCATCCGCTTCCGTGTCTATGACGAAGGCATCGGTCTGCGCTATGAATTTCCGCAGCAGCCCGAGCTGAACTATTTCCTCATTCAGGAGGAACGCACCGAGTTTGCCATGGCCGGCGATCACACCGCCTGGTGGCTGCCTGGCGACTACGACACCCAAGAGCAAGAGACGCAGGAGTCGAAGCTTAGCGAGATTCGCGGACGAATGGAGCAAGCCGTGAACTGGGGCAACTCCTCAGTGGCTGTTTTCTCGCCCACCGGCGTACAGACGTCGTTGCAGATGAAGAGCCAGGACGGCCTATACATTAATATACATGAGGCTGCCTGCGCCGACTATGCCACCATGCACCTGGAGCTGGTGGACGAGCAGACGAAGGCTTTCACCACCGAGCTGCGCGGCTCCAGCAATGCCTATACGCCCAACCCGCAGCCCGCCCGCAGTCCGCTGCCCAAGCCCTTCACCTTCGTCAGCCATCTGACGCCTGACGCCACGGGACTGAAGGGTGCCATGCAGACACCCTGCCACACGCCCTGGCGCACGGTGATGGTCAGCGACGATGCCCGCGACATGCTCTCGTCGAATCTCATCCTCAACCTCAACGAGCCCTGCGCCCTTGACGACACGTCGTGGATTCATCCCACGAAATACTGTGGCGTCTGGTGGGAAATGATTGTGGGCAAGTCCAGCTGGAACTACACCGACGAGTTCCCCAGCATCTATCTCGATAACATCGACTGGAGCAAGGCCAAGCCCAACGGCCGCCACGCCGCCAACAACGAGAAGGTGAAGCGCTACATTGACTTTGCTGCCAAGAACGGCTTGCAGGAAGTCCTCGTCGAGGGCTGGAACGTGGGCTGGGAGGACTGGGCCAACATGTGGAAGCGCGATGTGTTCGACTTCCAGACGGCTTATCCCGATTTCGACCTGAAGATGCTCAACGACTACGCCCATCAGAAGGGCGTGAAGCTGCTCATGCACCACGAGACCAGCAGCTCCACGCAGAACTACGAGCGCCACATGGAGCAAGCCTTCCAGCT
>JAFPTC010000017.1 GCA_017400455.1 Prevotella sp. | reverse complement strand
GCCTGCCACCTCGAAGGCATCGAGCAGAACGTCATCCTCATCGACTCCGTGTCGAAGCGCTATTCCGAATGTGGCATACGCGTGGGCGCGCTCATCACGAAAAATAAGGAGGTGCGAGCCGCCGTGATGAAGTTCTGCCAGGCACGCCTCTCCCCTCCCCTCATTGGTCAGATTGTGGCCGAGGCCTCGCTCGACACGCCCGAAGAATACCTCCGCGACGTGTACGACGAATATGTGGAGCGCCGCAAATGCCTCATCGACGGGCTGAACCGCATCCCCGGCGTCTATTCGCCCATTCCCATGGGTGCCTTCTACACCGTGGCCAAGCTGCCCGTCGACGATGCCGAGAAGTTCTGCCGCTGGTGCCTGAGCGACTTCCAGTACGAGGGCGAGACGGTGATGATGGCGCCCGCCGCCGGTTTCTACACCACCCCCGGCGCCGGCCTGAACCAGGTGCGAATAGCCTACGTGCTGAAAAAGCACGATCTGGAGCGTGCCCTCGTGGTGCTGCAGAAAGCGCTCGAAGCCTATCCGGGAAGAACGGAGTGAGAGTTAAGAGTTGAGAGTTGAGAGTTAAGAGTTAAGAGTTAAGAGTTAAGAGTTAAGAGTTAGGAGTTAGGAGTTTTTTGAATTTACCTCTTTTCATAGCCCGACGAATTTATGGCGTGGAGGACGACCGCAAGAAAGTCAGCCGTCCTGCCATCCTCATTGCCACGGCTGGCGTGGCCATAGGCCTGGCCGTGATGATTGTCACGGTGGCCGTGGTGCTGGGTTTCAAACACACCATCCGCGACAAGGTGGTGGGCTTTGGCAGCCACATCCAGGTGCTCAACGTGCGCGCCGTCAGCGGCCAGGGAGCACTGCCCGTGTGCATGAACGACAGCCTCATCAACGAGCTGAAAGCCATTCACGGTGTGCGCCATGTGGAGCGCTACACCATGACACAGGGCATTCTGAAGACCGACCAGGACTTCCTGGGCGTGGTGCTCAAGGGCATTGGCCCCGAATATGACACCAGCTTCCTCAGCGAAAACATTGTCGAGGGACAGCTTCCTGCCTTTAATGACCACAACCCCACGCCAGGCAATCCAAACTCGAAAGACAATCCCTACAGCATCGTCATCTCGCAGACCATGGCCAGCAAGCTGAAGCTCAAGGCGGGCGACTTGGTCTATGCCTATTTCATTGCCGACCACGTCAGCCGCCTGGCCTTCCGCATCAGTGCCGTGTATCAGACGAACATGAAACGATTCGACGACACGTTCTGCATCACCGACCTCTACGTGGCCAACCGCCGCAACGGATGGAAGGGCGACCTGTGTTCGGGTGCCGAGCTGCTGGTCGACGACTTCGAACAGCTGGAACAAACCGACAAGCACATCACCGACGCCTTCACCCACAAGGGACGGCTCGACAGCCAGGGCAACACGCTAACAAGCGTCACCATTCACCAGAGCTACCCCACCGTGTTCCAATGGCTCGACCTGCTCGACATCAACGTTTGGATTATACTCGGCCTGATGGTGGCCCTGGCGGGATTCACCATGATCAGCGGACTGCTCATCATCATCCTTGAACGCACCCAGATGATAGGCGTGCTGAAGGCCATTGGCGCCCGCAACACGCTCATCCGCCACACGTTCCTCTGGTTTGCCGTGTTCATCATCGGGCGCGGCCTGCTGTGGGGCAACGTCTTGGGCATCGGCATCGTCATGCTGCAAAAGGCCACGGGCCTGGTCAGGCTCGACCCTCAGACCTACTATGTGAGCGAGGTCCCAATGGAGCTGAACCTGCTGCTGGTGCTGCTGCTCAACGTGGCCACACTCATCATCAGCGTGCTGGTGCTCATTGGCCCCAGCTATCTGGTCAGCCGCATCCATCCCGCCCGCTCCATGCGCTACGAATAAAGTGTATTCTACCAGCAAAACCTGATGGAGGACTACATTGCAGCTTGTGATAAGTCTACTAATTATGCATGGAAGTCAAAAGACACTAACTATTCAGCGAATCGTCCTCGGCGATGGTTTTTAAGAAACAAATTACCATAATCTGAATAATTCTATCCACAAATTTCCACAAATTATAATGAATGATAGATATTTGTGGTCAAATTAGTTATAATTATTCAAATTTGTTTCAGAAAAAGCAAGTAGAAGTTCTTTCGCTGAATAGTTACTGATGGTGAAGTAACGGTCAAAGAATGTTAAATATTCAATGGGGCATGCAAGGTTTTGCATGCCCCGCTGTTTGATAAAAAAAAAGCGTTATTATGAAGACAAGAATATTATTGTTGCTTGTGTTGTGCAGTTCTGTCTGTGCTTTGGCCGATGAAAGAAGCTATTTAGGCTATACTTTTGATACAGACAAATCTTATCCTACTTGGAGATTTAAAGCGATTGGTATCGTTCACGGTTTCTTCATCGAGCATCTCCTCTATTCGGAATACGAGAAAGAAGGAAAAACATATAGGCTTATACTTGGTTATGGAGATGCTATTGAGACTGTTTCACTACCTGCAAATTTCTATAGTATGAGGCCAATGATAGGAATCCGGGAAGAAGATGGCCGGATTTTGGTCAATCGTGAGGAATATATGGCACTGATTAGCGACACATCAGCATGGAGCTTTATAGGCGAAAAAGACTACATACCATACATGCAAACTGATGACGGAGAATTAATTCTATATGACTTCAACATGCATGTGGGCGACAAATATCCGTCCGTGCCAGGGCATACAGACATCTCAGTGGTCAATGTAGAAACACTTGTTACACGTGATGGTACTTCCCGTCGTCTGATAACGTTGGACAACGGCTACAAGCTACTGGAGGGAGTGGGGTGCTTGAATTCGCAAGGTATGTTTTTCTTTTACCTTAATCCAAAATTGTCATACTACAATCAAAAAGCATTTTTAGTTGATTATCTTGATGATATATTCAGCGGCAATGATATATATAAGATAGATTATTATTATGACGTAGATGCTCTGATAATTGGAAGTACGACTGTGAAAAACCTCAAAACTCCCACTCTTTTCGACCTCCAGGGTCGCCGCCTGCAGGGCAAGCCCCAGCGGGGCATGTACATCCGCGACGGACGGAAGTACGTGGTGAAGTGATGTTGGTGATGATGTCCTGACAGATAAAGTGATGGTGAAGTAACGGTCAAAGAATGTTAAATCTTCAACGGGGCATGCAAGAAAATGTCATGCTCCGCTATTTAATAAAGAAAACAACAGACATTATGAAAAGAATCAAGTTACAACTTTTACTCTTGCTGGGCTTGTTCAGTCTTTCCTTTATAGGAAGTTCGTGCAACAGCGATGACGACGACAACCAGGTGCTGTATGAGAACTGTCCTTTCGTTGGGCGTTGGTACATATCTTCTATTGAAGACGAAGAGGGTAATGTGTCAGACTATCCTAATGAAAACAGAATTGTTATCTTCCATGCTAACGGGCGTATTGAATTTACGCCGTTCATCCTTCACGGTCCTCATGGAGAAGTGTATAAGTACGAATCCAGTGATGAGTGTTACGGTGAGATAACGTATCATTATAATGAACAGGAACTGATAGCTGAATACGGAAGGAGTTATAAGACTATTGATACTTATACCTATTCCTTTTCAGACAATAATAAGGAACTAAAGCTTAAGCGTACAAATAGAGTTTGGGATGGTATTGATTTTCTTGTGGAGCCCGAGGATCCGTTGAGAGGTAAGACTGTAGTGCTTAAAGCAATGGCCAACTGATACTGTCTGTACATCCAGAACGGACGGAAGTACGTGGTGAAATAGCGCAAAAATGGCAGCATGGTTGCGGTGCTGAAAGGTGCTTACACCTCTTGCACCATGGCTGATTCACAGCGAGTTAGCTCTTTGCCTGCTTGCACCTTTGGTTGCACCGGCCATGAGCCTTGTTTGCACTTAGGTGCAACATCAGGTGCAAGCTCGAAAGCTGGCGATGGAACATAGAGAATAGTTTTCTATATGTTCCAAAACCGATAACTCGGCCCCCCAGCAGAAAAACTCGGCCTCCCAGCAGAAAAAGTCAATGACTTTTTTTGCTGGGAAGCCTCCGCGTGAAAGGACTAATTATTTATTTCTTCGGGGTGGTGCAGGTAGGTGCAAGCGGTGCAATTACTAAATGCAAATAAGAAAAAGTAAAAATAATGAAGAAATACAAAGACAAAAATCTTCAAAAATCTAACATAAATCTCTTCTGATGGCATAATTTGAAGTTTTTGTGCCCTTGGCACACCCGCAAATCTTCAAAAAAAGATTGTTGTCCTAAGTTGTCCTAAGTTGTCGTTTAAGTAACGATAAAAAAATAACTTGGGACGGTTTTGAAACACAGAGATACAGAGGTACAGAGTTTTTTCTTATAAAAGAATAAGGCTCTGTGTCTCTGTATCTCTGTGTTTAATTCATCATCATTGTACCAACTTATTATTTAACGGTAACTTAAAATGAAGAAGGCAACAGGGGTCAACTTAACTTGAAATAAAGATGTGTCTTTGACCTAAAAGTCCGTTTCGGATAGTTTTTTGCCCAATTTGATGGGAGGACAAAAAATACTGCACAAAAAATTTGCAAATGTGCAGAAAAGAATGTACCTTTGCACAAAATTTTTTAAATTGTGCAATGAATACATGCCCAAGCTTTAATGAATATATCCGCCAATCGATTCTAAACAACTGGAACTCAAACGCTTTGACCGACTACCAGGGGCAGACGCTGCAGTTCCACGATGTAGCGCGAAAAATAGCTAAGCTACACATAGCATTTCAAAACACCGGCATTGAGAAAGGCGACAAGATTGCTGTCTGCGGCCGCAACTCAGCCCACTGGGCCGTCACCTTTCTGGCCACGCTGACCTACGGAGCCGTGGTGGTGCCCATCCTGCACGAGTTCAATGCCGAGCAAATCCATAACATTGTCAATCATTCAGGAGCCCGCCTGCTTTTCGTGGGCGACTACATTGCCAAGGAGATAGACCCCGAGCAGATGCCCGGGCTGGAGGGCATTCTGAACCTGCCCGACTTCTCGCTGATGATGTCGCGCTCGGAGCAGCTCACCTACGCACGCGAACATTTAAATATGATGTTCGGCTCGCGCTATCCCCGCGCCTTCACCAAGGAGGATGTAGCCTACCACGAAGACCAGCCCGAGGAGCTGGCCCTGATTAACTACACAAGTGGCACCACCGGCTTCTCGAAGGGCGTCATGCTGCCCTACCGCGCCCTGGAGGGCAACGTGGGCTTCTGCATCCGCCGCTTAGGAGCCTACGTCAAGGCCGGCTCGGCCATGCTCGACATCCTGCCCATGGCCCACATGTACGGACTGGCCATCGAGTTTCTCTTCGGCTTCTGCAACGGTTGCCACCTGTTTTTCCTCAACCGTCTGCCCTCGCCCACCCTCATTGCCAAGGCCTTCACCGACGTGCAGCCCGCCTTGGTGGTCAGCGTGCCACTCATCATCGAGAAAATCATTCGCAAGCGCGTCTTCCCCATCATGCAGACCCCACGCATGAAGCTGCTCATGGCCATGCCTGTGGTGTCGAAGAAGGTGAAGGAGAAAATTTGCGAACAGGTATATCAGGCCTTCGGCGGCCAGGCCTACGAGGTGATTGTGGGCGGAGCGGCCCTGTCGAAGGAGGTGGAGCAGTTCCTGCTGTCCATAGGCTTCCCCCTGACCGTGGGCTACGGCGCCACCGAGTGCGCACCACTCATCAGCTATCGCGACTGGACCGAGTTCGCCGCCGGCTCGTGTGGCTGCGCCATTGACAACATGGAGGTGCGCATTGCCAGCAGCGACCCGCAGAACGTGGCCGGCGAAATACTGACCCGAGGCCAGAACGTGATGCTGGGCTACTACAAGAACGAGGAGGCCACCCGCCAGGCCCTTGATGCCGACGGATGGTATCACACCGGCGACCTGGGCACCATGGACGACGACGGCAACATCTACATCCGAGGACGCATCAAGAACATGCTGCTGGGCGCCAACGGCCAGAACATCTACCCCGAGGAGATAGAAGACAAGCTGAGCTCGATGCCCATGGTCAGCGAGTGCCTCGTGGTGCAGCGCGAGCAGAAGCTGGTGGCGCTGATCTATCCCGACCAGGACGAGATGATGAACTTCAGCCGACAGGAGCTGCAGGACATTATGGAGCAGAACCGGCTGGAGCTGAACCAGCAGCTGCCCGCCTACTGCCGACTGACACACATGGAACTGGTGGACAGCGAGTTCCAGAAAACGCCAAAGAAGAGCATCAAGCGATATCTTTACCAATGACAATAGCCTAAACCGAAACTAATCTGAGAAAAGAAAAATGAAAGAAATACCGAGTTATAACGCCCTTGTCGAGAAGAGCATCATAGACCACTGGGACATGGATGCAC
Source organism: Prevotella sp. (assembly GCA_017400455.1). Lineage (GTDB taxonomy): Bacteria > Bacteroidota > Bacteroidia > Bacteroidales > Bacteroidaceae > Prevotella. Next base: position 15,143 of record JAFPTC010000017.1, on the reverse strand, counting down.
TGACCGACTATAAAGGACAGACACTGCAATTCCACGACGTGGCGCGCAAGATTGAGAAGGTACACATCCTGTTCGAGAACAGCGGAGTGCAGCGTGGCGACAAGATTGCCCTCTGCGGCCGCAACAGCAGCCAGTGGACGGTGGCCTTCCTGGCCACGCTGACCTATGGAGCCATTGCCGTGCCCATCCTCCACGAGTTCACCGCCGACCAGATCCACAACATCGTGAACCACTCCGACGCCAAGCTCCTCTTCGCCGGCGACCACGTTTGCGGCAACATAGACCCCGCACAGATGCCCCAGCTGGAAGGCATCATCCGCAACAACGACTACTCGCTGCTCATCTCGCGCACCGACAAGCTCACCTATGCCCGCGAACACCTGAACGAGCTCTACGGCAAGAAGTTCCCCAAATACTTCCGCAAGGAGCACGTTTACTACTATCACGAGCAGAGCCCCGACGAGCTGGCCCTGATCAACTACACCAGCGGCACCACGGGCTTCTCGAAGGGTGTGATGATACCCTATCGCGCCCTGTGGTCGAACTTCGACTTCGCCTGCTCGGCCATGGGCAACGAGCTGAAGCCCGGCAGCAGCGTCATCTCCATCCTGCCCATGGCCCACATGTACGGCATGGCCTTCGAGTTCAGCTACGAGTTCCTCACCGGTTGCCACGTCTACTACCTCAACCGCGTACCCTCGCCCGCCATCATCGCCCAGGCCTTTGCCGAGGTGAAGCCCCGCATCATCATTGCCGTGCCCCTCATCATCGAGAAAATCATTCGCAAGAAGGTGTTCCCCAAGATTCAGACGCCCCGCATGCAGTTGCTGCTGCAGCTGCCCGTCATAGCCCAGAAGGTGCGCGAGCGCATCTGCGAAGAGGTGAAGAAAGCCTTCGGCGGCAACTTCTTCGAGATCATCATCGGCGGAGCCGCCTTCAACCAGGAGGTGGAGCAGTTCCTGCAGCAGATAGAGTTCCCCTACACCGTGGGCTACGGCGCCACCGAGTGCGCCCCCATCATCTGCTACAGCGACTGGCGCAGCTTTGCACCCGGCTCGTGCGGACGCGCCGCCAAGCACATGGAAGTGCGCATCGACTCGCCCGACCCCGAGAATACCCCTGGCGAAATCCTCACCCGAGGTCTGAACGTGATGCTGGGCTACTACAAGAACGAAGAGGCTACCCGCCAAACCATCGACAAGGACGGATGGTATCACACCGGCGACCTGGGCACCATGGACGCCTATGGCAACGTCTTCATCAACGGCCGCTCGAAGAACATGCTCCTCAGCGCCAACGGACAGAACATCTACCCCGAGGAGATAGAGGACAAGCTGAACTCCATGACCCTCGTCGTAGAGAGCATTGTGGTGCAGCGCGACCAGAAGCTGGTGGCACTGGTACACCCCGACCTGGACGAAGCCAAGAACCTGGGCTTCACCATGGAAGACCTGCAGGGCATCATGGAGCAAAACCGCAACGGGCTGAACCAGCAGCTGCCCGCCTACGAGAAAATAAGCGAGATAGAAATCTACGAGCAGGAGTTTGCCAAGACGCCCAAGAAGAGCATCAAGCGCTACCTCTACAAATAGCCCTCTGGCGGCTCGCGCAAACAGCGGCTGACCGCCCGCGAAAACTGGGGCATCGAGTTTTGAAAAAATCTCACGTGAGAAATTTTTCTGGGAAGGCCTCCCGTGAAAATTTCTCACGTGAGATTTTTTCACGCGGCATAGCGAAAAAACCGAGCGGCCCCAAGAAAAATAAAAAAGAGGTGCAAACATTTGCGTAATTCAAACAAATACATTAACTTTGTAGGCTGAAAACAAACAACAACTAATTTATAATAATAACTAACTAATTATCATTTATGTCTTTCAAACTGAAAAGCTTGATCCGGCTGGGCCATAACGCCCGGCGGATGGTGCTGTTGGCTGCGTTTGCCCTGGGCGGAACGCTGCTGGCCGACGCACAGACAAAGGTGACAGTCGTGGATGCCACAGGCGAAGCCGTGATTGGAGCCAGCGTCATTGAGAAGGGCACCCGCAACGGCGGCGTGACCGATCTGGACGGTAATTACACCATTACCGTGAAGAGTAACAACCCCATCGTCATCTCCTACATCGGCATGAAGAGCCAGACGCTCAGCGTCAAGGGCAAGAGCACGCTGAAAGTAGTCCTTGAGGACGACAACACCACCCTGAACGATGTCGTGGTCATCGGCTACGGTACCGTTCGCAAGAAGGACCTCACGGGTTCGGTGGCCACGGTGACGGGCCAAGACCTGGTGAAGGTGCCGGTGTCGAATGTGTCGGAAGCCCTGACGGGTAAGATGGCCGGTGTGAACATCACCACCACCGACGGCTCGCCCGATGCCGAAGTGCTCATCCGCGTGCGTGGCGGCGGCTCTATCACCGGCGACAACACCCCCCTTATCGTCATTGACGGATTCCAGGGTGGAAAGCTGAGCGACATCTCGCCCAACGACATCGAGGACATCACCGTGCTGAAGGACGCCTCGTCAACCGCCATCTACGGTTCTGAGGGCGCCAACGGCGTTATCCTCATCACCACCAAGAATGCCAAGGCCGGCAAGACTCAGGTGAACTACAACGGCTACCTGCAGACGAAGAAAGTGTCGAAGCGCATGGACGTGCTCGACACATACGACTATGTCATGTCGAACTATGAATATGCTGCCCTGCGCGGCGAGAGCGCTCTGAACTCGTTCTACAAGCAGTTTGGCGTATTCGACGACCTCTACCTCTACAAGAGCCAGGAGGCCATTGACTGGCAGGACGACCTCTTCGGCGAGAGCACCCTTTCACAGAGCCACAACGTCAGCCTGCAGGGCGGAACCGAAAAGACGAAGTTCAACCTCTCGGGCACCTACGACTACAACTCTGGTCTGATGCCCAACAATGACTTCTCGCGCTACTCCTTCCTCTTCAAGCTGAACCACGACATCAACAAGAACCTGAAATTCTCGATGACCGCCCGCGTGAACGACCAGGAGGCCAACGGACAAGGCACCCAGGGCGGCACCTACAAGGTGCGTACTGAGCAGGCACTCTATGGCGTGGCCACGAAGGGCCTGTCGGGCATGATCACACCCGATTTCTCGACCATGAGTGACGACGAAATTCAGGAATGGCAGCGTGCCAACATGTCGCTGGCCGAACAGTCGGAGCAGTATTGGCGTAAGCGCAACAACCGTGGCTTCGTCTTCAACGGCGCCCTCGACTGGACCACCCCGCTGAAAGGCCTGAAGGCTCACCTCGAAGGTGGCTATACCTATGGCTTCAATGAAGTGAAAAACTGGTATGGTGCCACCACCACTCAGGCCAGCTACGTGGGCGGTAACCCCCTGGCCGACTGGACAAAGACCAACACCAGCAGCATTCGCGAAAGCTTCACGCTGACCTACGACACGAAGATCAACAAGATTCACCATCTGAACGTCATGGGCGGTCAGGAGTATCGCACCAGCCGCTCGAACAACAGCGGCATGAGCGCCAACAACTTCAGCCAGGCATTCTCGGCCGACCAGGTGTTTGCCAACTTTGGCCTCGGAACCATGCAGACCATGACGGGTGCCGTATCGGCCGACCAGAACAAGGTGTCGTTCTTCGGACGTATCAACTACACGCTCATGGACCGCTACCTGCTCACCTTCACCCTGCGTGAGGACGGCAGCTCGCAGTTTGCCGATGGCCACCAGTGGGGCTTCTTCCCCGCAGCAGCCGCTTCTTGGCGCATCGTCGAGGAGCCTTGGATGGCTGGCACACACGACTGGCTCTCGAACTTGAAGCTGCGCTTCAGCTATGGTAAGGTGGGTAACGACAAGCTGCCCAACTACATGTTCTCGCAGCTCTACAACACCAACAGCGGCTCGAAGCGCTATGGTGTTGGCGAAAGCGCCAACTCTCACCTCGCCGTCACCACCGTGCTGGCTAACCCCCTGCTCACCTGGGAGAAGCGCACCACCCGTAACCTCGGTCTGGACTTCGGTTTCTTCAACGAGCGACTCACCGGTAACATCGATGTCTACTGGAACAGCACCGACGACCTGCTCATCAACCACAACATTGCCGCCCCTGGCTACACCACCGTTTGGGAGAACTCAGCATCGACCAGCAACAAGGGTGTCGAGCTGACGCTGAACGCTGCCATCATCCAGAAGAAGAACTTCCAGCTGAACGCCAACTTCAACATCGGCTTCGACAAGTCGAACGTGAAGGGACTGGCTCACGGACTGGAGGAGATGACCTTCGCCTCGGGCTGGGCATCAACCGACAACAAGAACCAGCAGGACTACATCGTACGCATTGGCGATCCCATCGGCCTCGTCTACGGTTGGCAGAGCGATGGCTACTATACCACCGCCGACTTTGCCAGCTACGACGAAGTCACAGGCAACTACACGCTGAAAGATGGCGTGCCCACCACTTCGCTGCTGGGCGGTACCATCGGCATTCGCCCCGGTACCATGAAGCTGAAGGACATCAGTGGTCCTGACGGCACACCCGACGGCGTGGTTGACAGCCACGATATCTCCGTCATCGGCGACACCAATCCCGACTTTGCCGGTGGTTTCGGTTTGAACGGAAACATCTACGACTTCGACTTCAACGTCAACTTCACCTATCGCTACGGCAACGACATTTACAACGCCAACAAGATCCAGACCTCGTCGCGCTATCGCGCAGGTACATATCCTAATATGCGCGATGACATGCGCCAGAACAATGCTTACAGCTATATCAATCCCGAGACGGGTGTGCTGCTGCACTCTCTGGAAGACCTGGCCTACTGGAACGAGGGTGGCAACGGCCAGCCCCGTAAGGAGATGTGGAGCCCCTTCTCCACTGGCGATGCTGTCGTCGTGCCCACCGACTGGGCAATGGACGATGCCTCATTCCTCCGCCTGCAGAGCGTTACCGTGGGCTATACGCTGCCCGCTACGCTCACGAAGAAGGCTGGATTCCAGCGCGTTCGCGTCTATGTCACTGGCACCAACCTGTTCGTCATCAGCAGCTATCCCGGCTTCGACCCCGAAGTCAGCTCCTATGCTCGCAACAGCAGCTATTCGGGTCTCACTCCCGGTATCGACTTCTCCAGCTATCCGAAGAGCCGTGCATTCACCTTCGGTCTGAACGTGACGCTCTAATTTGTAAAACGTAATCCCTAAATAGCAGAAATACTAATATGAAACTCAAGAACAAATATATAGCTATTGCAGCTCTGGGAGCCATGGGACTCACTTCGTGCAGCGACACGCTCAACGTCGACTCCCCTTCGCAGATGGACCAGACCCTGGTCTATTCCTCCACAGAGTTTGCCACCAACGCCATTAACGGCGTTTATGTGCTGTTCTGCGAAGATCCCTACACTTCACGTATGTGCGGTGTGTGGATGCAGAACACCGACGTAGAGGCAATGGGCGTCAGCGCCACAGCCGCCACCAACCACCGTAATGCCGTCTGGCCACTTCAGGGAGCCGGCAACGTGGGCTGGAGCGATGTAAAGAAAGTGTGGGACAACAACCTACAGGCCATTGAGCGCGCCAATCAGGTTCGTGCAGGCATCGACAACAGCCCCATCGGCAACCAGGACGAGATGCAGCAGATCAAGGGCGAGGCAACCTGTCTGAAGGCCTATCGCTACTATCTGATGTGCAACTTCTTTGGCGACGTGCCTTACTACGACGAGGCCGCCAAGTGGGGCGACGAGATTGACAAACCCCGCACCGACAAGAACATTGTCTACAGCCGCTGCCTGCAGCAGCTCGTCGACATTGAGCCTGCCATGAAGTGGAGCGACGTTTGCACCGGAGGCATCGAGCGCATGAACCGCGACTTCGCCATTGGTCTCATTGCACGCATCGCCCTCTTCCGTGCCGGCTACGGCATGACGAAGGACGGCACCATGAAGCGCGCCGACGATTACCTTGATGTGGCTGGCAATGCCGACCTCGCCGTTACTTACAAGGATGTCAACGGAACCGAGAAGACAGCCCGCACCTACACTGAATACTATCAGATGGCCAAGGACTACTGCGAGAAGCTCATCCAGTTGAAGCCCCGCAGCCTGTATGCCAACTTCTCGCAGGCTTTCGAGAACGAGATGAACTACACCGTTGAGAACAACGCTGAGGTACTCTACGAGGTGGCCTTCGTCCAGAACTACGGTGGCGACATCGGCTGGAGCTTTGGCGTGGCCAACACCGGCACTTGCGTTCAGGGTACGACCACCGCACAGGTGGCCATCACCCCCACGTTCTACATGTCGTTTGCCGACAACGACGTTCGTCGTGACATCGACTGCGCTAAGTACAGCCACGAGAACGATACCATTAAGGCCTCTACCTCCACTGGACTTTACGTAGGCAAATGGGACCGTTCCTTGGCCGCCAAGGAGTTAGGCTCAGGCTCGTCGAAGGGTACGGGCATCAACTATCCGCTCATGCGCTACTCTGACGTGCTGCTCATGCTGGCCGAGGCCGACAACGAGCTCAACGGTGGCCCCACGCAGGCAGCCAAGAACGCACTGACCACCGTCCGTGCACGCGCCTTCGCCGGCAGCCCCACCTACAGCGACGACGTGACCAACTACGTCAACAACCTCACCACGAAGGACGCCTTCTTCAATGCCATCGTCAACGAGCGTGCATGGGAGTTTGGCGGCGAGGCCATCCGCAAGTTCGACCTCGTGCGCTGGAACCTCTACGCCAAGAAGATCGAGGAAGCTATGCGCACTGCCCTCTGCTGGGGTATTGCCTGCAACGAGGATCTGCTCAACGATGCCGCCGTCATGGCCACCTATCCCGAGGCAAAGAACTATGTGAACTGGGCCAACAAGCTCTGGTACGCCAAGGTGGACAAAGGCAGCCAGAAGAACCTGAAGACCGACATCAAGTGGTATAACGAGAAGTACCAGATTGCAGAGGACGACGCCACCATGACCGCTGCTGGATGGCAGTCGGTGAACTGGGGCTCGAACATGATCAAGCGTACCCGCACCTATGTGTATAACGGCACCGACTACGGCACCACCACACCTGCCAAGGTGACCAATGCCGACGGTACTGTGACCTACACGCTGGGCACGGCTCCCAACACCACCACCGTCACCGTAGCCGACGGAGAGTCCACCGGCATCACCCGCAAGGACGTCTATGCTGCAAGTGACTATTTCACCCGTCTCTATCGTGGCTACAGCAATGGTGCCCTCACCGGCAACGGTGTAGTGCCCTACCTCCTGCCCATCACCACCGAGACGCTTTCGGCCAGCTCAGTCTTAGACAACGACGGCTACCACATCATGGATTGCAACATGGGCGATGGTGTCAACGTTGAGGTGGCCACCATCATAAAAGAAAACTACAAATAAAACAGGAAACGCATTATGAAGAATATACTAAAGACCATGCTGCTGCTTGCTACAGTAGCAACCAGCACAGGAGCCTTCGTCAGCTGCAGCGACGATGACGACCTGCCCAAGGCCGACTCACTCTTCCGCCCCATCATCAACACCGATGACAACATCGTGATGGGACTTGACGAGAACCTGGCTCCATACATGATTGTCACCTGGGACAACTACACCAGTGCCAACCAGTACACCGTCAAAGTTGAAGCCACCGACAACAGCGACTCGAAGGAGATTACCACCAGCGAGCTGACTTGCCGCTTCGACAACCTGCAGTATGACAAGGAATACTTCGTCTACATCAGCTCGGCCAACACCCAGACCGGACTCTCGTCGAAGGCCTACTCGCTGACGGCCACCACGCCCGACTATCCCACCAGTCTTATCACGCCGGCTGCCACCGACATCATTGACATTGCAGCACGCATCAAGTGGTCGAACGATGCCAACTACGACAAGCTGGTTGTCGTGAGCGACGCCGATGTCGAGCAGGTGGCCGAGATTGCCCTGACCGCTGAGGAGCAGGCTGCCCACGAGAAGATTGTCACTGGCCTGCAGCCCAAGACCACCTATCGCATCGAAGCCTATAACGGTGCCAACTACCTTGGCAAGAAGCGCATCACCACGGCTGCTGCCGACAACTTCAGCGGCAACATCGTGGACCTGCGCGGATGGGCAGAAAACGATGCCTACAAATTCATTGAGAACAATCTCGACAGCCTCATGACGCAGGTGTATCCCAACCAGGACATCACTGTCATCCTTGAGGGAGGCACCACCTACCGGCTGAAGGCTACGAAGCTCAACTCCACGTCAGGAACCATCAAGTTCGTCACCGGACAGACCCTCGCCGGCTATGCCATCCTTGAGGTGAACAGCAACTTCGACCTCAACGCCGAGGCACAGGTGGGCGGACTCATCTTCGAGAAAATAAACATCTGGGGAGCACAGCCCGAAGAGAGCGACGGCAACTTCGGCGGACAGTACGTCTTCAACATTGCCGGTAAAGACTCGAAGATCGACCTCATCCGCTTCGTAAACTGCGACATCAAGTGGAAGCGCGGCATTCTCCGTCAGAAGGACAACGCCTCGACCGTGGTGAACTTCGAGATGGACAACTGCACTTGCGACTCCATCGCCGGCTATGGCATTGCCAACTCCGACAAGGAGGGTGCCGTGGTGCAGAACATCAAGGTCAGCAACAGCACCTTCTCGACCTGCAAGGTGATGTTCACCAACACCAAAGGCAAGATTGCTCCCAACAGCGTGACCATTGAGAACTGCACCTTCGTCAACTGCCCCCAGGGCGGCAAGTTCATCACCGACTTCAAGGGCAACAAGCCCACCGGCGACTTCTATCTGAAGAACTGCCTCTTCGGCCCCGGACAGGCTGAACTGGCTATCTGGTCGGGAAGCGACAATCCTGAAGGAAGCGACATCTTCTACACCAGCGACATCGTGTGGAAACCCACAAGCGAGGAAGACCCCACTCCCGTGGCACAGCTCGCAGGCACCACCATCGCTACCGACGTGGCTGGAACCTTCAAGAACTGGGCAGAGGGTGACTTCACCATTCTGAACACCCGTGAACTGAAGAACGTAGGCGATCCCCGCTGGTACTAATCGTTACGGAATCATCATTGAAAAAGCGGCCCGTCGGTTTGACGGGCCGCTTTTTCTTTGCCTTTCAACGCCGCTTTTTCATGGGGAGCCTCCGCAGAAAAAATTCTTACGTGAGATTTTTTCACGGGAAGGCCTCCCAGAAAAATTTCTCACGTGAGATTTTTTCACGGGGAGGCTCCACACGAAAACTACAGGTGTTTCTGGAAGAATTTCAGCGTGCGCTCCTGCGCTGCCACGGGGCAGCTGTGGGGCATGTCCCAAAGCTCTGTCTCCAGTCGGTCATCGGCATGCTGGCTCTGCCATGTCTGGTGCATAATGGCAAAGGCTTTCTCCACGCCGGCCACGGGGAAGAGCTTGTCCTGGCGCCCGTTGATGAAAAGCATGGCCTTGGGGCAGGCCAGCGAGGCTATGTGGGGATAGTCCATCCAGCGGCGCAAGCCCGGGAGGCAGTTGGCAAAGCCTCCGTTCTCGGTGCGGCTGTACTTGAAGCTCATCTGCTCGTCGGTGGTGACCATCCAGCAAATGGCGCTGGCGGCCTTGATGCGGTCGGAAAGGGCGGCCAGCATCCAGGCGCGATAGGCACCCATCGACCAGCCCGTGCAGCCAATGCGCTGCGGGTCCACCTCGGCCATCTGGGCCAGGAACTCGGTGCCGGCCAGGTCGTCGTAGGTCATCCAGGCCGAGAGGTCGATGCCATACATCATCATGTTGCCGGCTATCATGTCGTAGCGGTCGCGACGGGGCCCCTCCTTCTGGCCACGCTCGCCCCACATGGGGGCATCGGCGGCGAAGACCACGAAGCCGTGACGGGCCAGATAGTCGCCGAAGAACTGGCCTCCGTAGCCCGAGACCCACTGCTCGGCATCCTGGACGACGGTCGAGTCCTCGCAGCTGAGCGGGCGAACGACCTTCTCCTTGCCAATGAAGAGGTGGGCGCCGTGGTCGTGGAGCACGTTCACGGCGGGGAAAGGCCCCTTGCCGTCGGGTATGAGGACGTAGGCCGTCACGGCATAGTAGCGGCTGAGCCTCAGCTCCAGCTTCCGCGCCGTGTAGCCGTCGCGCCGCTCCTCGAAGAGCACCTTCGGCTCGAAGCCCCTGGCGGGTGGCGGCGGGGGCATGAGCATGCAGTCGAACACCTTCTGGCGGCCCTTCTGTCGCCAATCGTCGAAGCGGGTCATGCCGCTGTTTTGCCATGCCAGCGGATAGCTGAGGTCGCTAATCAGCGAGTCGGCATATACCGGCAGGTTGCGTTCATACTCATAGCGCTGGCGCTGCTGTGCGTGAGCGGGCGTCAGCATCATGCTTGCAAACAATGATAGTAAGAGAAGTCTGTTTCGTTTCATGGTGCAAAGTTAGTGAAAAAAGTAGGAACGCCCAACGCAGAAGTGCAAATAATTTCGTACCTTTGCACCGAATAACAGAAACTGACGCGAAACAATGGACACCATCAACGGCTTCTTCTCACTACTAAGCAACTTCCTATGGGGTTGGCCCATGATCATCCTGCTGCTGGGCACCCACGTGTTCCTCACCATCCGGCTGCGCATTCCGCAACGAAAACTGCTGACGGGCATACGCCTGTCGGTGAAGAAAGACAAGGAGGCGCAGGGCGACGTGAGCCAGTTTGGCGCCTTGGCCACGGCGCTGGCTGCCACCATTGGCACGGGCAACATCGTGGGCGTGGCCACGGCCGTGGCACTGGGCGGACCTGGGGCCGTGCTGTGGTGCTGGCTGACGGGTATCTTCGGAATGGCCACGAAGTATGCCGAGGGCCTGCTGGCCGTGAAATATCGTGTGAAGGGGAAGAACGGCCACACCTATGGCGGACCCATGTATGCCCTTGAGCGCGGACTGAACATGCGGTGGCTGGCACTGCTCTTTGCCGTGTTCACGGCGCTGGCCTCGTTTGGCATAGGCTGCACGGTGCAGGCCAACAGCATTGCGCTGCTGGCCAACGAGACGTTCGGCCTGCCCACGTGGGTGGTGGGCGTGTCGGTGAGCCTGCTCACGGCGCTGGTCATCATGGGTGGCGTGAAGAGCATCGCCCGCGTATGCGAGGTGCTGGTGCCCTTCATGGCGGTGCTCTATGTGCTGGGCTGCATCGTCATCCTATGCCTGAACAGCGCTTTCGTGTGGCCGGCACTGAAGCTCATCGTCGAGTCGGCCTTCAACCCCTCGGCTGCCGGCGGCGGCTTCGTGGGGGCAACGGTGATGATGGCGGCACGCTACGGCATAGCTCGCGGACTGTTCAGCAACGAGAGCGGACTGGGCTCGGCACCCATCGTGGCCGCTGCCGCGCAGACGCGCAACCCCGTGAGACAGGCCCTGGTGTCGAGCACGGGCACGTTCTGGGACACGGTGGTCATCTGCGCACTAACGGGAATGGTGCTGGTGAGCAGCATCCTGGCCCACCCCGACATCAGCTATGCCGACGGCGCCGCGCTGACAAGGGTGGCCTTCTCGAAGATTCCCTATGTGGGCGCACCGCTGCTCACCTTCGGCATCCTGACCTTTGCCTTCAGCACCATCCTGGGCTGGAGCTACTACGGCGAGAGCGCAGTGAACTACATCGAGGGCCAGCGCATCAACCGCTTCTATCGAATCATCTATATCGTGATGCTGTTCTTCGGCAGCATCATCAGCCTCGACATCATCTGGAGCATTGCCGACTGCATGAACGCCCTGATGGCCATTCCCAACCTGGTGGCACTGCTGCTGTTGAGCGGCGTGGCGGCACGCGAGACGAAGAAATATCTGTGGAGCAACCGCTTGGACGACATCATGGAGCCGGAGGAAGAGGAACAGCGAACTGAATAAACTATTGATTATGGAGATATATTTCTTGGCGGCACTCATAGCCGTAATTGCAATGACCGTGGCTGGCTACCTGATGGGCAGCCGTGGCAGGAAGGGACTGGTGGAAACCATCGGGAAACAGGAAAGCAGCATAGCCCTGCTGAACACGAAAGTGGCAGAACAGGAGGCTACCCTAAAGGAAAACGGCAGCACCATCACCACGCTGACGGCCGAGCGCGACGTGCAGAAGGCTAACGCCGAGCACTTCGCCCGACAGATGGAAGACCAGAAGGAGGGCTACGAGCAGCTCATCAGAAAGATGGAAGAGGCCGCCGCCAACATGAAACAAGAGGAAACGAAGCGAAACGCGGAGGTGCTGGAAAAGATCAAGGCGGCCTACGGACAGCAGATTGACGACCTGAAACAGTCGTTCGACAGGCAGCTGAAACAAACGAAGGAGGCCCACGAGGGGCAGATTGAAACGCTGAAGGCCATGAACGAGGAGCAGGTGAAAAGCCAGCTCAACCTGATTCGCGAGCAGATGCGCACCACGTCGGAGGAGGTGCTGAAGATGCGCCAGGACGAACTGGGCGAACGCAACAAGGAGCAGGTGTCGAAGATCATCGACCCGCTGCAAAAAAGCCTGAAGGACATGCAGGAGGCGCTGGACAAAACCAAGGAGCAGCAGACCGAGGCGCTGGCCCGACTGGACGAGAGCATCAAGATAAACATGCAGAAGAGCGCCGCCATAGGCGAAACGGCCGACCGGCTGACGCGGGCCTTGACGGGCGAGGTGAAGGTGCAGGGAAACTTTGGCGAGCTGAAACTGAAGCAGCTGCTGGAGGACCTGGAGCTGAAGGAGGGCGAACAGTATGACACGCAGGACTCGCTGAAGGAGAAGAACGGAAAGGCCGCCAAGGGCGACGACGGCAAGGGGCTGATTCCCGACTTCATACTCCACTTCCCCAACAACCGCCATGTGGTGGTCGACTCAAAGATGTCGCTCACCGACTATGAGCGATATATGAACGCCGAAGACGGCACTCCCGAGAAAAGCAGATACCTGAAGGCCCACATCGACAGCGTCAGGGCGCAGGTGAGGCGGCTGGCCAGGAAAGAATATACGAAGTATCTGCCGGAAGGATATAACAGGCTGAACTTCGCCATCATGTACGTGCCCATCGAGGGGGCGCTGAACCTGGCCCTGCTCAACGATGCCTCGCTATGGCGAGAGGCCTACGACGAGGGAGTGATGATCCTGGGCCCGCAGACCATGTACATGAACCTGCGCGTGCTGGAAATGATGTGGACGCAGGTGCGCCAGCTGAAGAACCAGCAGGCCATGATGGACGCCGCCAACACCGTCATCGAGCGTGTGCAGGACTTTGGCACGCGCTTCATGGACGTGGAGGCAAGCATGAACGACACGGTGAAGAAGATGAACAGGCTGAAGATCACCACGGCCGACAGCGGCCCAAGCATCATCACCGCAGCAAGAAATCTGCTGAAGGCGGGAGCAAAGGAAAACAAGAAGAAGAAATCGCTCGCCGAGATGGACGACTCGATGTTCATCGATTCTGACGCCACCATCATGCTGCCAGAGGAATCGGCCGCACCGGAGAAGGAACCCCTACCCGACGCGCCCACGGCTTAGCCCAGCACACAAAAAAAGGATTTCACGGATTACACGGAAAGGAGCGCGCTGAAAGTCAGCGACTGCCTTAATCCGTATAATCCGTGAAATCCATTACGATGAGTATCGCCGGCCGGCTTACTTACTCAGCCTTCTTGGCGGCCTTCTTCGGAGCGGCCTTCTTGGCGGGAGCTTTCTTCTCGGTCTTCGGCTCCAGCTTCTCCAGCTTGGCCTTCAGGCGAGTAATCTCCTTGTCCTTCATCTCAATCTCGTCGCCCTGGTTGCGAATGGTGGTGAGCAGTGAGTTCAGCTCCTCGTTCTCAATCTCCAGCGGATAGAGGCTGTTGACGCGATTGATGAAATCGCCCAAAATGTTCATGTAGTTGGTGAAGGCGTCGAAGGGTCCACTGTAGATGCCACGGTCCAGTCCCACGTTCGAGGGCTTGGTGGTCATGAAGCGGAAGTTGTTGGAAGCCTGCAGATAGTCCCAGTCCTGCATGATGCGCGGGTCGTCGGCAATGAGCAGACGGTCGGCCACGCTGTAGAGCTTCTGGAAGGCCTCGCGCTGCATGGCGTTGCCCAGCCAGCAGCTCACGTCGCGCTCTTCGTCCACCCAGCTCAGCGTATCGGGCACGTCGAGCTGGCCCACGCTCTTCACCTTCGAGCAAATCTCAGTCGGCGTAGAGAAGGTGATGCCCTTCTCCTTGGCCTGGGCAGGCAGCGCCTTGAGGAACTCAAGGATGTTGGAGCTGAGGGGCTGGGCGATGCCCAGTGCGGAAAGCTCCATGAAGATGTTGATGATTTGCTCTTCCTCGGGCAGGCGGGCGATGCGGTCAATATAGGCATCGGCAAAGAGGGGATAGCCGTCCCACTCGGCATTGTTGAAGCGCAGCGAAATATCGTCGGAGAGTTCCACGTCGCGCAGCAGCAGCTTCAGCGAGGGGGCCATGTTGCAGTTGTAAACATAGTGGGGCGATTTCCATCCCAGCACGTGCTTGGCACCCTCGGTGAGCATGCCTTTGAAGCCCAGTGCGGCAATCTGTGCGCCGATGTCGTCGCTGTAGATGAGCGATGAGTTGCGTGCCACCTTCGGCGTCTGTCCGAAGTATTCCTTAATCTTTGCAGCCTGCTTCTTCATGTCGCGTGCAAAGCTCTCAGGATTGGCCAGCGACGAGAGACCGTGACTGTAAGGCTCGGCAAGGAATTCCACGCAGCCTGTCTCGTTCAGCTGCTGCAGCTTCTCCAATACCTCCGGAGCGTGATACTCCAGCTGCTCGAGGCCTGTGCCCGAGAGCGAGAAGGCCACCTTGAAGTAGCCGCCGCCGTCTTTGATCATCTGCTCCAGCGTGCAGAGGGCGGGCATGTAGGAACGCTCGGCAATGTCGTTGATACTGCGCTCGTTCTCGTAGTCATCGTAATAATAATGGTCGGTACCGATGTCGAAGAAACGGTAACGCTTCAGATGGATAATCTGATGTATCTCAAAATATAAGCAAATCGTTTTCATCTTTTTTGAAGAGTTGTGGAGGAAGGAGTTGAGAGGGTAAAGCAGATTACCGTAGTCGGCTCCAGACTCCTGTTTTTTTGTGATTTAGTTTTGATGAGTTGAGCAGCTTTTTAGGCTGTTTCCCAGCCGAGCGTGCGGCGATAGAGTGTGCGGATC
>JAFPTC010000160.1 GCA_017400455.1 Prevotella sp. | reverse complement strand
TGTGTGTGTGTGTGTTAGCAAATTATTTGGAACTACCAAAAAATCCGCGTTAAAAGATGTATATGTCACACACTTTGTCTGCATCGATGCTTATTTTGCTACAAAGTTACTATTTTTTTCTGAATCAGCAATGTTTTTACCAAGAATTATATCCAAAAACAGAAATTATTTTTTTATAATTCTTGAATTCAATTATTTCTAATTCTTTCTAATTATTTTCCCCCCAAAAAAGCAAATTATTGATTTACGTTTACCGAATCATTCCATTTCAAGCCTTGATGCTGCTGATGATGCTCAGCAGGCGCTTCACCACGGGCGCTTGGGTGGTGGCAGAGCCGGACAAGGCTGAGCCGTGGATTTCCTGCGCACCAGTTTGCTGGAGGATCTCGGCCATGTTGCCCTCGTTGACACCGCCGCCGGGCATGACGATGAGGCGGCCGGCCGAGAGGTCGCAGAGGCGACGCAGCAGGGGAATGCCCTGACGGGCATCGGGGGCCTGGCCCGAGGTGAGCAGGCGGCTGCAACCCAGGGCCACGAGCTGCTCAAGGGCCACCAGCGGATGGCGGCAACGGTCGAAGGCGCGATGGAAGGTGAAGGGACGCCCCTGGGCGGCATGAACCAACAGCTCAGTGGAGGGAATGTCAATGTCGCCGGCCGCCGTGAGCGCGCCGCTGACAAAGCCGTCGGCCCAAGGCAGGGCACTCTCCATGTCGAGGAGCATGGTGCGCAGCTCGGACGCGGTGTAGACGAAGTTGCCCTCGCGGGGACGGATGAGCACGTGGATTCGCAGATGGGGATAGCGCTGACGCACATGGCGGAGCAACCCCATGGAGGGCGTGAGCCCGTCGAGCGGCAACGCTGAACACAGCTCGATGCGCTCGGCCCCACCCTCAACGGCAGCCTCGACACTGGCCAGACTGCCACAACACACTTCCAGGAGTCGTTTCATGGATGCAAAGATAAGCAAAAAGTTGGAACCAGCGAAGGAGAAAGGTAAAAAAAAGACGGGCTCTTCACGAGTCCGTCCTTCTGAGTTGTTAAAAATGTGTACACTTGCTTAGCGCAGGCCACGGTTGTTGAGCGTGGTGTTGAGCAGCAGCAGGTAGGTCTTGTACTGCTTCTGGTCGAGCACGTAGTGCATGTAGCGCACGTCCTTCTTCACAGCCTTCTCAACCAGCTCCTTGCGCTCGTCGCCCTCGGCCTGCGAGGCCAGCATCATCTCGTTGCAGAACTGATGGTGGATGTCCTGCACGGCCTCCATCTGGTCGAAGTTCAGGCCCAGTGTTACTGCCAGCTTACGCATATTCACCGTCATGTCGTAGGCGTTGGCAGCCTGAACAGTGTTGTTGTTTTCGTTCTCAGCGTTTGCCACGGTCATGGTCATCATGGCTACGAGCATCAAAACAATCTTTTTCATTTCTTTTTTCCTTTCTTTTCTTTACTCGGGGCCTTTCGCTTTTTTGGTTATCCTGTTTGTGTTGTGTTCAGGCCCCTACTTTAATAATGTTTGTTATCCTGTGTCGCCAGGCTTTTGTTCCTTTTGACGATGCAAAGGTACGACGATTTTTTCATCTGGCAATGGATTTTTGTGTGCTGTGTGCGGAAACAGCCCCTTTTGTTGACCAACATCAAAGAAATGGGGAAAAATTGATTTATTCACGTTTTTCCTGAAAAAAGCAGGCCGTTTCAGTTTTTTTTCGTACCTTTGTCGCTCTAATAATAATGTATATACAATATTAATATGGACAAGCAAGAGAATAAGTACATTTCCGTGAGCTATCAGCTCTACTCAGTCGAGGGAGACGGCGCCCGCCACCTGGTGGAGCAGACCCAGCAGGGCAACCCCTTTACCTTTATCAGCGGCTTCGGCTTCTCGCTCGACGGCTTCGAGCAGCGGCTGGTGGCCATGCAGCCCGGCGAGAAGTTCGACTTCACGCTGACGCCCGCCGAGGCCTTCGGCGACTATGACGAGGAGGGCGTTCACAAGATGAAGCGCGAGGTGTTCATGGTGAACGGCCGCTTCGACAGCGACAACATTTTCCCCGGAGCCGTGATCACCCTCACCGACGAGGAGGAGCATCGCTTCATGGCACGTGTGGAGAAGGTGGAGGACGACGGCGTGACCATTGACACCAACCATCCCCTGGCCGGACAGACGCTGCAGTTTACGGGCATCGTACTGGAGAACCGACTGGCCACCAACGCCGAGATTCAGCAGATGCTGAACCACCTGAGCCACGAATGCAGCGGATGTGACGACTGCGAGGGATGCGGAGGCGGACAAGAAGACAAACAGGGAGGCTGCTGCGGCCACTGCCAGCATTAGTAGAAGAGGAGCAATGAGAAACACGTTTGGAAACGTATTCACGCTGACCACCTTCGGCGAAAGCCACGGCCCGGCCGTGGGTGGCGTGGTAGACGGCATGCCGGCCGGCATCTGCATCGACACCGACTTCATTCAGAACGAGCTGAACCGCAGGCGCCCCGGACAAAGCACCATCACCACCGCACGGCAGGAGGCCGACCAGGTGGAGCTGCTCAGCGGCGTCTTCGAGGGACGCAGCACCGGATGTCCCATCGGCTTCATCGTGCGCAACCAGAACCAGCACTCGCAGGACTATGAGAACCTGCGCACGCTGTTCCGCCCCTCGCATGCCGACTTCACCTACCAGAGCAAATATGGCAACCGCGACCATCGTGGCGGCGGACGCTCGTCGGCGCGCATCACCCTGAGCAGGGTGGTGGCCGGCGCACTGGCCAAGATGACGCTGAAGGAATATGACATCAGCGTGCAGGCCTACACCTCACAAGTGGGCCACATAGCACTGGAACGCGACTACCGACGCTACAACCTGGAGCAGACGGAGACGAACGCCGTGCGCTGTCCCGACCCGGAGAAAGCGGCCCAGATGGAGCAGCTCATCCAGGAGGTGAAAGCCCAGGGCGACACCATCGGAGGCGTCATCACCTGCGTGGTGAAAGGATGTCCCACGGGGCTGGGCGAGCCGGAATTTGACAAGCTGCACGCCGCACTGGGCCATGCCATGCTGAGCATCAACGCCGTGAAGGGGTTTGAATATGGCGAAGGCTTCAGCGGCGTAGGCCAGCGGGGATCGGAACAAAACGATGTTTTCAAGCCTGCAAAAGCCGCCGACGCCAACGGCAACCAAGCCATCACCACCGCCACCAACCACAGCGGAGGCATTCAGGGAGGCATCTCGAACGGTCAGGACATCTATTTCCGCGTGGCATTCAAGCCCGTGGCCACCCTGCTGCGCGAGCAGGAAACAGTGGACCTGGAGGGCAACGCCACCACCTTCACCGCCCACGGCAGGCACGACCCCTGCGTGCTGCCAAGAGCCGTGCCAGTGGTCGAAGCAATGGCCGCAATGACCGTTCTGGACTACCTTTTACTGTCCAAAATGTCAAAAAACTGAAATATATTCATGATTTTTACAAAATTATTACGAAAAATTTTGTACTATTGGAAATTTTGACTATCTTTGCAATCGCAAATGAGGGCTTGTGAAAGTCTAAGTTGCTTTAGTTAAGTCTAGTTTAGTTTTTGTGTTGGTTGAGGGCTGCCAGTTGGCAGCCCTCTTTTATTTGCGTATCATCTTTTTTCCATCCTGTATGTAGATGCCTCGTTGCGGCTCTTCCGTCGGCCGCCCTGTGAGGTCGAAACAGGGCGAGGACGAGGCCTGACGGACGTCGTGGATGCCCGTTTCGGAGGCACTGCGCACGTAGATGCGACCAGTGGTGAGCAGTTCGGAGGTGTCCCACACCTGCGTGGCGGAAGGACGCTCGGGCTCAATGGTGGCGAAGCCCGTGCCCGTAATGGTGGCTGCGCTGAGGTCGAACAGCGTGAACGAACGGTCGTCGGGAATGTCAGTAGCCTCGGAAACATCGAGCACCAGGTGGGCATCGTTCACCGCAAACGTGCCCGTGACCTTCAGCTTGTTGCAACGAGGGAAGTTGCCGCTGGTGGTCAGGGGGATTTCCACCACTCCACCCTGCTGGATGGTGAGCCCGCCATTGAGCGAGAGCGACTTGGTGCTGGTGATGGTGTCGCCGGCATGGATGGTGCCGCCACGGCTGACGGTGACTTTTCCGCTCAGGCTGCCCTCGCCGGCCAGGACGGCTCCGCTCTTGACGCTGACAGCGCCCTTGCCCGAGTGGGCACCGTTGACGATGAGGCGGCCCTTGCTGACCACGGTGGTGCCGCTATAGGTGTTCTTGCCCGTCAGTCGCCAGTCGCCAGAGCCTTGTTTCTCAATGCTCGTGGTGCCGGGATGGCTGCCAGCCTGGTCGTTGTTGTTAATGACGCCACGGAAGGTCTCGTTGGTGTTGGCCGTTCCCACCACCCAGGTGCCTTCGCCTTTGGCCTTGACGTTGAAGCCTGCCAAGACGGTGCTGGCATCGCCGGAAAGTCCGCCCAGATAGTAGGTTGACTGGTTCTTGGCGCCATTGATCTGGGCCGTGCCTTTCAGCATGATGGGAGCATTCTTCACGCCCACGCCATTGCGGATGGCAAACTGGCTCTGGCCCGACTTGCCCGTGCCGTTGACGATAAGCTGGCCAGTGAAAGCGTCCCAGTTGCCCTCGATATATTCACGCAGATAGTGTACGTTCCATTGCAGCGTGCCCGTTCCGCTGACGCGGCACTTGTTGGTGTTCCACAAATCGAAGTCAACCACCGAGGTGGTGCCTTCCTGGGCCACGATGGGGAAGTTGTAGGTGACGCTCGACTCGTTCTTTCCAATGGTGACGAACTGGCCGCCAGCCATGACCAGACGCGAGGCCGAGCCGATGCCACGGTCGGACACTTCCTTCTTCGACAGCTTCAGCGTGCCGCCACGCATGATGAGATCGCCGTCGAAACGGAAGAACTCGGGCGTTGCTATGTTCAAGGTGCCGGCTCCTCCAAGGGCAAGATTGCCCTGCCCCTCGAAGCCGCCATTCATCGTTACCACTGCATCGGCCTGCGACAGCTGCAGCTCGGTGTCATCGTACAGCCGGGCTGAGCGGTTGGTGCTGGTCGAGGCGCCTGTATAGCGGTAGATGCCACCGTCCATCACCCAGTTCTGGGCAAACTCCTGGCTCTGGCCCAGTCCGCTGGGCTGGCCGCCATCGTGGAGCGTGGAGAACTCATAGACGCCTTGATGGAGCACGGTGGCGCCCTCGTAGCGCTGGTCGCTCAGGACGGTGAGCGTGCCCTGGCCCGTCTTGTTCATCGAGGCCGAGCCACTGATATAGCCTGGACCATCGAGGGTGACATGGGCGTCGGAGCGGACGACGACGGCCGTCTTGGGCGTGGGCTCGCTGAGCGTGATGGTCTCGTCGGCCGTGGGGTTAATGAGCCACTCGCCTTCGCCCGTGCCCTGGAAGTTGTCGGCATCGATGATGTCCACCTGCTCGGGGCGCGTCTTCGCGGTGAGCACGGCGGAATAGGCCGAGCGCTCATCGCCCTGATAGGCACAGACGCGCACTTCGTAGGCTGTTCCGGGCTTGAGGTCCTGATTGGTGATGGTGAAGCGCGGATGCGTGGTCCGCCCTACTTCAAGGAACTGGCCGTCTTTCTTCAGCTCTATGATGAAGCCCTCTTCATTGTCGGAATAATCGGCCCACGACAGGCCAAGTGCCGACGTGGTGGCTGCTTCGAGCGAAAGCTGCAGCGGGGCGCGCAGGAAGAACTGGCGGTCGCTGCGCGTAATGCCGTTCAGGTAGTTCTCTATGTTGGCGTAGCCATTGTCAGCAAGGCTCATGGCATCGTCCTGCTGGGGATTGGTGCCATTGGCCGTCTCCCAGGCGTCGGGCATGCCGTCGCCATCGCTGTCCTGAGGCTTCTCGCCCTTGAACCAGGTCCAGTCGGTGGGAACGCCGATGGGCAGCTCGTTCTCGTTGGTGATGAGCTTGCCTTCCTTGCCAAAGGACAGCACCTCGTTGACCATGTAGCAGTCGGCTAAGTCACGATAGGGCAACGAGGCGCCCACGTCGGGCAGGAGATTCTCCACCAGGTCTTTTGCTGCCCACTTCTCCAGCTCGGGATAGTCGTAGGGCGCCGACTGGCGGTCGCCGCCACCATCGCCGGTGAACTCGGTGGGATTCAGCACCCCGTCACGATTGGCATCTTGCAGGTTGTCGGCGCCATAGAAGTGGAAGTTCTGGTTGCCACCCGTGAGGCAGTTGCCGCCCACGGCCGGGCCATTGATGAAAAGATTCGACTCGATGTTGGCAAACGATTCTCCCTCCGAATCACCACCCATGTTGTAGGCTGCATTCTTCCAGTTGTAGACCAGATTATTGGCATACTGGTTGACGCCTTTCACCTTGAAATTACGCGTAGAGTTGTCTACCAGCAAAAGACGGTAGAGCGAAATGTTCTCGGCCTGCATCAGTCCGCCGGCAGAGTGGGTCATCAGTCCCTGGCCCACGATGCAGTTCTGCAACGTGATGTTCTTGGGCGCCGAGCCCTTGTTGTCCCAGTTGATGGAGAAGTTCTCGTCCTGCCCCCAGGCAAAGGAGCAATGGTCGAAGATCATGTTCTGGCCATTGGAAATGCCGGCACAGTCCTTGTCCTTCGTGCCAACGGCTCCCATGCGGAAGCGCATGTAGCGAACAATGGTATTATCGGCTCCCGAGAAGCTGACTCCGTCGCCATAGACCGTGACACCCTCGCCAGGAGCCGTCTGTCCGGCCACATAAAGGTTCTTGGCAAACGCGATGCGGCTCTGGATGCGGATGACGCCACTGACGTCGAACACCACAATGCGGTTTGGCTGGCTGACGGCATCGCGCAAGGAGCCGGCACCAGCATCGTTCAGATTTGTCACATGGTAGACGGATCCGCCGTTACGGGCGCCGATGGCAAAGCGGCCCCACCCCTGTGCACCAGGGAAGGCCAACTGCTGGGCCGATGCTTCTTGAGCGCCAAGGAGCAGGCTGAATCCAATGAGAATAGTAGATAGTTTCTTCATTGTTTGTCAGTCAATGTTTATAGATAGTTAGTTTTTTGTGAAAGCGCGTCCGGCTTGTTCGCTGTAGAGGTAAACAGGCTTAGTCAATGACGCCGACGATATCGCCAACAGACTCGACGCCATGGGCATCGAGCCATTGGTTGATGCCGTCGCGCACGCGGATGGTCACGGTGGGATCGACGAAATTGGCCGTACCAATCTCTATGGCCGAAGCGCCGCACATGATGAACTCAATGGCGTCGCGGGCGGTCATGATGCCGCCTAAGCCGATGATGGGAATGCTGACGGCCTTCTTGACCTGAAGCACCATGCGCAGGGCAACGGGCTTGACACAAGGACCGCTGAGTCCGCCCGTACCAATGCTGAGCACGCGACGGCGGCGCTCAATGTCAACGGCCGTGCCCATGAGGGTGTTGATGAGCGACACGGCATCGGCACCGGCGGCCTCAACGGCACGGGCTATCTCGCCAATGTCGGTCACATTGGGCGACAGCTTGACGATGAGCGTCTTGTGATAGCGCTCGCGCACGGCCCTCACCACGCTCTCTGCCCCCTGGCAGGTGACGCCGAAAGCCATGCCGCCGTCCTTCACGTTGGGGCACGAGATGTTCAGCTCGATGGCGGGCACCTTCTCCAGCGCATCCACCCGGGCGGCACATTCAGCATAGTCCTCGGGCGACGAGCCGCTCACGTTGACGATCCACGCCGTGTCAATATCCTTCAGCTGAGGATAAATTTGTTCACAGAAATAGTCCACGCCCTTGTTCTGCAGTCCCACGCAGTTGAGCATTCCCATGGGGGTCTCAGCCATGCGCGGATAGTCATTGCCCTGACGGGGCTTCAGGGTGGTACCCTTCACAATGATGCCGCCAATCTCCTCCAACGGCACAAAATCCTGGAACTCCAGGCCATAACCAAACGTGCCCGAAGCCGTCATCACAGGATTCTTCAGCTTCAGCGAGCCTATATTGACATCTAATCTTGCCATAACAGTCTGTCGATATTAAACACTGGTCCTTCTTTACACACACAGAGGTTGCCCTCGGTGGTTTTCTCTACACAACACAGGCATGCGCCCAGTCCGCATGCCATCAGATTCTCCAACGACACCTCGCAGCTCACCCCCTTCTCACGGGCATAGCGGGCCACGGCCTTCATCATGGGCGTGGGGCCGCAACACTGGATGAGATCGAAGTGCTCCTTATATAATGAGGTATGATTGGTTACAAAACCTTTCTCACCCGAGGAGCCGTCTTCAGTGGTCATCAGCACGCGGCCGAACTGCCGGAAATGCTCCAGCATGAGCAAGTCCTTCGACGTGCGGGCCCCCAGCAAGAAGGTGACGTCCACGCCCTGCTCCTTGAGGACTGCCCCCAGATAGAGCAGCGGGGCCACGCCGACGCCGCCTCCTACCAGCAGCACACGCCCGGCTTGGCCAGACAGGGTGAAGCCATTGCCCAGCGGAAGCATGCAATTCAGCCGGTCGCCCTGCCTCAGACTTGCCAAGTGTCGGGTTCCTTCACCCACCATTGCCACCAAGAGCCATAGCTCGTTGTTCGTCTTATCAACAAAATTAATGGAGATGGGCCTGCGCAAGAATGTTGACGGCGAACCATCAACGCGCACCTCCACGAACTGTCCCGGACGCATTTCGGGCAGTGGAGCATCAGCCGTAAGGCGTATCAGCACATACCGCTCGTGCAATTGCTCAACTGCCACCACATCCAAATCAAGCACATATTTCCTTAACATACAGATTCATTAATTAATTTTTCGGCAAAGTTACGAAAAAACGAGGGAAATGCGAAAGAAAAGTGATTTTTTCTTTCGCATTTCCGAGTGCCAGAAACTTCGGCAAAGCCAAAGTTACGAAAAAAGTCTGTAACGAAAGACGGATTTTGGAGAATTCACGCAGAATGACCGTAAATAAAAGGCAAGATGGGGAAGCGGTGGACTCCGAGCTATGCTCGCCTGAGCACCAACGGAGCGCAAGAAGCCAAAGGGGCAAAAATTGCCTGTTTCACCTAATAATATATAAAAGGTATAGGCAAAGTGTTATATTTATCAAAAAGATTTTGTACCTTTGTGGCCGTAATTATCAAAAAAGAGTATCATGCCAGAGATTTGCCATTTCTACGGAATCGTCATTACGATGTATCTGCCCGACCACAATCCGCCGCACTTCCACGTGCGCTACAATGAGTATCGTGCCACCATC
>JAFPTC010000159.1 GCA_017400455.1 Prevotella sp. | reverse complement strand
TACCTGACCATCGGCATCAATGGCCTTGTGGAGGCTGCCGAATTCATGGGGTTGAAGATTACCCCCAACGAAGACTACAAGAAGTTCGTTCAGAGCATCCTCGGTCTGATTGAGAAGTACAACAAGCAGTATCGCACGAAGGACGTGATGTTCAACTGCGAGATGATTCCTGCCGAGAACGTGGGTGTGAAGCACGCCAAGTGGGACCGCGAGGACGGATACTTCGTGCCGCGCGACTGCTATAACAGCTACTTCTACGTGGTGGAGGACGACTCGCTGACCATCATCGACAAGTTCAAGCTGCACGGAGCTCCCTATATCGAACACCTGACGGGTGGCTCGGCGCTGCACATGAACCTGGAAGAGCATCTGTCGAAGCAGCAGTATCTGCAGCTGTTGAAGGTGGCTGCGCAGGAGGGTTGCAACTACTTCACGTTCAACATCCCCAACACGGTGTGCAACGACTGTGGCCACATTGACAAGCGCTATCTGAAGGAGTGCCCGAAGTGCCACTCGAAGAATGTGGACTACATGACGCGCATCATTGGCTACCTGAAGCGTGTGAGCAACTTCTCGGAGCCCCGTCAACAGGAGGCTGCACGCCGATTCTATGCTACGGCACGGCAGAAGACTGAGGTACCGGCAACGTCGGAGAAGGTGACAACATGCTGAAATATGTAAATACTGACGTCGTATTCCAGGAGATACCCGATGAAGTGACGCTGGCCATCAATCTGTCGAATTGTCCGTGTCGCTGTCCGGGCTGTCACAGCCAATACCTTTGGGATGACATCGGGCTTCCCCTGGATACCGACGCCATCGATGATTTTGTCCGCAAGTTTGGGGCCGATATCACCTGCATAGCTTTTATGGGAGGTGATGGCGACCCCAAAGGAGTGAATATGCTGGCACAGTATATCCACGAGGAACATCCGCAGTTCAAGGTGGCGTGGTACAGCGGAAGGCTGCGTATTCCACGTGAGGTGAACAAGCAGGACTTTGACTATATCAAGGTGGGGCCCTACATACGCCACCTGGGACCGCTGAAGTCACCGACGACGAACCAGCGCCTGTATCGCCAGGACGAGGACGGGAACTTTGAGGATATCACGTCAAGGTTCTGGAAAAAGTAAAGGTTTGGGAGGGATGAAAGAGCGACTCTGGAACCGCAACTACTGCAAGGTGATGTTTGCCAACTTCGCCTTGTTTTTTGCTTTCTACATCCTGACGCCGCTGCTGCCGCTATACCTGAGCGAGCATTTTGGAGCGACGAAGGATGTGATAGGCCTGGTGTTGTCGGGCTATACGCTGACGGCGCTGCTGTTCCGACCCTTCAGCGGCTACGTGGTCGACTCCTTTCCCAGAAAGACGGTGCTGATGGTGTGTTACGGCACGTTCGCCGTGTTCTTTGCCGGCTATCTGGCGGCTTCCACCCTGTTGGTTTTCACCATTGTAAGGACGCTGCACGGCGGACCCTTTGGCGGACTGACTGTGGCAAACTCTACGGTTGCCATCGACGTGCTGCCTTCGTCGCGAAGGACGGAAGGCATTGGGTACTACGGACTTAGCAACAATCTGTCGATGGCTGTCGCGCCCACGATGGGCATCTTCATCTATCGCTATACGCACAGTTTCGAACTGCTATTCTGGATAGCGCTGCTGGTGGCTTGCTTGGGGATGGCAGTGGACGCCACGGTGAAGATTCCGGCAAAGGAGCTAATCAAGAACAAGTCGAAATTGTCGCTCGACCGGTTCTTCCTGCTGCGAGGATGGCTGCTGGGCCTGAACATGGTGGCCTTCGGGTTCTGTTTTGGCGTGCTAAGCAATTATCTGGCCATCTACGGAAAGGAGCAGCTGGGCATCACGGGAGGCACGGGCACTTACTTCATGCTCTGTTCGCTGGGCCTCATTGCCTCGCGGCTGCAAGGGGGAAAGGCGCTGCGTGAAGGACGGCTGACTCACAATGCCGCGGGGGGAATGCTGATTTCGCTGGTGGGCTACACCTTATTTATATTATTGCCCACGGTGTTTCCCCACCAGCGGGAGTGGACAATGGTGGGCTATTACGGCTCGGCGCTGCTCATAGGCCTGGGCAATGGGCACATGTGGCCTGCGTTCCAGAACATGATGATACAGGTGGCCAATAACAACCAGCGGGGTACGGCAAATTCCACCATCCTGATTTCGTGGGATGTGGGCATGGGCCTGGGCATCCTGGTAGGTGGCGTTATTGCTGAGTTCATGGGCTACGCGGCAGCCTTCTGGACGGTGGCAATGGTGAATGCTGCGGGTGTGCTGACATTCTTTATGGCCACGCGCCAGTTCTTCCTGCAGCGCAACCTGAACCCGACGGTCAGGTAAAACCTATTTCTTGTTGTAGCTAAGCGCTGCGCCGATCGCGGTACAATACTGTGAATACTTGGGTATGTGGTAGCGTATGTTATAGAGTTTTTCCAGCGGCGGGAACACATCCTTGCACTGGGGCAGCAGCGTCAGGTTGCCAATGAGCACGAAGTCGCGGATGTCGCTGCCGCGAGACGACAGCCAGGCGGCAGAGCCAATAGTCTGGAGCACCATCGAGATGATGCCTGCTGCCACGTCCTCCTTGTTGGCATCGTTCTGTGCCTTGGCCAAAATGCTGGCCGTTGCTTCCATGGGGAGGTTGGGCAGGGGCTCGGCAGAGATGTCGCCAATGAGTAGGTCG
>JAFPTC010000158.1 GCA_017400455.1 Prevotella sp. | reverse complement strand
GTCCTTGCCCGGCTCGTAGCCAGCCTTCTTGATGGCCTCAACGATGGTGTCGAGAGCGTCCTCGATGCCGTCGAAGTTAGGAGCGTAGCCACCCTCATCGCCTACAGCGGTAGAGAGGCCGCGGGCCTTCAGCAGCTTGGCGAGGTTGTGGAACACCTCAGCACCCATGCGGATGGCTTCCTTCTCGCAGCATGCGCCGACCGGACGAATCATGAACTCCTGGAATGCGATAGGAGCTGCTGAGTGAGCACCACCGTTCACGATGTTCCTCATGGGAACGGGCAGTGTGTAAGCGTTGCAGCCACCGATGTAGCGATACAGAGGAATGTTCAGGGCCTTGGCAGCAGCCTGAGCGCAAGCCAGCGACACGCCGAGGATGGCGTTGGCACCGAGCTTCGACTTGGTGGGAGTACCGTCGAGAGCGAGCATCTTGTGGTCGAGAGCACGCTGGCCGAACACGCAGTCACCCTTCAGGGCGGGAGCGATGACGGTGTTGACGTTCTCAACAGCCTTCAGCACGCCCTTGCCCAGATAGCGACTCTTGTCGCCGTCGCGGAGCTCGAGGGCTTCGTTCTCACCAGTAGATGCGCCAGAGGGCACGGCAGCGCGGCCCATGACACCATTTTCCAACGTCACTTCTACCTCTACGGTAGGATTACCTCTTGAGTCGAGGATTTCTCTTGCATGAATTTTTTCAATTTTCATAATAAATACTTATAAATAGAGTGATTGAAATTTGCAAGTGCAAAGGTACAAAATAATTCATAATTTGGGATTCTTTATTCACAATTATTTTCATGAAGATGTAGGAATTTTTGTTTTTTCACAAAAAAAACTTGGAAGTTTGAAAAAATATCCCTACCTTTGCCCCGTTGAAAACACTTCGCAGCCTCAAGTCGCTGCCGTTGAAAGGGCGGTGACGGGGCAAGACGAAAGAAGAGTATCAGGGATACGTACGAAGGTAAGAGGTTCCGACATCGTAAGCAATGTCGGGATTCTTTGTTTTTTGTTGTCTGAGAGAAAATGCGTGGGGCAATCTCACGCAGTCGATGATTTGAAAATAACTAAAAATTAAAATAAGGAAAAGAAAAATGGCATACATGTCAAAAGAAGGCTACGACAATCTCGTGGCCGAACTGCAGCGGCTTGAAGCCGTGGAGCGCCCGAAGGCATCGGCAGCCATTGCCGAAGCTCGCGACAAGGGCGACCTGAGTGAGAACAGCGAGTATGAAGCTGCCAAGGAGGCACAGGCTCATCTGGAGGACAAGATCAACCAGATGAAACGCACGATTGCCGAGGCAAAGATTGTGGACACGTCGCGCCTGAGTGCTGACGCCGTGCAGATTCTGTCGAAGGTGGAACTGACCAACCTGGCCACCAACCAGAAGATGAACTACACCATCGTCAGCGAGCAGGAGGCTAACCTGCGTGAGGGCAAGATCTCGATCACCACGCCCATTGCCCAGGGCCTGCTGAACAAGAAGGTGGGCGACACGGCTGAGATTAAGGTGCCGCGTGGCGTGATCAGACTGCGCATCGAGAGCATCAGTATTTAGCGAAAGGGCCTGAAGGGGCGTAAAGGAGCGTTTCCTTTTCTGCGGCAGAGCCCAATCGTAAGTCGTAAATCCGTAAATCGTAAATAAAGTCATGAGTATTTTCAGCAAGATTGCCGCTGGCGAGATTCCCAGCTACAAATGTGCCGAGAGCGAGAAGTTCTATGCTTTTCTGGACATCAACCCACTGGTGAAGGGCCACACGCTGGTCATTCCCCGTGAGTGCACCGACTATTTCTTCGACCTCGACGACGAGACGCTGGCCGAGTATCAGCTCTTTGCCAAGCGCGTGGCCAAGGCCATCAAGAAGGCCTTCCCTTGCAAGAAGGTCGCACAGGTGGTGCTGGGGTTGGAGGTGCCGCATGCTCACATCCATCTCATCCCCATGCAGAGTGAGGCCGACGCCGACTTCCGCCGCGAAAAGCTGCAGCTGCCGCAGGAGGAGATGGCCGACATTGCTGCCCGCATCTACGCCGAATTTCAGAAACTGTAATGGGGAAGAAGCAAATTTTGCTGGTGAACGACATGGCGGGCCACAGCAAGGTGGGCATGGGAGCTATGCTGCCCGTGCTGTCCTACCTGGGCTATCCCACGTTCAACCTGCCCACTGCACTGGTGTCGAACACGTTTGACTACGGAAAGTTCAACGTGCTCGACACAACTGATTATATCCGTGGCACGCTGTCGGTGTGGCAGCAGCTGGGCTTCGGCTATGATGCCCTCTGCACGGGCTACATGTATTCTGAGGAACAGGTGCATCTCGTGGCCGACTATTGCCGTCAGCAGCGGGAGAAGGGGGCCGTGGTGTTCGTGGATCCTGTGATGGGCGATGGCGGACGCCTCTACAACGGCATGACGATGAAGCAGGTGGAGCTGATGCGGCAGATGGTGGGCGTGGCCGACCTGACCTTTCCTAACTACACCGAGGCTGCGCTGCTTGCCGGTATGGCATTCCGCGAGGAAGGCATCACCTGGGATGAGGCTCGGCAACTGCTCGACGGACTCAGGCATCTTGGTGCGCGCTCGGCACTGGTCACCAGCTGCATCTGCGAGGGAAGGAACAGCGTTGTGGGCTACGACGTGTCCACCGACTGCTATTTCCGCCTGGAATATGAAGAAATTCCCGGCATTTTTCATGGAACGGGCGACCTTTTTGCAGCCATTCTCATGGGAAAACTGCTCGATGGCAAGTCTTTACGCGACAGCACGCGCAAGGCTATGGACATCGTCTACCAGCTCATCAGCCTGAACCGCGATATGCCCGACAAGAACCGCGGCATCCTCATCGAACAGTTCCTGCCGCTGCTGGATGAGTAGGAATTTCGGCTGGAAAAACAAAAAAGCCTGGCAGTAAGTCTGTCAGGCTTTTTCGTTTTTTCCGGTGTGTTCAGCGACAAATATTGGTACGCTTGGTGAAATCGATAATCTCGGGAATGTAGCCAAAGGCCAGACCCGTGACGGTGTCGGCACAACCGTAGTAGACGGCCACGCGACCGGTCTCGGGGTCGTGTAGCGCGGCACAGGGGAAGCAGACGTTCGGCACGTCGCCCACACACTCGTAGATTTCGCGCGGCGAGATGAGATAGGGACCCGAACGGGCGATGACGCGCCACGGCTCTTCGAGGTCGAGCAGGGCCGAACCGAAGGCGTAGACGTAGCCGTTGCACGAATGCAGCACGCCGTGGTGGAAGATGAGCCAGCCCTCGCTGGTCTCAATGGGCGTAGGACCGGCGCCCACCTTCATGCACTGCCAGGCACTCACCTCGAAGGCTGCGGGCGACATCACGTGGCGGTGGTGGCCCCAGAACTCCATGTCGGGAGACTCGCTGTAGAAAATGTCGCCGAAGGCAGTGTGACCGGTGTCGCTGGGTCGGCTGAGCATGGCGTAGCGGCCATTGATCTTCCGTGGGAAGAGCACGCCGTTGCGGTTGTAGGGCAGGAAGGCGTTTTCCAGCTGATGGAAGGTCTTGAAGTCCTCGGTCCAGGCCACGCCGATGGTGGGTCCGTGGTAGCCGTTGCACCAGGTCACGTAGTACTTGCCTTCCATCGGGGTGATGCGGGCGTCGTAGCGGTACTGGTTGGGAGCGATTTCCGGATCCGCGCCCACGAGGTTCAAAGAATCGTCCTCGATCTTCCAGTGGATGCCGTCCTCGGAACGCCCGGCGAACAGATCCATGGAGATGGAGCGGCTGTCGCAGCGGAACACCCCGGCGAATCCGTCCTCAAAGGGAACCACCGCGCTGTTGAAGACGCTGTTGGACCGCTTGTTGCCGTTTCTGCCGATGATGGGGTTTCCGGTGAACCGCCATACGGGATCGGTGTACCCTGCCGGCTTGTCCTCCCAGGGGAGATTGGGGATCGCGCTGCCAATGATTTTAGCCATGGAACTTCCTCCGTTCTTGTGATTCGGTTGTCAAAATCCGCCTCCGCCGCGCATGGATCGGCACGGCAGAACCTTATTTTCGATT
>JAFPTC010000003.1 GCA_017400455.1 Prevotella sp. | reverse complement strand
GTCAACATCCTGACCACCCTTGCCAATGACGATACCCGGACGGGCCGTGCAGATTGTGATGGTAACCAGTTTCAATGTGCGCTCGATGACAATTTTCGATACGCTGGCCTTTGCCAGACGCTCGTTCAGGTACTTGCGAATCTTGCGATCCTCCACCAAGTTGTCGCCGAAGTTCTTGCCGCCGAACCAGTTCGAGTCCCAGCCACGGATAATACCAAGACGGTTGCTTATTGGATTAACTTTCTGTCCCATGATTATTCTTTTACGTCATTAGTTTTGGCATCAACAAACAGCGTCACGTGGTTCGAACGCTTGCGGATACGATAGCCACGGCCCTGCGGGGCGGGGCGCATGCGCTTCATCGTGACACCTTGGTCAACAAACACTTTCGAGATGTACAACTCGCCGTCTTCGGCCTTGCGACCATTCTTCTGTTCCCAGTTGGCAATAGCCGAACGGAGGAGTTTCTCCACGTCGGCGGCAGCGGCCTTCTTCGAGAAGCGAAGCACGCCCAGTGCGCGGTTCACCTCCATGCCGCGAATCATGTCGACGACATAGCGCATCTTGCGCGGTGAAGAGGGGCATCCTTTCAGCTTTGCAAAATACTGTGTCTTAAGAGCTGCTTTTCTCTCTTCAGCCTTAATATGTTTTCTTGCTCCCATTGTTAATTATCAATTTTCAATTTTCAATTTTCCTTATCCCTGGGATTTACTTCTTGTTGCCGGCATGACCTCCGAAGCGACGTGTGGGTGCGAACTCACCGAGCTTGTGGCCAACCATGTTCTCAGTAATGTAAACAGGGATAAATTTGTTACCGTTATGAACTGCAACAGTGTGTCCCACGAAATCGGGGGAAATCATTGATGCTCTGGCCCAAGTCTTCACGACTGTCTTCTTGCCGCTCTCATTCATGGCGAGAACTTTCTTCTCCAGAGAGACGTTGATATACGGACCTTTCTTTAATGAACGACTCATAATTTAACTCTTGTTTTCTTGATTACTTCTTGTTAGCTCTTTCAATGATATACTTGTTTGAAAGCTTCTTCGGTGCACGCGTCTTGAGACCCTTAGCATACAAGCCCTTGCGCGAACGCGGATGTCCACCACTCTGACGGCCTTCGCCACCACCCATCGGGTGATCGTGGGGGTTCATCACGACGCCACGGTTGTGAGGACGCTGTCCGAACCAGCGAGAACGACCAGCCTTACCCGACTGTTCCAGCGCGTGGTCAGAGTTGCCTACGGCACCAATAGTAGCCTTACAAGCAGAGAGCACTTTGCGGAGCTCGCCCGAGGGGAGCTTAATCACGCAGTAGTTTCCCTCACGAGAAGTAAGCTGAGCAAAATTACCAGCCGAACGAACGAGCAGGGCACCCTGTCCGGGACGGAGTTCGATGTTGTGAATCACCGTACCCACGGGAATGTTAGCCAGGGGGAGTGCATTACCAATCTCAGGTGCAGCCTCGGCTCCTGAGAGCAGCTTGGCACCTACCTGCAGCCCATTGGGAGCAATAATGTAGCGTTTTTCACCATCTGCGTAGAAAAGCAGAGCGATGCGAGCCGAGCGGTTCGGATCGTACTCAATAGTCTTCACTACAGCAGGTACACCATCCTTCTCTCGCTTGAAGTCAATCAGACGATACTTCCTCTTGTGGCCGCCGCCCATGTAGCGAACGGTCATCTTACCGGTGTTGTTTCGACCGCCGGTAGAACGCTTACCGTAAACGAGAGACTTTTCTGGCACGGATGCAGTAATATCCTCGAACGTGCCAATAACCTTGTGTCTTTGGCCCGGAGTTACGGGCTTTAATTTACGTACTGCCATTTTTATTATTCAATATTGCTGTAAAAATCAATTTCATCGCCCTCTTTGAGTGTGACGATAACCTTCTTGAAGGCGTTCTTCTGTCCCTTCACGAGACCAGCCTTCGTGTAACGCTGGCTACGCTTGCCGGCGTAACGCATGGTATTCACATCCTCGACCGTAACATTGTACTGACTCTCGACTTCCTTCTGGATTTCAATCTTGTTGGCCTCAGGACGCACGATGAAGCCGTACACATTGGGGCGCTTCTCCGTGATTTTGGTCATCTTCTCAGTGACCAGGGGTTTAATGATAAATGCCATATCTGTTGTATCCTTTTACTTGTTTAAGATGGTGTCGATGGTCTCCAGCGACTTCTCGGTGATGAGCAGCACGTCAGCATTCAAAATCTTGTACGTATTGACCTTCTCTGCCTCAATCACTTCAGCACGCTGCAGGTTACGAGCCGACAAATATACGTTTTTATTTGCATTCGGCAAAACGAAGAGGATTTTCTTGCCGTCGACTTTAAGATTTTTTGCAATATTTACAATTTCTTTAGTCTTCGGAGCATCAAAGTTAAAGTCCTCAAGCACCAGAATGCCGTTCTCCTGAGCCTTGTAGGTCAGCGCCGACTTGCGTGCAAGGATCTTTACTTTCTTGTTCAGCTTGAAGCCATAGTCGCGGGGCTTCGGACCGAACACGCGGCCACCGCCACGCAGCAGGGGCGAGTTGATGTCGCCATGACGTGCGCCGCCGCCGCCCTTCTGGCGTCCGAGCTTGCGCGTTGAGCCGCTGATTTCGCTGCGCTCCTTCGACTTGGCAGTGCCCTGGCGCTTGTTGGCCATATACTGCTTCACGTCGAGATAGACGACATGATCATTGGGTTCAATCCCGAAGATAGCCTCGTTCAGGGTTACCTTTCTCCCGGTCTCCTGACCATTGATGTTCAATACACTAACTTCCATTTTCTTACTTCTTAATTAAGAGGGTTGAACCATTGCATCCGGCAACGCTGCCCTTGATGACGAGCAGGTTTTTCTCGGGAATCACTTTTAACACTCTCAGGTTCTGCGTTGTCACGCGGTCGCCACCCATGTGGCCACCCATGCGCATGCCCTTGAACACCTTTGCGGGGTACGAGCAGGCACCGATAGAACCCGGCTTACGAAGACGGTCGTCCTGACCGTGTGTGCTCTGGCCTACACCGCCGAAACCATGGCGCTTCACAACACCCTGGAATCCCTTACCTTTCGACGTACCTACAACATCTACGAACTCTGCATTAGCGAAAAGCTCTACGGTGATGGTATCACCCAAGTTGTAGTCTTCGTCAAACTTGAACTCGGCCAAGTGGGCCTTCGGCGTTGTGCCGGCCTTCTTGAACACGCCCATCATGGGCTTGGTGGTGTTCTTTTCCTTTGCCTCGCCAAAACCCAGCTGGAAGGCTTTGTAGCCATCCTTCTCCACGGTCTTGACCTGTGTCACAACGCAAGGACCAGCTTCGATCACTGTGCACGGCACGTTCTTGCCGTCACTGAAAACGGATGTCATTCCGATTTTCTTTCCTAATAATCCTGGCATTTCAGTTTTAATTAAATAATAATGTGTAAATATTTTGTTCTTTTTAAGTGTCATCTTACTTTCCTTCACACACAACACACTTAAAAAGATGGCGCTCGCTTCTTCTCATTTGAAGGCTAAGTCGCTCTTTTTCAGTGCATTGATGGCATTCAGGCCAGCGCAATACACACTTTGCGGGTGCAAAGGTACTAATATTAATGCATTTACACAATACTAAGCACCTTAAATTTATAATTATTTAACTTTATTTTCACATCCTGCACATAAAAAAGTTGCGCCATGCTCGTTTTGAGCTGGCGCAACCCTGTTGATGCGCTATCGTTCTCAGGCATGCAGGTCCAGCAGGAAGCGCACGCCTTTCACGAAGGTGGGGTCGATGCTCAGGTCGCCATCCATCTTCTGGGCCATGCGCTTGCAAATGGGCAAGCCCAGTCCGTCGCCCTGGGCAAGATCTTTTATTTCCAGGAAGGGTTTGAAGATGTCTTCCCGCTTCTCCTCGGGAATGTCGCTGCCCGTGTTCAGCACCAAGAACTGCTGGGTCTTGGCGCTGCGTTTCTTGAAGTCAAGGGTTATGTGGCCTCCTTCGGGGGTGTAGAGGGCAGCGTTGCTGAGCAGGTGGCGAAGTATGTGCGACACATACTCCTTGTTTATCTTCGCGTTCATCTTCGGAGCCTTCACCATCAGCTCCACGTTTTTCTTTACCTTGCCGCGAATCTCGTCTATCAGCCCTTCGCAGTAGGTCTGCACCTGCACGTCCTCCATCTCCACGTTACCGTCGGGGGTGGCGTCCAGCTGTGCCAGGGTCTGTATGTGCGACGAGAAATCCATCAGGGCTTTCACCTCGGGCACGCGGCTGTCCAGCTTCTGCAGCGAGGGATCCAGCTGGGCCGATATATTGCTGATGAACTTGGCCTTCAGTGCGCTGTCTTCCTTCAGTTGTCTGATAGTGTTCTTCTGCTTTCTGGTCAGCGCCATGAAGCGCAGCAGCACCAGGGCGCCCAGCACCAGGGCGGCGGCCAGGATGGCAGCCAGGATGCAGAGGCCGATGATGACGGCCTTGCGCGACGACAGCGAGCTGTCCTTGTCGGCGATGGTGGCCTCGTGGGTTATGATACGCTGGTTCAGCGAGTCGGTCTGTGCGGCCACCTTCAGTGCCGTGACCGAGTCTTTCCATGCAATATAGCTGCTGTACGACTGTGCCACCATAGTGGCGTTGTTGCTTCGGCGGCCGTTGGCTATGAGGGTCTTGTACACCTCGTCCACCTTGTCATAGTTGCCATTGGCGGTCAGCTTCTCCGACATTTCCTTGAACACGGCGTTGCCCTTGTCGTTCTGCCCGAAGGAGTAGTAGTAGATGGCCTTGTTATAGAGCAGGTCGTTTTTCAGTTCCTCGTCGTTGGCGGCGGAGGCATGGCCCTCCATGATGCTCAGCTGCTCGGCCACGCTGGCTCCCTTGCGCAGCTTCATGTACATCTGGTAGCGCTCCTTGCTGGTCAGGTAATGCAGGGCCCGTTTGTTGGCATTCTCGCCCTTGTTCTCGATGGTCTGGTCCACTCGGCGCAGCAGGTCGAAGGCCTCCTTGTAGTAGTTCTCACGGTAGTACAGGGCCGTGGCATTGACGGCGCATTCCACGCCCTGTGACAACTTCCCCTGACCAGAATATTCGTCAAAGGCCTTGATGAACAGGTATCGGGCGGTGGCTACGTTGCCCCTTGACATTTCTGACTCTGCCCGTTCCTGCAGCTCGCTCTTCTGTGCGCTGGCTACTATCGAGCAGGCCAGTGCCAGAATCAGGTATAAAAACTTTTTCCTCATTTTATATGAATGATAAACTGTCAATTGTTATGCAAAATTATATATTTTTTCTTTTCTCTCCAAATATTTCCGTCATTTTTTTTGTCTTTGCGGCTGCGGCGGGCCAGCCCGTCGCCCTCAACGCGCCCGAACAGGGGCCTGCGGCCCTCCACCTCCATCGTTATCATGTACACACGACGGTCAGCATAGTCATTGTAGTCGTCACGCCGCTTCATTGACGGTTTCTTCTCTCCTGCAAACAGCCGTTTGGCCGCTCTTTTTCTTCATCCATGGTCACTTCATGTTTCTGCCGTGCAAAGATAATGAGAAAAAGCGGAAAGCAGCAAGAACTGCCCACCGAAAAACAGCGAAAGCACTGAAGGAATAGCTTAGTAGAGCAGCAACAATCCTGCGAAGCCGGCCATCAGAATCATCTTGATGGGATTGACCTTAAACACCTTCGTTCCTACGAAAGTGGCCACGAAGAGGAAGACGCTGATCCAGAACTGCCAGGGATTCTCACCGGGCGTTGAGAAGTTCTCGGCCGTGCAGAGCAACAGCGTGGCGGCGGCCAGCAGTCCCACCACGGCGGGACGCAGCCCGGCAAAGACAGCCTGCACCGCCTGCGTGTGCATGTACTTCATGAATAGGCGCGAGATGAGAATCATCAGTATGAACGACGGCAGCACCAGTGCGAAGGTGGCAGTGGCCGAGCCCAGGATGGCCATACCCTCGCTCATGCCGGCGTTATGAATGGCCGTGTAGCCACAGTAAGTGGCCGAGTTGATGCCTATGGGCCCGGGGGTCATCTGGCTGATGGCCACGATGTCGGTAAACTCGGCCGTGGACATCCAGTGCCAGTTATGCACCACCTCGCCCTGTATGAGCGAGAGCATGCCGTAGCCGCCGCCGAAGCCGAAGAGGCCTATCTGCAAAAAGGTGATGAAAAGCTGCAGGAAAATCATGACTCCGTGGGTTTGATAAGTGCTCCATAGACATAGCCGCCAATGGCAGCCAGCAGAATGATGAGTATGGGCGAGACGCCCAGCAGCCAGATGGCCAGCGCGCCGCCAATGGGAATCCAGCAGGTGGCCCAGCTGATGTTGGCGCTCTTGGCCAGGTTGAACGTGGGCACGGCAATGAGTGCCACCACGGCCGGTCGGATGCCCTTGAAGATGGACGCCACCACAGGATTGTCCTGAAAGCGGTGGAAGAACATGGCTATGAGCAGGATGATGATAAACGAGGGCAGCGCCGTGCCCAGCGACGTGGCCAGCGCTCCACGCAGCTTGCGCAGCTTATAGCCAATGAAGATGCTGATGTTAATGGCAAAGACGCCCGGACAGCTCTGGGCAATGGCGATGAGGTCGAGAAATTCCTCACGCGACACCCATTTGTGCTTGTCGACCACCTCGGCCTCGATAATGGGAATCATGGCATATCCACCACCAAGGGTGAACATGCCAATCTTGAAGAAGGTGCTGAAAAGGCTCTTATACATGAGCCTCAACCCATTTACGTGCGTTGACGAAGGCCTCAATCCACGGCGTCACCTCGTCCTGTCGACGGCTGGCGGGGTACCACGCGTTCTGCCAGGGGAAGAAGGCGCGCTCCAAGTGGGGCATCATGCAGAGATGGCGCCCGTCGGCCGAGCAGATGCCGGCCACGTCGTAGTCGGAGCCGTTGGGATTGGCGGGATAGCCGTGGTAGTTGTACTTCGCCACCACGTTATATTCGCTCTCGGCCTCGGGCAGGTGGAACTTACCTTCGCCATGAGCCACCCAGATGCCCAGTTTCGAGCCGCTGAGCGAGCCGAACATGACGCTCTTGTTCTGAGGAATCTGCACGGTGAGGAAGTTGCTTTCAAACTTATGGCTGTCGTTGTGAAGCATCTTGGCACCCTTGGCGCCCACAAGTCCGAGCTCCACCATGAGCTGGCAACCGTTGCAGATGCCGAGCGAGAGGGTGTCCTCGCGGGCGTAGAAGCGGTCGAGGGCCTCCTTGGCTTTCGGGTTGAAGAGGAAGGCGCCGGCCCAGCCCTTGGCCGATCCGAGCACGTCGCTGTTGGAGAAGCCTCCGCAGAAGACGATGAGGTTCACCTCGTCGAGTGTCTCGCGGCCGGTGATGAGGTCGGTCATCATCACGTCCTTCACTTCAAAGCCGGCCAGGTAGAGCATATAGGCCATCTCACGCTCGCCGTTGGTGCCTTTTTCGCGGATGATGGCAGCCTTGGGAAGCGAAGACTGAGCAGCGGGTTGTGAGGCATCCTTCCAGCGGTCGGGATTCAGCCCGTACTGGGCGAGCTTGCCGGTGAAGCCACGCGGGAATTTCATCTCCAGGGGCTGCTGCTTGTAGTTCTCATAGCGCTCGCGGGCCTTGCCGTTGAAGCTCTGCTTGCGGTCGAGCAGGTAGCTGGTCTTATACCACACGTCGCGCAGGGCGTCGATGTCGAACGTGAGTTCCTTGTCGTCGGTCTTCACCACGATGCTGCGGCTGTCCTCCACGGGATAGCCTATCTTGGCATAGCCCACGCCCAGTTCCTCCATCAGTTCCTTGAACTCCACCTTGTGCTCGTCGCTCACCTCTATGACCACGCCGGGATTCTCGGCGAAGAGGGCTTTCACCACGTCGCAGCCGTTATTATTTGTTATTTGTTCTTTATCATTTAGGTGCGAACCACCGCATAGGTCGTGCAGGTTGATGTGCAATCCGCCCCGGGTGTTGGCGAAGCACATCTCCAACAGGGTGGTGATGAGACCGCCGGCCGAGATATCGTGACCGGCCATGATCCATCCGCGACGAATGAGTTCCTGGATGGCGTTGAAGGCATCGGCAAAGTATTCGGCGTTCTTCACCGTGGGCACGTCGTCGCCCACGAAGCCCAGGCTTTGGGCAAAGGCGGAGCCGCCAAGGCGCTGCTCGTCGAACGAGAAGTCGATATGATAGAGCGACGCATGCTTGTTGCTGACCACGACGGGCGACACCACTTTGCGGATGTCGCTCACCTGTCCGCCGGCGGACACGATGACCGTTCCCGGCGAGATGATCTTCTCGCCGTTGGGATACTGCTGGGTGAGCGAGAGCGAGTCCTTGCCCGTGGGCACGTTGATCTGGAGCGCGCAGCAGAAGTCGCTGAGTGCCTGCACACCCTGATAGAGGCGTGCGTCCTCGCCCTCCTGCGAGCGGCAGGGCCACATCCAGTTGGCCGACAGGCTGAGCGATTCCATGCCGTCGGCCAGCGGAGCCCACACAATGTTGGTCAGTGCTTCGGCCACGGAGAGGACGCTTCCGGCAGCGGGGTCGGCCAATCCGGCCTGGGGGGCATGGCCAATGGCGGTGGCGATGCCCTGCTGGCCACGATAGTCGAGGGCCACCACGCCGCAGTCGCTCAACGGCAACTGCAGCACGCCCTGACACTGCTGGCGGGCAATCTTTCCCGTCACCGAGCGGTCTACCTTGTTGGTGAGCCAGTCCTTGCAGGCCACGGCCTCCAACTGGAGCACGCGCTGCACGTATTCTTCTATCTTGTCCTGACTGTAGGTTACATTCTTATAGTGGCGCTCCACGGTGTTGTCGCGCATGATGGTTTTCGGCGAGTGGCCAAACATCTGGGCCACGTCGAGGTCGAAGGGCTTCACACCGTCGCCCTGGCGGAAGGCGAAATGGGCGTCGCCGGTGGTCTCGCCCACGACGTAGAGCGGGGCGCGCTCGCGCTCGGCAAT
>JAFPTC010000016.1 GCA_017400455.1 Prevotella sp. | reverse complement strand
TGCCACCAATGCGTCTGCAGAGGCTCTTAACTCAAAGATAAAACAATTCCGTGCACAACTCAGAGGTGTTATAGATGTGGATTTCTTTCTCTACAGGTTATCGATGATTTACGGATAAACACAGGAATTTACGGGTGAGCCAAGAAATCCTGCTATTTCTTACAAAATTCTTGTCAGAGACAAGCGACGCTGGGCGTCGAGCGACGAAAAAACGAGAGTAAAACAAAAGAATAATACTCTTTTTTGTGTTTCTTCTCCACAGGTCATTGTTTTAACGTCTTTTTACACTGCCGCACCACGGCGATTTTCTGGGGAGGCGCCGCGTGAAAAAATCTCACTGAGATTTTTTCACGGGAGGCCTTCCCAGAAAAAAATCTCACGTGAGATTTTTCAACGGGGCGCGGGGCGCGAAAAACGGCCGTATAATGGCGCAATGACGGGGAGGGGCCGATTATTGTTGAAAAAACAAAAAAAAGTAAAAAAATGTTTTGTTTTTTGCAGGCTAATTCGTATCTTTGCACTCAGAATTCTATTTATTAACACACTCTAGAGTAATGAAAAACAAAAAAGTGATGAAGATGGCAGCCGTGATGCTGCTTATGGGTGGTGCTGTGACGGCACAGGCCCAGAACTGGAAATCCTACTCGTATGTGGAGGCTCAGGGCGGACTGCAGCTGACCTCGACGAATGCTCCGATGGACAAGCTGTTCACACCGACGGCTGCCCTGAGCTTCGGCCATTACTTCACGCCGGTGGTGGGTGCACGACTGCACGTGAACGCATGGCAGTCGAAGAGTGGATTTGCTGATCTGGACCAGTATTACAAGTGGAAGTATGTCACGCCCGACCTGGACGTGATGATCAACTTGTCGAACCTGCTGGGAAGCAACCAGAACCGTGCACTGAACCTGATTCTGCTGGGCGGCGTGGGCCTGAACTATTCCTGGGACAACGATGAGCTGAAAGACCTGAACGTGGCTCCGCAGCGCGTGCCCCTGAAGTGGGACGACGACCGCCTGAGCCATAACCTGCGCGCCGGACTGCGCCTGGAGACCAACCAGAGCAAGCCCCTGGGCGTGTCGCTGGAAGTGAACGCCAACTCGCTGGACGACCGCTTCAACTCGAAGACCAATGATGCCGACGACTGGCAGTTCACCGCCATGCTGGGCCTGAGCTATCGCTTCGGCTACAAGAAGGCTGCTCCGAAGTATGTCACCCGCGTGGTGGAATATACCGAGACCATCGAGGTGGACGAGCCTACCACCATCAAGGTGAAGGAGAAGCGCCCCGTGGAGAAGATGGAGAAGAAGAACATTCGCGAAGTGGTGTTCTTCAACATTCGTGAGAGCAATGCTGACGAGGCTGCCGGCATTGAGAAGGCCATCAAGGACATTGCCGACCTGATGAAGACCAGCGATGACGCTACCTTCACCGTCACCGGATATGCCGACAAGGGTACTGGTAATCCCCGCATCAATAAGGGCTATGCCCAGAAGCGTGCTGACGCCGTGACCGAGAAGCTTGTCAAGGAGCACGGCATCGATGCCAGCCGCGTGAAGAGCGACTCGAAGGGCGACACCGTTCAGCCGTTTGAGGAGAACGACAAGAACCGTTGCGTCATCGTAACCGGTGAGGGTACCTTCAAGGTGACCACCTACGAGGAGGTTGAGGTTGAGAAGCCCTCGACGAAGAAGGTGAAGAAGCAGGTGACCCGCACGAAGGAAGTGCAGGAGGAAGTGAAGAATTAAGAGTTAAGAGTTAAGAGTGAAGAGTTAAGAGTTCTTGGAGGAGCCAAACGGCCGCTCAAGCTCTGCTCGCTTGCTACCGAAGGGACGCAAGAAAGCCGATTGAAATCTCTGACTTAAAAATTTGAGAGTAACGCGCTGGCCCTTGGTCAGCGCGTTACTCTTTATTCTAAATTCTAAATTCTAAACTCTTAATTCTTAACTCTTAACTCTTCACTCTTAACTCTTCACTCTTCACTCTTAACTCTTAACTCTTCACTCTTAACTTGAAAAACGCGCTGACAGATGATGAGCACGTGCTCGCCATTGGCCAGGGTGGTGGCAAACAAGTAGTGGCTGCCACCCTCGCCCAGTTTCAGGCGGCGGCGCAGCTCGGCCACGCTCAGGGGGAAGTTGCGGGTGGAAATGTTGGCCTGGCGCAGCGGCTCCACCTTGGCCTTCAGCTCGCGCCGGTTCATCGTTGTCACGTCCACGATGCGGAAGATGCGGCCCGGGAAGTGCTCCACCAGCTGAGAAGATACGTAGAGATGGCTGTTCTGCGCCGTGCTGTCCAGCCCGTAGCGGCGAGCCAAGGCGCCAAAGAAGCCCGCTTTCATCAGCGAGGCGTTGGGCTCGTAGAGGTATGTGGCGGATTGGAGGGACGACGCGAGTGGGGTCAGCGGGGTGTTTTGAGAGGAGGGTGCTGAGGCGTCTAACGGGAATTGCTCTATGCTGCCGTCGTTGACACAGAAGAGCTGGGGCGCCGTGCTGCCTTCTGCTGAGAGCAGGAGCAGCAGCTCTTTGCACTCGTTGGCCACCGACACGATGTGGACCTGCTCCACGTGCTCGCGGCCCACGTCGCTGACGGCCTTGCGCCAGTCGAGCATGGGCGAGAGCTTCAGCATCACGTGGCTGGCCTTCCGTAGCAGCTCGTCCATCAGGGGCAGCACGTTGGGCGTGCAGTCGCCAATGCCGTAGGTGCGGCCGCCGTGGTCGTCGCGGCGTGCTGGGTCGAGGAAGATGAGCGAGGCGCGGCCTGGGGGCATCTGGCGCAGAAAGGCCACGCCATCGGCAGTTTTTATATGGAACTTTCCCCCCGAAACATCGGCAGTTTCGGTGCGAAACTTGGCCACTTTCGGGTAGAGAATGGCCAAGTTGTGGGCCACGACATCGCATAGCTGCGGCTGCTGTTCCACATAAATGGCTTCGGCGTAGGCCTCGCTCATGAAAGCGAAGTCTACGCCGAAGCCTCCTGTAAGGTCAATCAATGTATGGTGCTCGTCCAGGCTGGCGGCCACGCGGGCCTTGTAGCGGGCCGTGGCCTCGCTGGAGCACTGCTCCATGCTGAGGTGGCTGGGATAGACGATTCCCTCCTTTTCGGCCCAGGAGGGCAGCTTGCGGCGAGCCGCCTGACGGCCCTGAATCTGCTGCAGGGCCATGACCATGTCCACCTCCTTGTCGCGTGAGCCTTGCAGCGCCAGCCGCCGCACGTCGTCGTTGGCGTGCTCGCGGACAA
The DNA here is from genome assembly GCA_017400455.1 of Prevotella sp. Classification (GTDB taxonomy): domain Bacteria; phylum Bacteroidota; class Bacteroidia; order Bacteroidales; family Bacteroidaceae; genus Prevotella. The sequence continues at coordinate 11,674 of JAFPTC010000016.1, read as the reverse complement.
AGCGCCACGTAGCCTCGCTAATCATCATTAGTCAAGCTTGAAGACGCGACCCGTCTCAGGATGCTTGTACCAATCTTGGCTTTGCGTCTGGTCGGCAGCCCAGGTCTTGAATTCGGAATAGACGGCCGGCGTGCCTCCATAGTTCTCTGTGTCCTGTCCTTCCTGAATCTTCGTGCCGCTGATGCTCCACCACTCACGCGGATAGTAGAAGGGAGCGGTAGAGCTGTGAGGCACGCATACGGCCCAGGGGTAGTTCACGGTGACTGTGTTCTTGTAGGCGGTCAGCTTGCTGCCGTCGCCGTAGTAGGTGCCCAAGACCTCGTCGAACTTATAGTTGACCGTGTGCACCTCGTAGGTCTTGCCGTTGTGGTTCTCCACGATGAACACATCGTATATCGGCTGTTTAAGGAACTGCTGAGCTTTGTCCTTATCGCTCACCACCAAGGTGAACGTCATGGTGCGGCTGGGTTGGTCGTTGTCCACGTAGCTCTCGCCGGCCAGCGGGTCGCTGGGCGAAACGGTGTTATAGAACTTGCTGTCGTAGCTCTTGCCGTCCGACATGGCATAGTGGGCATTGTCGAAGAGACGAACCACCAGGTCGGTGATCTTAGAACCATCATTTGCGAAGCCTTTGTCCGTCACCGCAAACACATTGTCGCCTATCTCTTGGACAGGGGTGACGCGTGCATAGACAGAGCCGCTTTGCTGGCCGCTGTTCAGGTCGGCATTGCAGGAGGCCGACGTGATGTCACTCTCGTTGATGCCCACCAATCGCAGGGCAGCTCCAATGGTCTTGGTAGCACCCACGCCGTCGAGGCTGACGGTGAGCTTCACTTTGGTGCCCTCCTCTACCTTTGGATATACCGTGATGACGCAGTCGTTGAAGTCATAGTCGCCCGGGGTGGGGAAATTGTCCTCGAAGCAGAAGCGATAGCCCTGGACAACCTCAGCCGGGGGCGTGATGACGGTAGGCGGTGTGGTGTTGTAGCCCGTGCCGGTGCAGTCGCCGGCAGGAATGGTGATGTTGGCAGGCGAAGTGCTTTCTGTAATAAAAATCTTCATGTAAGAATTTAGTAGTGCCTCCACATCGGCAGCCCGTTTGTCAGCATCACTTTCTTCTCCATTGATGGGTTGTAAATATTTGAAGTCTATATGGTAGCTGGCATCGAGGATATTGTCCCAGTCGAAGTAAAGAGTGCCAGCGAACTGCATGTCGTGGTAATTCTGCACCTTTATCCTGCTGTCTTCGCCCTTGATTTTGACAATGGCAAATTCACCGTTGCCAGTAGGTCCTGTAATGGTACAGTTAGTGGGTGAGCCAAATCCCTGACACTCCAGCAGACTGTTGGCTTCCATGTAACTCACTCCCTTGTCAATGAGATAGAACGGGCCGTCAATGACCGTGCGGCTATTTCTAAGCGAGATGAATTTCTTTAGCACTTTGGTATCATCGTATTCATATCCTTGACGATAGTGCAGATAGCAGCCATTGACGAGAACACGCTCGTTATAGTCGGTATTCTGGTCAGCTTCCAAATGACCTAAGTTGTAAACCGTGTGATAGAAGATATCGTCTGATACGTTAATGGTTCCGCCATTAAACAGGAAACTTCCTTCGCTGGAAATAAGCCTTTTTCCAGTTAGAGTACCATAGTTAACGCAGTTCTTGCGGGTATTAATGGTCTTATCGGTAAAGGTGATACTACCCTCATTGTAGACCGGGTAGGTGAAGAGTTCGTTGTCGTTAATAATGCTGATGTCGCTGTTCAGCGTCAGTGTACCATAGTTATAGAGAGTACGCAGGGAGGTCACGTCGTGGAGGGTAAGTGTACCCACGTTGTAAATGACGGAACCTCCTGACTCGCTAATACCATTTAAAGCAAGAGTATTGGGGAAAGAGGCTGTTCCGGCATTGTAGAAGCCAACAGAGCCTTCTTTGCCGCTGAAGGTAATCTTTGAGTTGTTGCCAACGGTAAGCGTACCGCCTGGCATTACCACAATGCGGCCCCACTCGGCAATGGTCGTTTCCTGGTTGATGATGATTTCACCGCCGTCGCCTACAATCCATGTAACTCTCTGCGCGGCATCATTGGCAGACATGTAAAGCTTACCTTTGACATAAACCACACCCGTGTTTAATGTGCTCTGATCATCACAAATTTTCTGGTTGATGCCGTTCAGTGTCGTACCACTCTCAATACGCCACCACTTTTTGGTAGCATTGTTGTTCTGAACATCAAGATTATTGATGGCTTGTGTATTCAGTGTCTTGAAATCTGTGCTGGTGTCAATGGTACTCATGTCCACAGAGATCTTGTTGCCTGTAAACCACGATGGATTCACCCAGTCGCTCACGCTGATTTTCGTCTCCTTTGCCTTGGTGTAAGTGGTAGCATCCATATGAGTAGTCTGTCCATCGAATGTCCAAGATGAAGATGAGCCGCCGCTGCCGCCGGAACCATCACTAGAACCAGAGTCACTGGTAGATCCATCGAGGAAGTTGATACTTGCGTCATCATCCTTGTGGGATACTGTGCTGATATAAACTCGTGAGGCGGTGTAGAATGATCCTGCAATAGAAATGCCAGAACTATTCAAAATCTTTTCCACGTCACTAGATGTGAGTTTTATTTCATAAAGATGCTTACCTTCTGGAATTGTTTTTTCAGTTCCAGACAAAACAGATCCATTCCATCCGTCCTTAAAATAGATCGAATGGGTACACCAATCATAAGGGTTCCATTGCTCTACGATGGCTCCAATATAATTGTTTGCCTGCACTAATGATTTCGCTGCATCAGAGAGTGGAATTGTAGCTGCACCGCCTCCGCTAACCTGCCATGACCCGCCCGTGAAATCAACAGTTACGGGATCGGTTCTAGTCAGATTAGACCTGGTATGGTAGTCTTTCCAGTTGGGGAAGGAGAACTTCTGCACAGCGCGGGCGGCAGCAGAGGTGTCCTCACCAAAGAAATTGACGTCGACGGTGGCGCCGTCGCTCACTTCAACGGCCTTCACCAGATAGTGGTTGTACTTGTCGTAGCAAGCCACGTAGACGAAGGGGCTGGCCAAAGGGAAGGACAGCGTGAGGCTGGCTTGGCTTCCACTGGTCACGCTGGCAGCGGTGAGCAGCGTCACGGGTGATGTGGTAAGGGGGTTTTCTTTGTAGACAGCCACGCGGTAGGTCTCGCCATAGTCGCCGTTGACAGTGACATTGATTTGTGCTGTTCCCATAGTAGCCCAAGTGTGGGTTGGGTCTACGTCGTCTACAGGAAAAGCCTGCTTCAATTTGGCATCGTAGGCCTCTTGATCAAAGTAGTCGTCCGAGCATGCCGTTAATCCCAACGACACACAGGTCAGGCTAATCAATAGCTTTGCGTTCATCTTCATAGTCTTAATTGCAATTAATTGATTCGAATGTATGCTGCAAAGATACAAAAAGAATTTAAAACTACAACAAAAAGGAGGACTTTGCAGCCCTCCTCTTAGTAAAGTTTAACAAATAGTTATTTCTTCACCACTTTCCGCTTTTGTCGGTTGAGATAAATGCCGCTGCGGTTGACTTTCTTCACGGGTCTGCCCTGAAGGTCATAGAGCTGCTGGTCTTGAGCGTCATTGGTGATGCTGCCGATGGCGTTGGTGCCAGCTTCGATGGTGAGCACTCCGTCAACATACACGATGTCGTAGTTCTGAGCTTCAGCACCGCTGACCACGATGGGATATTCGCCAGCAGGACTGTCGGGCGTGGCACTGCAGTTCACCTGGGGCTGCTGCAGCAGCACGTCGGTCGTTTCGCGGTTGCGCCAGCCTTTGTAAGTCACTTCAAACTCGGGGTTCTGCTCGCCCTCATGACGGCTGTAGCTCTTGGCCGTGATGGTCAGCGTGGCAGGTGTGATGGTCAGCTCGCCATCCTGGCATACCAGTCCTTCAGAAGTGATGGTGCCGGGAGCCACTTTCACGGGATAAGTGCCCACAGGCGTGGTGGACACGCTGAGTTGCTCGCAGCTCAGCTCAGGATCGCCATTGATGGGCGCTCCGCTGACTTCATACTTCAAAGCGGCTACCGTACGACCATACTGTCGTGTGGCGGGAAGTGCCGACACGGTGGGAATGCCGGTAAAGACTTTCAGCTTGTGGCCTTGCCACCTTTCGTGGGCCTGATAGCCATCCATCAGCTGTTCTGGCACGAACAGGGTGGCAGAAGCGTTAATTCCGCACGAAGCCTCGCTGACCACGGCGTCCTGGTTCATGAATACGATATACTTCAAAGTCGTGCATCCCAGGAAGGCGCTCTTGCCAATCTCAGTCAGCTGAGCCGGCAGATAGATGCTGGTCATGTTCGAGGAGTTGCGGAAGGCATTCTCGGGAATCTGCGTCAAGGCGGTGAAGTAGCGCAGCTCTTCAAAGCTCTTCAGTTGCGACTGGTTGCGGAACGTCTCGCCAATCTCCTTCACCTCGGCAGCCTCCTCCCAGCTCAGCTCACCATCGCCGTTGCTATCCCATGCCTGGCAGCAGATGGTCTTGGCTTTGTTGTCGGCAAAGGTAATGTAGTGCAGCTTTTCGCGCAGCGAGGCAATGGCGCCGAGGATGTCCTCGGGTGTACACTGTAGGTTGTCATAGACGGCCTGCTCCTCCTCCTTGTCAATCTGCTTCTCCTCGCAAATCTCCAGGAGTCCTTTCAGCGTCTCGATGTTAGCGTCCTGATCCTTGGCTGCCTGCATGTCGGCCTGGCTGACGAAACGCCATTGGCACTCAGCACCATAGGCGCTCATGTCGATGTCCCAATAGGTGCCGCTGGTAGGGCTGGCGGCGCCGCTCTGATGGCTGCTCATAGTGCCCAGATACTGGCCTGCCGTGTAGTCGGCATCGTTGGCCGGCACCTGCAGGGTGTAGGTATCCTTGGCAACAGAATCCAGCTGCCAGTAAGCACGTGCCGACTGTGTGCCGTCGACGAAGCAGGCTTTCACGCCTTCACCCACCTTCGAGTCGGTGCTGGTGCGGAAGAGAATCTTGCCGTCCTTGCCCGTCTCTGGAGAATACAGGAAATACTGGCCCTCGCCCATGCTCTTTGTGCGTCGCCACTCATAGAGCATACCTTTCTGGGCCACCACCGACTGCGTGCCGTAGGCCTCGCCTTTGGCCAGGAACTTCCTGGTGGCAACGTTGTAGACATAGCCTAAAGCGCCTTCGCTGATGGGCGAGAAGCGTGGCTGGGTGCGGGTGCGAATCTCGACGATGGTGCCAAATTCCTTCCACACGTCGGCCTGCTCGTAGATGGCCTTCGAGCCAGCCGGCACCTGCAGCGTGGCGTCTTTCAGGTTCACCTTATTAAAGATGTTGTTGCCCAGCGAAATGTAGGCGGGGTCAGGACAGAGCATGGTGACCGTCTTCAGGCTGGTGCAGCCATCGAAGGCGTTGTTGCCGATGGTGTTGATATATTCGGGCAGCAAGATGCTCTCCAGCTTCACGCAGTTGCGGAAGGAGCTGTAGTAGACGGCGTCCAGGCTACTGGGCAGCACGATGGACTTCAGCTGCCGGCAACCATTGAAGCTGCTGCCTGCCAGATAGGGAATACTGGTGAAATACTGCAGCTCGTCAAACGAGGTGATGTCGGTGCCCTGGAACAGGTTGCCAATCTCGGCAGCCTGTGAAGCCTCTGTCAGGCTGAGTTCGCCGTCGGCATCGATGTCGAAGGTGGCGACACACAGGCGGCGCACCTCGCTGTCGGCAAAGTCCACGAACTTCAGCTTCTTGCGCAGCGAGCGCTGGGCAGCAACTATCTCTTCCGTGGTGCTCTCCAGGTTGTCCAGCACCTGTTGCTCCTGCGTGGTGTTCAGTTTCTTGGCTTGTGCCAGCTCAATGAGGGTCTGCAGCTGTTGGGCGGCCTCAAAGTTGGCCGTCAGGTCGGCATCGTAGGCCACCAGCTGCCATTGGCACATGGCTTCATTCCCCTCGTAGACGATGTCGCTATATACGCCCCATGTGGGCGAAGCGGCGTTGCTGGCATGGTTGGTCTGCACGCCCCACCGGCACTCTGCCTTGTAGTTGGCGTAGCTCTTGGGAATGCTCAGCGTGTAAATCTGGTTGCCCTCGTCGGTCAGCAGCCAGTGAGCGGTGTTGGTCAGGTTGCCACCGTCCACAAAGGCAGCCTGCACGCCTTGGCCCACATTGTTGTCAGAGCTGGTGCGGAACAGGTAGTGGCCTGTGCGCTCAGTGTCTTCCGACGTCAGGTAATAGGTGCCCTCGGGCATGGAGGCCGTGCGACCGAAGACGAAGCGCATGGGGTTGCTCTGTCCCACGATGGCCTGTGTGCCCCATGCCTCGCCCTTGGTGAGATAGCGGCCCGTGCCCACATGGTACAGATAGAACGTCTGGCCCTCGGCAAACGAGGCAAACTGTCCTCGCGAGAGTTCACGCTCTTCCTTGATGCTTGCAAACTGCTGCCACTGCTCGTCCTGTTCGTAAAAGCTGCGCGTGCCCTGCATGACGTGGAGCGTGGCCGTCTCGCAAGTGCCGGCGAAGACGCCCGTACCCAGGGTGATGCGCTGCGGCTGCATGGTCTTGATGTAGAGGTCCTTCATGCCCACGCAGCCACTGAGGGCGGCGTCGCCCAGGCTGGTGATGCCGATGGGAAGCGTCAGCTCGGTCAGTCCCGCGCAGTCAAGGAACACCTCCTTCGACAGCTCGGTCATTCCCTGAGGCAACTGGATGGCTGTCAGCGAGCGGCAGTTGTTGAAAGCCAATTCGCCAATCTCCGTGATGCCGTCGGGCAGGTTGATGTTCTTCAGGTTGGTGCAGTTCTTAAAGGTGTGCTTGCCTATGGCTTTCAGCTGTTTGGGCAGCTGAATGGTGGTCAGCTGTTCGCAGCCGGCAAAGGCGTGGTCGTCAATCTTGGTCAGTCCGGTGAAGTAGTGCAGCTCCGTGAACGACTTGAAGGCCTTGCCAGCCAGCATGCTGCCCAGCTCCTTCACCTCGGCTGCCTCGCCGTAGGTCAGGGTGCCGTCGCCGTTCAGGTCGTACAGCTGGATACACAACTGGCGCACCGTGGCGTCGCTGAATGACATGGCGCGGTCGGCATAGTTCTCTGGCTCGATGCCCATGATGCACTCGCGATAGCCGTTATAGCCGTCGTTGCTGCCGCCAATGCCCTGCTGTCCGGGCGTCAGGTTGCTCAGGTAGTAGTGGCCGTCGCTCTGTCCGCCCCATCCCCAGTTGATGTGGTAGCGGCGGTTGCCGTCGTAGCCGTCGCATACGAAGGCGTGGCCGGCCTCGCTGTTCGAGCCGCTGATGTAGAAGGGCCGTCCCTCGGCCAGCTCCTGATAGGCCAGCTCGTCCCACTGCTCGTCGCTGGTCACGTTCTGATAGCTCACGTAGCGCACGTTACTGCTGAAGCCGAAGTAGTTGCGCAGTGCGTTATACACCTCATACGACTGTGCGCCCGAGGCGGAATTGGTGTAGTCCATCTTCACGGCTACGCCGCAGTAGTGCATCAGCTGAGCCACGGCCTTCTTCTGTATGGCCGTCTCGCCGCCGTTGTAGGTGTCGCGCATGTTTTCCCAGTCCAGCGGGGCGCCGGCGGGAATGCCCTCCACGTGCAGGTTGCCGTAGGTGGGATGGCTGGTCCAGGTGTCATAGGCGGGCATGGCGGCCTGCGTCTCGGTGACCATCTTCTCGCGCTGGTGATACAGCAGCTGGGCGTATGCGGTGGCCACGCAGCCCGTCACCGAGCGGCCCAGCGAGAAGTACATCGGGCACTCGTCGTTGTAGGGACTGCCCTGGTTCCATTTCGATTTCACCATCTCTGCAATGGCCGGATGGGTGGGTATGCGCTTCACGGGAGCCATGCGCTTGCCCTCCTGCTGGCGGGCTTGCAGCTGCTCCACCTGACTGGCATAGCCGTCCAGCCATTCCTGCATGGCCGGCGGCAGCTGGTCATAGTCAAATCGTCCGCTGTCGCAATAGCCCAGGATGCTCTCAGCGGCGGCATCGTCGCCGCAGACGATGACATAGCCCTCGCCCATTCCTCGGTCAAACACATAATAGGGCGACGCCTTGGCCTGCGGGCTTGCTGCTGCATGGCGCGAGCCCATCATGGCCGGCCTGTCCACGGCGGTCAGCAACCGCGTGTCCCGGCGTTCCTGCATGAATGATGCTGCCTTCTGGCGAGCCTGTTCCAAGGTGATGGGACGGGCCATGGCGCCCAGGCTTATGCAGCCCAGCATGGCCATTGTCAGGGCCACTCGGGGCAGCCTTCTGCTCACTACATTAAAAATGTTTTTCATAATGTCATTTAAATAGTTTGTTCAATAGTTATTTCTCGCAAATGACCACCTCGCTCACGTCCTCGCCAGCTGTCTTGTCGGCCTCGCGTGGCAGGTAGATGGGGGCTTCGGGTTGCAAGGGCAGGATGCGCAGCTCCAGCTCTGAGCAGGGGGATGGCAGCCGCCACAGACCATAGAGGAACGGACGGCCGTAGTAGAAGTTATCGGCAATGAGCTTGCCGTCGGCATAGAGGCGCGCACAGTCGCCACGATAGTTTATTGTCAAGAGCGACTGCTGTCCTTGGTCGATGGCTGATGGCAGCACGATGCGATAGACGGCAGCCTGCTGCCAGTCGGCTTCGCTTGGGGCCTCGGCCACCTTGGCCCTGCCCTTCACAATGGTGCGCAGGGGGCCAGGCTCCTTCACTTTCTCGAAGCCCACGGCCTGTTGCTCCTTCTTCTCGCCAGCCTGCGCCAGGTCCAGGTGCTCGGCTTCCTCCTGCGTCAGCAGATAGATGTTCTTATAGACAGGCTTCGCCAGTCCGAGCGGCCTCACGTTTCTCAGCGTCTTGCCGTCCTGCATGCTGATGGTTGTTGCCAGTCCCTTCACCTGCATCAGGTAGATGCTGCCGTTGCGCCGAGCCACCAGCTGGGCCGTGGCATAGCTGATGCCGTCGATGTTGACGGGCAGGATGGCGATGGTGCCTCCCGCGATGGTCAGCGGCGGCAACTTCACGCCGCAGCAGCTCAGCCTCACGTTCTTCTTCGTCGTCAGGTCTTGCAGGCGCTCGTAGTTGTTGATGAATATAAAACCGCTGCCGTCCTTCGAGCGCGTGGCCCAGCGCAGCGTGCTGTCTTCGCCCTGTGCCAGACTTTGCTTGGCGGGGAAATTGGCTTCCATCGGGGCCAGTAGCTCGCCATAGTCCTGCAGGAAGAGGTGCAGTGGCCGCAGCCGGTAGAAGGAGGGATTGGCTTGCCCGAACTCGCCCAGTGGGGCTTGGAAGTCGTAGGTCATCACGGGCAGGTCGTTGTTGGCCGTGCCGGGACTGGTCTGCACCTCGTTCAGCGTGTGCAGCTGTCCCTCGGGGTTGGTGCCCCCGTGATACATGTAGTAGCCCAGCAGGTTGCTTCCCGAGCCGAGCTTCACCACGGCCAGCGAGTAGCAGTCGTCAGCATAGATATAGGGCCGGCGGTGATAGGCCGTGGCCATGCCGCCGCCCAGCTCGCAGGTGAAGTAGGGGTACTGCCCGTCGCCCTGGCTCAGCGTTTCCTGCTGTTTGCCCAGCAGGTCGGTGCCAATGGCTGTTGACGAGCGGAAGGCCTTGAAGTTGAAAGCCTTGTAGTAGTTGCCCGCGCCCTCTTTCGTGTCCTTGTCCCAGAAGCCGTCGGCATAGTCGCCATAGAGGGGCAGCATCTCGCCGAAGGGCACGGGCTTCGACAGCTCGGGCCATCCCGTCCGGGTGTAGAAAGGCAGGTCGAAGCCAATGCTGAGCGCCATGCGTTTCAAGGCCATGAGGTAGTCGCCCGAGCCGCGATATTCGTTGTCAAACTGCGCTGCCACCACGGGGCCGCCGTCCTTCCATTGCAGTCCCTGCACCTGGGTGAAGATTTGGCGGTAGAGCCGTTCCACATAGTGCATGAACACCGTGTTGGTGCTGCGAAGCCTCACTGGTGCAGCCTTTCCCGTCGAGTCGGGTGGGGATGTCAGGGCGAAAACCCAGTCGGGAATGCCTCCGTTGCGCACCTCGCCATGACAGAACGGCCCCAAGCGCAGCACCACGGGCATATCTTCCTCCTTACACACCTGCAGGAAGCGGCGCAGGTCGCGCTGTCCGTCCCATCGGTAGATGCCCTTCACCTCTTCAATATGGTTCCAGAATACATAAGTGGCCACGATGGTCACGCCGCCCTCTTTCATCCTGTGCACCTCCTGCTGCCATTCGTCGGCAGGAATGCGGCTGTAGTGTACCTCGCCCATGACGGGGCACACCCTGTGGCCGTCGATGATCAGGCTCTGGCGGTCCCATGTCAGCGGCTTGCCAAAAACGGCCGCAGTGGCCTTGCCCGTCGTGACGAGCAGGGCCGCTGCGGCCGCTACAATCATGGTTCTCAGTAGCTTCATGAGTTCTTAACGGTGTGTGAGGGGAACAGTGTTAGGCTTGCTGGAAGTCCTTCTTGCGGAGGACGAACGAGTTGGTGAGGTATTTCTCGCGCACCACCTGGTTGGCGGCCAGTTCCTCGGGCGTGCCGTGGAACAGGATGCGTCCCTCAAAGAGCAGGTAGGCGCGGTCGGTGATGCTCAGCGTTTCCTGCACGTTATGGTCGGTGATGAGGATGCCGATGTTGCGCTTCTTCAGGTCCCACACAATGTGCTGGATGTCCTCCACGGCTATGGGGTCCACGCCGGCGAAAGGCTCGTCGAGCATGATGAAGCGGGGGTTGATGGCCAGGCAGCGGGCTATTTCCGTGCGGCGACGCTCGCCACCACTGAGCTGGTCGCCTTTGTTGTGGCGCACCTTGCCCAGGCGGAACTCGGCAATGAGGTCCTCCATGATGCTGCGCCGCTCATCCTTCTTCAGGTCGCGCCGCATCTCCAGCACCGAGAGGATGTTGTCCTCGACGCTCATCTTGCGAAACACCGACGGCTCCTGCGGCAGATAGCCTATGCCCACCTCCTTGCGGGCATGCTTATATACGGGGAAGTTAGTAATCTCCACGTTGGTGCCCATGGTGTCGTCCGTCACGTAGACGTGGCCCTCGTTGGGCATCACCAGTCCGGTAGTCATGTAGAACGAGGTGGTCTTTCCTGCGCCATTGGGGCCCAGCAGTCCCACTATCTCGCCCTGCTTCACGTCGAAGTTCACGTGGTCCACCACGGTACGGCGTCCATAGCGCTTCACCAGTCCCTCGGCTTTCAGCACGGCCTCGCCCTCAATCTGGTGTGGTCCGTCCGTCTTGCCTTCCTGCGGCTGTGTAGCCTCGTTTTCGTCCTGCTGAGGCTGCTGCCCTTCGCCCTGTTCCTGAGCAACAATCTGCTCTTCCATTTCCTGCTCCATAGTCATATTTGTCTTTTGGCTGCAAAGTTACGAAAAAAGGTTGTAAAGAACAACGGATTTTGGAAGATTAACGCTAATCGTTTCTAAGAAACGCTTGCCAAAGCAAGAATTCGGCCTGTAATAAAAGCAAAACGGGGATTTAGAGCCCCTTGATAAGGGGCGGCAATAATGCAGGGATATGCAAATTGGGGAGGATTGGTGAAGGAGTTAGGTTTCCAAATCGTAACCTCATTTAGCCATCTCCTTCATCTTTGTGATGACGCTTTTGACGCTCGTCAGCAGTTCTTCGACGAGCGAAGCGGCAAGCCGATTACCTCGTAGGCACTGCGCTCAATTCAAGGAAACGAAGACCTAATG
>JAFPTC010000157.1 GCA_017400455.1 Prevotella sp. | reverse complement strand
GCTGTAGTAGAGGGCAAACGGTGCCTTCATAGCCTTGATTTTTGCCAGTGCATTGTCGAGCTTCTCCTGCACATCCTTGGCCTGTGCGGCGAGTGTGGCGTTGCCGGCGTTCAGGCAGAAGTAGATGAGTGACTTCTCGTTGGGCGTGGTGGCCGACATCGAGCCGTAGAGTGCATTCTTGCACGAAATGATGTTGTCGTAGAAGTCGGTGATAGAGTTGTAGGCGTAGGGCGACTCAATGTAGCTGGGATCCTCGCCGGTGAAGGGCAGACCGATCTTCGACTGACCAACCTCGCCTATGATGTCCTGACAGCCGGAGATGATTTCCAGTGTGGCTTCGAGTGCTGTTTCCCAGTCGCCCGTGCCAGGATTCTTGAATGCCTTTCCGAAGTTCTGGAATCCTGCCAGCGCACCTTCCTGATTGCCGTCGCCATCAATGGCCAGGTGGGTGGCCACATATTCCTTGGCTATCTTCTGCCGCTCGGCATTGCTTTCCTTGGAGTCCCAGGCAGCCTCTAGCGTAGCGGTGGCGTTATAAAGGTCTTTGGCTACGGCGCAGATGTAGTTATACTCCAGTTCGGTAATCTGACTAATCTGACGCGGCTGTCCCTCACGGAAGAGCACATACTCCAGACCATGATAGCCCAGAATGCCCGAGTTGGCCGTCTTGATGAAGTTGTCGAGGTTGGCCATTGCCTTTTCGTCACGCAGCACATCGGCCAGGTCGTTGGCGGCAACAGGCCAGGTGTCGGTATGGGGGTCGATGGAATAAACATCGGCTGCGCCAAAGAGGAAAGCCTCAGTGTTTTCCCAGTTGGCACGTGCCACCTTCCAGTCAGCGCAAGCCTGGTCAAGGGCAGCCTGAGTGCCGTTTACTACAGTTGTGTCTGCATCGTCATCGCTTGAACAGGAAGCGAAGCCAGTGGAAAGTACGGCAGCCAGTGCTACCATTTTCAAAAGATTCTTGCTTTTCATTTTGCTTAATATTTTTGTGTTTTACTCTTTTACTCTTTTACCTTTTTACTCTTTTACCTTTTTACTCTTTTACTCTTTTACTCTTTTACCTTTAACTCCACATGTTTGACGCGCTGCCTGCGCCAAGTGTATACCACATGGATATGGCCATCGCGACTTTGGATGATGGAGGGGTAGGAGTACTGCAGGATGGGCGAGTCTTCGAGCGTTATCCAGTGGTTCCAATGGATGCCGTCTGTGCTGCGAAGGATGGAGAGCGGCGTACGGGCACCCTTCTCCTTGGTAGGCTCGATGGGCCAGTCGTTGCAGATCATGGCGTAGGAACCATCCTTCAGGGTCACGGCATCGATGCCGCTGTTGTTGTTGGGCGTGTCGATGAGCTGGAGCTTGCTCCACGTCTCGCCGTTGTCGCTGCTGTAGGTGACGCCGATATGACGGCTGCGGGTGCGGCAGAGGGCCTGCAGCCGGCCGTCGGGCAATTGGATGATGGTGGGCTGGATGGCCTTCACACCAGCGTCGGCCTCGACAAAAGCTGTGCGTCGCCACGTCTTGCCCATATCGTCGGACAGTTCGAAGTATATTTTCCAGCCGCTGCGTTCGTCACTTGTGGGAGCAATCAGCCGATTACCGACAAGCACTGGTTTGTTCTTGATGGGACCATACATGTCGTCGGGCAGCTTCTCACGGCGGCTCCACGTCTTGCCGCCATCCTTCGAGGTGACACGCCAGCCTTTCCAGCCAGCCACGTTGGGGCCAATCTTGAAGTAGAGCTGCAGTTCGCCCTTCGGGGTCTCGAACAGGACCGGGTTCCAACAGGCCTCGCGCTGGCCTGGCTGGTTGCTGAGTTGGTTGCCATTGATAATACCCACGCCATCGGCTACCTGCTGGGGCTTCGTCCACTCCTTGCTGCCCTTCGGCTTGCGGCTCACATAGATGCAGACATCGGGGTTGCGCTCCTTGGTGCCGCCGAAATATGTGGCCACGAGGTCGCCTTTCTTCGTTTCGACGATGCTGGCTGAGTGGCACTCGGGGAAACTTGCCGTCGTGTAGAGGAACTCGTCGCAGACCACCTGCGGGCCGCGCTGGGGCAGATTGCGCTCCAGGTCGTAGGAGCCGGAGCCGAGTTGCACGAACTCATCGTTAGGCAGACAAAGCGTTGCCTTGGTGTTGGCGGGAATCTCCACATGCCAGTAGAGCCGGCCATGCTCCTTACGCCAGCGGCTCACAATCTTGCCGTAGATGGAGTTGTAACTGGCATCAATATGGTCAATCTCGTCGACGGTGAAGTCGGGATTCATGGCAATGTGCTTGAAGCCAGCGTCGGCAGCCCCGATACCGGCAATGTTCTCGTAGAGCCACGACAGCAGGTCGCCGAGTAGCATGACGTGGTTGCCGCTGTTCATTGCAGGTGAAGCGGTGTCGCCATTCCAGAGTTCCCAGATGGTGGTGGCACCATGTTCGGCCATGTAACCCCATGAGGGGTATTTCTTGTTGGTAGCCAAGAGCCAGGCCAGGTCGGTGCGTCCCATCATCGAGAGACCGTGCATCAGCCAGCCTGTGCCGATAACGCCAGTGGTGATGGTGCCGAGATTCTGGTCGGTGATGGCCTTCACAATCTGTTTCTCCACCTGCTTTCTGACGTATGGGTCGTCAATCATGCCAAAGTAATAGGGCAGCAGATTGGCGGTGACGGTGTTGTTGCCATAATAGGTGCTGTCGGGGTAGAGTATGTGACTGGGAACGGTGGCTGTGCCTTTCTTCACGGTGAGATACTCACGGTTGAAGGCTTCTTTGGTTGCTGCGGCCTCTTGCTGGAACCATTTGGCGTCGTCCTTTAATTGCTGCATGTGGGCATAGCCTTCCATCATTCGGCAAATTTGGAAATAGTAGGCTGTAGAGATGAGTGTTACGTCAGTCTTGCGGGCAGGATCCTCGCTGTGAATCAGTTCCTCCTTCTCGGGCGGCACGCACCAGTCGGCATACTTTCCACAATGGATGAGTCCGTTCTTCTGATACCGCGTCTTCAGGTGTACTAACCAGCGCTTCACGTTGGGATAGCAGTTTCGCAAAGGCGCGTCGTCGCCGTAATGACCAATGAGCATCGAGAGCGTCATGGGCAGGGCTGCCGCCCAGGTCAGGTCGTCGCTGTAGTAGTTCCAGAAGGCGGGAGCCACGTCGGGGATGCAACCGTCCTCGCGCTGGGCTTCGGTAATGTCGCGTGCCCATTTGGCATAGAGGTTGTGGTTGTCGAAGAG
>JAFPTC010000156.1 GCA_017400455.1 Prevotella sp. | reverse complement strand
GAAGATGGACTCGAAGTAATACTTGTCATAGTAGGCCACATTCCAGAACACGGCCTGGTAGTTGCGTGCGCCGGTGGGCTGGTTGAGCGTGTAGACAATCTGCTCGAAGCAGTCGGTGATAATCTTGTCGATGGTGCGGCGCTTCAGCGAGAGGTCGACCACCTCGTCGGCCCGCTCCCAGTAGTCCTTGCCGTACTCCAGTCCGAGGAAGTAGTTCATGTACATGAGGAACTCGGGCGTGGCGCAGGCTCCGCTGAGCATCGAGCTGACCATGAACACCATGTTGACGAAGCCTCCACAGAAGGACTTCAGGTTGGTGGGCGCGGTGCTGTTGCCACCAATGCTGATGGTGCCGCCGATGAGCCAGGGGTACATGGTGATGCTGGCGCAGTAGTTGGCCAGCGAGGTCTCGTCGTTCTTATATATAAAGTGGTGGGTCAGCTTGTCGATGTATTCGTCGGCCAAGGGCTTGCCATACATCTTCTTGATGCGGTCGGTAAGCAGGCGACGGTTCAGGCGGATGAAGTTCGACTTGGGTAGCTCGCCAATCAGCGTGGCTATGTTCTTATGTTCCACGTTAGCGTTGGCGTCATACTTCGAGCCGGTAGCAGCGTTCACCGAGTCCATGTACTCTGAGAGGAATTGCATTTTCTGCAGTGTCTCACGGTCTTCGCTGTGTTCCTGTCGGTAGAGGATAAACGACTTGGCCACCTTGTAGAAGCCCTCGCGCATCAGGGCCTCCTCCACTTGGTTCTGAATATCCTCCACCTTGATGTCGTCGTGCATATCCAAGTGGCTGATAATCTTCGAGATGGTACCCAGGTCAGCTGGTTCATCCACACTCTCGAATGCCTTCACGATGGCATTCATAATCTTGTCCAGCGAGAAGCGGTCTTTCGACCCGTCGCGTTTGGTAATGGTAAAGTTTTTAATTTCCATGTTGCTATATTTGTCGTTTTTAGTTCTTTCTTACCAAGCCGTCGCTTTTCCGTTTTGGAAAACTTTTTCGATTTTCCTTCTCCAAAAGTTTTCCGTTTCGGAGAATGCTATTCGAGTGCAAAATTACAAAAAATCTCTAATTCGGCAATAGTTATTATCTAAAAAAAATATAAAAGTCAAATATTCGCACCCGACGCGACACTTTTCGGAAAAAATTTGTATCTTTGCGACAGAAAGTCGCGAAGATACTCCGTCTCGGCAAAAAAAAGAATAAATTCTTTTGTTTTGCTCTCAACTTTTCGTATCTTTGCACCTATGAAACTGACAAGACTATTCTTTGGACTGATGATGCTGCTGCCCGCCCTGGCCATGGCGCAGGAAGCAGAGGTGGAGATAGGCCGACACGAGGGGGCCGACAGCACGGTGCTCGTCGTGCCCTACGAGGAGCTGGTGGGGCAGCGCCTCGACGCCTTGGTCGACGACTCGCTTATGGAGACCTCGCAGCTGGGGCTGATGGTGTGGGACCTGACTTCTGACACGCTGCTCTACGCCCACAACCACCGCCAGCTGATGCGCACCGCCTCGACCATGAAACTGCTCACGGCCATCACCGCCCTCTTCACCCTTGGCACCGACTATGAGTTCTCCACATCTTTATATTATAAGGGCACCATCAGCCAAGGGGTGCTCAACGGCGACCTGATCTGCCTTGGTGGCATGGACCCTATGTTCGACCGTCCCGACATGCTGGCCTTTGTGCAGGCGCTGAAAGCAAAGGGCGTCACCGCCATTCGCGGCCGCATTGTCATGGACTACACGATGAAGGAGCCCGAGAAATGGGGCGAGGGCTGGTGCTGGGACGACGACAACCCCACCCTGACACCCCTGCTCTTCGGCGGCAAGGCCAACTTCAGCGAACAGCTGCTGAAGGAGCTGCGCGCCGCCCGCATCAATACCGGCAGCGCACGTCTGACCTCTGAGCGGATGTCTGGCGATGCCAAGCTCCTCTGCACCCGCAGCCACCACATCGACGAGGTGCTGCAACAGATGATGAAGGAGAGCGACAACCTCTATGCCGAGGCCACCTACTATCAGGTGGCAGCCCTCAGCGGCAAGCGGCCGGCCACAGCGGCCGACGCTCAGAAAATGGAACGAGAGCTGCTGAAGTCCATAGGCCTTGATGCCGAGCGCTACAAGCTGGCCGACGGCAGCGGACTGTCGCTCTACAACTACCTCTCGCCCGAGGCCATGGTCATGCTGCTGCGTCATGCGGAGCGGGAGCCAGACGTCTTTGGGCGGCTGCTATCGTCGCTTCCCATTGCCGGCGTCGACGGCACGCTGAAGAAGCGCATGGTAGGCACGTCCGCACAGGGCAACGTGCGGGCAAAGACGGGCACCGTCACCGCCGTATCAGCCCTTGCGGGCTACTGCACGGCACCCAACGGCCACCGTCTGGCTTTCAGCATCATCAACCAGGGCGTACGCCGTACCTCAGACGGCCGCAACTTTCAGGACCGCGTGTGCATAGCCTTGTGCCAGCCTTGAACCCACAAGATTATTAACCCCATAAACAATCGCACACATGGAAGAAACAATGAACCCCGCCCAACAAGAGGCCATGCGGCAGGCCGAAGAAGCCGCTGCGAAGGCTCAGGAAGAAGCGAAGAAAATGGTGAAAGAACAGCAGACGCAGAAGCCAGGTGGCCTCTGCGTCTGTTTTTTAGGTATAAATCAAAGCGCCTATGCCTCTTCAGCAGCGGGCTCAACAGCACGGAAGCTGTCGAGGTCCTCCACACGGAAGGCTTTGATGTAGGCAGCCTTGCCCAGCACGTTCTCCTCAGCCATGCGCACATAGACCTGAGCGCTCTTGCCGAAGAGCTCGGGAGCCTCAGCGGCGTCGCGAATGATGAGCAGCGACATCACCAGCTCGCACGTCATGTCGTACAGGCGGCGGGCCAGGAAGTCGAAGGCCTCCTGGTTGTCCAGGGCCTTGGCAGCGTTGAGGGCGTCCTCGTAGACGGGGATGAGCTTCTCCACGCGGGCCTTCAGGGCCGTGAGGGCGGTGTTTGCTGCAACACTATCGCAGCAGAGAGAACCGGCCATGTCCTTGATGTTCTGGAGCATGGTGCCGTTGCTGATATAGCGGATGGCGGCCACCACCTGCAGCTGGGTCGTTCCCTCATAGATGGAGAAGATGCGGGCGTCGCGATAGAGGCGCTGACTCTTGTACTCCATGATGAAGCCGCTGCCACCGTGTACGCTGATGGCGTCGTAGGCGTTCTGGTTGGCATATTCTGAGTTCATGCCCTTGGCCAGCGGGGTGAAGGCATCGGCCAGACGCTGATACTTCTTCAGTTCCTGCTTCTCCTCGGGGGTGAGCTTGCGGTCGGTGCGCTCGATGTCCTCAAGGCACTTGTAGATATCG
>JAFPTC010000155.1 GCA_017400455.1 Prevotella sp. | reverse complement strand
GTTCTGTACTGCCTGGCTGCAGGTGCATATACTGATACGACAAAGGCTCATCTGCGCGAAAACCGATGGGTATGGCCCACAGGTCTTCTTTTTCGCAGGTGAATGGCACGATGCGTACACTTGACTCAATAAGACCTGTTTCAGGATTTTTGGTAACGGACGTTGTTTCGCTTCCCTCTTTAGCATAAAATGCGATAATGCCTTCCAGACTCTGGATGACACTCTTTGCCTTCTTCTGCGGGGTAGCCGTAGAATCGGCACTGGCGGTTGTTATGGCGCTGCATGCGATGAGCAGCATGATAATGATTCGTTTCATATTGTTGTTTTTTTATTGTTGCGCTGTTTGTTCTAAATGATGTTTTGCTATTTCGAGTTCCAGTTCCACCCACTTCAGGTAAGCCTCGTCGGCCTGCTTTTTCAGGAGTGCTATTTCCTCGGGGGTGTACTTGTAGTTCTCGGGGCGGGTGATGGGGATGTCGCGTTCCGTCAGCGTCATGGGCTTGGGCTCCGTGGGCTTGGGCTCCCCGGCAGAAAAACCGCCGGGCACTGTGGGCGTTGCTGCTGCCAAGGGTGCTTCTGCCTCAGGGGCGTCGGTCAGTGCGATGGCCTCTTGCGCTATGAGAACGGTGTCGCGTTCTGCCGACGCTGTCTGCCTCCTGGCCTTCTTCGCCTTTACCGGTTTCGCTGTAGGCTGAGCAATAGTTGCTTCCACTTTCGCAATCACTGGCTCTTCCACTCTTTGCGTGTTGGGCGTAACCACTCCCCTCTCCTTTGCGAGAGAGGCTGGGGGCGAGGTTTTGGGCGGCATCAGCCACACCACCATGACGGCAGCCACACAGGCGGCGGCTATCCACGGCCACAGGCGGCGTACTTTTGCAGGGCGTTTCTGCTGCGCGCCGATGCGTTGCAGCACGCGGTCGTTCAGGTCTTCAGGCATGGGCGGCAACTCGGTCGCCTCCTGCCTTAGGGCCTCGCGCAGGTTCTTGTCCCGCTGGCGCAGTATGTCGTATTGGTTCTTGTTCATGACTGTAGCATTTTGATGATTCTGCAAAGTTTCTTTCTCGTGCGGCTCAGGCGCGAGGCGACGGTCGTGGGCAGCGACTCGGTGATGTAGGCTATCTCCTTCAGGCTCCGTTCCTCGTAGTAGAACATGGTGATGATGGCGCGCTCCTCGGGCGGCAGGTGCTGCAGCGCGGTGCGTATCAGCTGCACCGTCTCGCCATTGGGCTGTCCCAGCGTCTCGGCGGCCTCCTCGTCGGAAAGGCCGTCGGCGTCGCAGTCGTCGTAGTAGACCACGGGCTGGCGTTTGCGGCGCAGGCGGTCGATGGCCTCGTGATAGGCGAGCCGCGAGAGCCACGTCCTGAGCGAGCTGCGCTGCTCGTCGTAGCGCCCGATGCCTTGGAACACCTTGACAAAGACATCCTGATAGGCCTCCTCGGCGTCCTCCCTGCTGGTGAGCAGCCTCGCCACGAGTGCGAACACCTCGCTGCCATAGTGCTCCAGCACCTGCCGCTGAGCCTGCCGGTCGTGCTGCCGCAGCGCCTCAATCAGTTCCTGTTCCGTCTCTGTCATTCCTTTCTTAGCGTCTTCTATCTATATATACGAGTAAACAGACGCAAACATTGCAGTCCACCGAAACTATTTTCTTTTCCGCCAGATACAAAAAGCGGGGGCGAGGATGTGGCTTCTGTACATCCTCGCCCCCGCCAGCGTCGCGTATATTACTTCTTAAACTTCTTGTCGAACAGGTCGGCGTGTGTTCCCGTGTTGAGCATGACGAGAATCAGCTCCTTGTGTACATCGCTATCCAAGACACTGTTTAAACAAGTCGTCAACATCCTTTGCCTCATACACCCGCCCCTCGTCGAGGTCGTGCAGCGAACGCTCATAGGACGACATCCGCTTGCTACGCGGAACGGTGATTTTCGTCACGCCCCGCAACATGCTGATGGCTTTCTTCAGGTCTTTCAGCATCGACACGTTTTCAACACTTACTATCAGTTGCCCTTCTGCGGGCGTTACAGCTGCTACGTTTGCCATTGTCTTTTAAATATTCACGGTGCAAATGTACGAATTAATTTTGAATTATCCCGTAGTTGGGCTGTTAAAAGTGGCAAAAAAGGCAGGCGGCCAGCTTTTTCCGGGGCGCGGCCACAGAAAAAAAACAAAGGCACGGGGTGCATCGCTGCGGCCCGTGCCTTTGCCTCCAGAGGTACTTTTTAAATCTACTTATGAAATATTAGCTTGTGTGATGCCTCATTCCACCACCACGCGGGGGTGGTACTCGAAGAGCCGCTGGTTGCGACGCAGCTGCTCCACGTCGAGGTTGCTCTCCACCGTGCCGCTCCAGTTGGCGCCCCAGGCCTTGAAGGGCTCGCCCTCGGGCACGATGTAGTTGATGGTGCGCACATTGGGGTCCAATGGCTCGTAGACCTTCACGAAGGCTATCCAGTCGCCCGTGTTGCCGCTCACCCAGAAGAGGCTGCCGTTGGGATAGTCCTGCACCTCCTTCAGGCGGTACTGCTTGCCGTTGTTGTCGATGAGCAGGTCGTTGGGTCCCTCGCCAAAGTATTCGCGTGTCCAGTTCTGCTCACGGGCCACGGCTATGTAGGTGGCGTCAGCCGTGCGCCAGAGGGCCATGGTGTTGTGCTTCAGCGGCCTGATGAGGTGGGCATCAGTGTATTCGGCCCACGAGTCGCTGTTGTCCTTGTTGTAGTTGCTGGCCTCACGGACGAGGCGCGGCTTGTGGAACTCGGGCGGCGCGTCGTAGGGCGATATAGTGGCACGATACATGTTTGGCCTGCTGATTTTGATAGCGCTGTAGCCGTTCAGTCCCCAGTTGGGCACGCCGTAGATATATACGGAGCTGGTCTCGGGGGGCAGCGGCGGGAAGTAGATGCGCAGGTCTACGATGCTGTCCTTCATGGCGCGGAAGCGGAAATACTGGCCCCAGTTGTCGGGGTCGGAGCGGCGTGCACGGTACTGCACACCCGTCTCGCTGTCTACGATGGCCGTCTCGTCGGAGGCGAGCCAGAAGTTGGTGACCACGTCGGCGGGCGTCTTCATGTAGCAGTGGAGCACCGTCTCGCCATCCTCTTCTATGAGCTCCCATCCACAGGGGACAAGTGGCGACGTCGCCTTGACGTATGGGAAAGTGGCGTCGCGCTCAAAACTGCCTGTGGACGTGCGGCTCGTCATGATGACGCTCTTGGCCCACTGGCCGTCGCGGCCCTCAACGTGGCGGTTCTCGGTGTTCTGCCATTTCACGGTGCTCAGCCCCGTCGCCGCGTCAGTGACAGGTTCCTCGCATGCGAACCAAGTGATGCGCCCTTCGTTCAGCACGTTCGATACGGTTATCTTGTTTTTCATTACCGGCATATCTACGCCTGCCCGTGGCTTTTGTGCCCCGATGGTGGCGGTCGTGGCTACCATGAGGACTGTAAGAATCATTCTGTTGTAAGGTTTCATAATTCGGTTGTTTGATTTGTATGTGTTGTTCTTTCGCGAAATTCTTGATATGCTTCCGACGAGACGGCGGCGCCTGTTGGGGCGTGGGTAGCGTAGAGGATAATCCTGCTGCCGCCGATGCGCTCGGCCAGCCAGAGGTACCGGCAGCTGAGCCGCGTGTCCTCAAGGGTGAACAGCAGCTGCTGCTGCGAGATGGTCATCTGATAGCCTGGGCTGTCGTAGTGGTAGGAGCAGGCCACCTGCAGGAGGCGGTCGAAGAGCCTCACCTTGTCGTTGTCGGGGAAAACGTAGGCCACGCTGTGTGCCGTGCTGTCGGTAAGCACCGTGGCTTCTATGTGGTGATAGTTGGCCAGCTTGCCGATGAACTCGTCCACGCGGGCGGGGGGGAGATAGTCTGCGGAGTCATCCTTCTCGGCGTAGGCGGCGTAGATGGGTTTTGCCTCCGGCTCGGCTTGGGGGGTGGTAGCTCCCCTCCCTTCAAGGGGAAAGGCTACGGGTAGGCGACCGCAGGTCGGGAATGGGGTAGGGGGTGGGGTCTCTGCCTTTTCCATGTGTTTGGCGGTTTTAGTTACAGACCCCACCCCCAGCCCCTCCCCTTGAAGGGAGGGGAGAAACGTCTGCTCATGGTTCTCTTGCTGGGTTGGTAGCTGCTGCGCCAATATCGGCAGCTCCTCTTTCTCCTGCTTATTATTATAAATGAAATGTAGCGACAGCACGGCCACCAGACAGGCAGCAGCCACCCACCACCAGCGGCGACGCAGGCCCACCACCTTGGCTGCGGGCTGGCGACGCTCCATGATGGCGTCATAGGCCGCCTCGTCCATGGCCAGCTCGCCCAGCATCAGGCGGACGGCCTGCCACTCGCTGGGTGTGTCGGGCCGAAGCAGCTCGCGGGCCAGCTGGCGCTCCTCGTCGGGCGTGGTGATGCCCTGAAGATAGCGGTCTATCAGTTGCTGTGTCTCTTGGTTTGTCATTGCTGCAATCTCTTTTTCAGTTCTGTGAATACTTTCATTCGCGCTGCCGACACCATGGCCGACACCGACCGCTCGGGGATGCCCGTCTGTGCAGTGATCTGCTTGGGCGACAGGCCCTCTATGCGGCGCATCTCAAACAGCTCGCGTTCTCGGGGCTTCAGTAGTGCCAGCGCCTCGTCCATCATGTGCCGGGCCTCCTTGGCTTCCAGCAGCTGCTGTGGCGAATAGTCCTCGTCGGCTGTATGCTCCAGCGCGGTGATGCCGCCCTCGGGCCGCTGCCGCCGGTAGCGGCTCACGCAGCAGTGCTTGGCCACGCGTACGGCCAGTCCCGACACGTTGCGGCTGGCGTCTATCTGCTCGCAGAAACGCCAGAGCTGAAGCATAGCGTCCTGAGCCACGTCCTCGGCATCGTCCTGATTTCCGAAGAAGGTCTGCGCTACCTTCAGCATCTGGGCCCGCAGTTGCGGGGCTAAGCGTTCAAACTCCGAGCGTGTCATACATCTATATTACGCACGGCAGGGACAAATGTTAAGTTGAAAAAGATAGAAAAAGTGATGCATCATGCTTCCGGGGGCGATGCGGCCTGGTTACAGCTCCACCTCCTGCACCACCTGGCCGTCCGAGAGGTTGATGACGCGCTGGGCGTAGGAAGCGTCGCGCTGCGAGTGGGTCACCATGACGATGGTGGCTCCCTCCTGGTGCAGCTGGCTGAGCAGCTCCATCACCTCGCGGCCGTTCTTCGAATCGAGGTTGCCCGTCGGCTCGTCGGCCAGGATGAGCTTCGGACGCGCTACGACGGCACGGGCGATGGCCACGCGCTGCTGCTGACCGCCGGAGAGCTGGCGGGGGAAGTGCTTGGCGCGGTGGCTGATGTCCATGCGGCGCATGGCCTCCTCCACGCGCTGGTGGCGCTCACTGCGGGGCATGCGCATATAGAGCAGCGGCAGCTCGATGTTCTCCTCGACGTTCAGGTCGTCGATGAGGTTGAAACTCTGGAAGACGAAGCCGATGAGGCCCTTGCGCAGCTGGTCGCGCTGCGGCTCGCTGAGGTGGCTCACGTCCTGTCCGGCCAGCAGGTACTGGCCCTCCGTCGGGGCGTCGAGCAGTCCGAGGATGTTCAGCAGCGTCGACTTGCCGCAGCCGCTGGGGCCCATGATGGCGACAAACTCGCCTTCATTGATGTCGATGTTCACGCCGTTGAGGGCGATGGTGCGCACTTCTTCAGTAGTAAACGTGCGCTTGAGGTTGATGGTTTGTAACCCACCCCCAGCCCCTCCCGAGGGGAGGGGGGATTGGTTACTCTTGCTGATGTTGTCTTTCATATTCATACTTATTATTAATTATTTGTTTATAGTCTATCCAGTTCCCCTCCCCTCGGGAGGGGTTAGGGGTGGGTTTTTATTGCTCCTTCAGCACTTTATACGGTTTGATTCTCGTGGCCTTCCACACCTGATACCAGAGCGTGAGGGCGCAGAGGGCGAGGATGAGGACGATGCTCAGCAGCGGAATCCACCAGGCGAAGGGGGTGCGGATGGTGTAGGTAGCCATCAGCCGATGGATGACGAGCAGGCTGACAGGCAGCGAGGCCAGGGCAGCTATGCCGAAGATGATGAGGTAGCGCCGCGAGAGCAGCAGGGCGATGTCGCGGAAGGTGGCACCGTTGACC
>JAFPTC010000154.1 GCA_017400455.1 Prevotella sp. | reverse complement strand
GTCGGCATGTCCGAGGGGCGGCTCGCCTGCCTCGGTGGGCTTGAAGTCCTTCACTTCGGGCAGCTCAAGCGGCAGGCACGACTCGGGAATCAGATAGGGCATCCCACCCTTATAATAGACGGGGAAAGGTTCGCCCCAATAGCGCTGGCGGCTGAAGATGGCGTCGCGCAGACGGTAGTTGACCTTGACCTTGCCGATGCCTTTTTCAGCGATATATTTCTTCATGGCAGCGATGCTCTCCTTGACGGTGAGGCCGTTGAGGCTGATGTCGTCGTTGGCTGAGTTCATCATGATGCCCTCCTTGGCGTCGAAGCTTTCCTCGCTGACGTCGGCACCCTCGATGAGGGGGATGATGGGGAGATTGAAGTGGCGTGCGAAGGCATAGTCGCGGCTGTCGTGGGCAGGCACGGCCATGATGGCGCCCGTGCCGTAGCCAGCCAGCACATAGTCGCTAATCCAGACGGGGATGGCCTCGTTGGTAATGGGGTTGATGGCGTACGAGCCTGAGAAGACGCCCGTCACCTTCTTGTCGGCGATGCGCTCGCGCTCGGTGCGCTTCTTGGTGGCTTCGAGATAGGCTTCGACGGCCTCCTTCTGGGCGGGGGTGGTGAGCTGGGAAACGAGTTCGCTTTCAGGGGCAAGCACCATGAACGTGACGCCGAAGATGGTATCGGCACGGGTGGTGAAGATAGTGAACTCCACGTCGCTGTCCTTGACCTTGAACACCATTTCGGCACCTTCGGAGCGGCCAATCCAGTTGCGCTGGGTCTCTTTGAGTGAGTCGGTCCAGTCGATGGTTTCCAGTCCGTCGAGCAGGCGCTGGGCATAGGCGCTGACGCGCAGGCACCATTGTTTCATTTTCTTCTGTACGACGGGGAATCCGCCGCGCTCGCTCACGCCGTCCACGACCTCGTCGTTGGCAAGGACAGTGCCGAGGGCAGGACACCAGTTGACCATCGTCTCGCCCAGATAGGCGATGCGGTAGTTCATCAGCACCTGCTGCTGACGGGCTTCGTCCCAGCTGTTCCATTCGTCGGCGCTGAACGTGAGCGGTTCGCTCTGAGCGACGTCCAGGTTGGCGGTACCCTCCTTCTCGAAGTGGGCGATGAGCTTCTCGATGGGCGTGGCCTGCTGCGACTGGTTGCAATAGAAGCTGTCGAACATCTTCTGGAAGGCCCATTGTGTCCAATGGTAGTAGGCAGGGTCGCAGGTGCGCACCTCGCGGTCCCAGTCGAATGAGAAGCCTATTTTGTCGAGCTGCTCGCGATAGCGGGCAATGTTCTGGTTGGTGGTGATGGCGGGGTGCTGGCCCGTCTGAATGGCATACTGTTCGGCAGGCAGGCCGTAGGCGTCGTAGCCCATCGGGTTGAGGACGTTGAAGCCCTGAAGCCGTTTGTAGCGGGCGTAGATGTCGCTGGCGATGTAGCCGAGGGGATGGCCCACGTGAAGTCCCGCGCCACTTGGATAGGGGAACATGTTGAGGACGTAGTATTTTGGTTTTGAGCCGTCTTCACGGACTTTATAGGTGTTGTGCTCCACCCAATACTGTTGCCACTTGCGTTCGATTTCTCTGAAGTTGTATTCCATATTGTTGACTGTTGATGTTGTTCTTTTAAGAAATTGGCTGCAAAATTAGTGATTTTCCGAAAAAAATCATACCTTTGCCCTTCAAAATATAGGAAAAAAGATGGAAGTATCAGATACGTACCACGTTCACGAGCATACGGCGGTGGGGAATATACGGGTGGCTTTTTTCACCAACCTTGTCTTCACGCTGATTGAGCTAGTGGGCGGATGGCTGACAAACTCGATGGCCATTGTGGGCGAATCGTTCCACGACCTAGGCTGCACGCTGACGCTGGGCCTGTCGTGGATAATGGAGAAGAAGAACCACCAGCTGACGGGTGCCGTGCTGAATGCCGTCGTGCTGACGGCCAGCTCCGTGGTAGTGGTGAGCGAGTGTGTACAGCGGCTGATGAGCCCCGAGACGGTGGATGCCCGAGGGATGTTCTGGGTGGCGCTGGTCGGCATAGCCTTCAAGGGTTTTGCCGTGTGGCGGACCCACAGGAGCCATAGCGTCAACGAGAAGATGGTGTCGCTGCACCTGCTGGGCGATTGCCTGGGCTGGGGCGTGGTGCTGGTGAACAGCATCGTGCTGATGTTTGTCGATATTCCGTGGCTCGACTCCGTGCTCTCCATCCTCATCACGCTGTATATCCTCTGCTCGGTGGTGTACAACCTCATCGTGGCGCTTAAAAACCGTAAAAAGACCTTGACCTATGGCAGCTGAATTGAAAGAGACCCCGATGATAAGGCAGTTCCTTGACCTAAAGGCCAAGCACCCCGATGCCATCCTGCTGTTCCGCTGCGGAGACTTCTACGAAACCTACTCCACGGACGCCGTCGCAGCCAGCGAGATACTGGGCATCACGCTCACCCGCCGCAACAACGGCAAAAACGGAGCCATGCAGGCGCTGGAGATGGCGGGTTTCCCCCATCACGCGCTCGACACCTATCTGCCTAAGCTTATCCGTGCAGGCAAGCGCGTGGCCATCTGCGACCAGCTCGAGGACCCCAAGCTGACTAAGAAACTCGTCAAACGCGGCATAACGGAGCTGGTGACGCCTGGCGTGACCATGTCCGACACCGTGCTCAACTACAAGGAAAACAACTTCCTCTGTGCCGTCCACTTCGGCAAGGGTGCCTGCGGCGTGGCGTTCCTGGATATCTCGACGGGCGAGTTCCTGACAGCCGAGGGGACGTATGAGTACGTGGAGAAGCTGATAGCGAACTTCGGGCCGAAGGAGGTGCTCTACCAGCGGGGGCTGCGCGAACAGTTCGAAGGTGTTTTCGGCACCAAGCTGTGTACGTTTGAGCTCGACGACTGGGT
>JAFPTC010000153.1 GCA_017400455.1 Prevotella sp. | reverse complement strand
GCTTCTCGTCAATGAGCAGGCCCATGCGCTCCTGACTCTCGTTGGCAATGATTTCCTTCGACGAGAGGGTCTTGTCGCCAATGGGCAGCTTGGTCATGTCGATCTCGCCGCCGCACTCCTCGACCAGCTCCGACAGGCAGTTCAGGTGGCCGGCCGAGCCGTGGTCGTGGATGCTCACCACGGGGTTGACGTCCTCCTCGCAGAGGGCGCGCACCAGGTTGTAAGCGCGCTTCTGCATCTCGGGATTAGCGCGCTGCACGGCGTTCAGCTCGATGCCGCTGCTGTAGCGACCCGTGTCGACGCTCGACACCGAACCGCCGCCCAGGCCGATGCGGTAGTTGTCGCCACCTACGACCACAATCTTGTTGCCCTTCTGGGGTTCCTTCTTCAGGCAGTCGCGCTTGGTGCCATAGCCCACGCCGCCGGCCAGCATGATGACCTTGTCGTAGGCGTATTTCGTAGAAGTGAGAGATTTCTCCTGGTGCTCGAACGTGAGCACCGAGCCGCAGATGAGGGGCTGGCCGAACTTGTTGCCGAAGTCGGAGGCACCGTTCGAGGCCTTGATGAGTATCTGCTCGGGCGTCTGGTAAAGCCATTCGCGCACGGGGAGTATGTCTTCCCAGTCTCTCTCCACTTTCGCCTCCTCAGTCAGCCTCGGATAGGCGGTCATGTAAACGGCCGTGCCGGCAATGGGCCACGAGCCGGTGCCACCGCCCATGCGGTCGCGAATCTCGCCGCCCGTGCCCGTGGCAGCGCCGTTGAAAGGCTCCACGGTGGTGGGGAAGTTGTGGGTCTCGGCCTTCAGCGAGATGACGCTCTCGATGTCCTTCACGCGGAACCAGTCGCTGGTCGACTGATCCTTGGGGGCAAACTGCTCCACCACGGGTCCCTGGGCAAAGGCCACATTATCTTTATATGCAGAGAGAATCTTGTTGGGGTTCTCCTGCGTGGTTTTCTTGATCATCTGGAAGAGGCTCGACTCCATTTCCTTGCCGTCGATGATGAACGTTCCGCCGAAAATCTTGTGGCGGCAGTGCTCGGAGTTAATCTGGGCGAAGCCGAAGATCTCGGAGTCGGTCAGCGGCCGTCCGTTCTGCTTCTCCAGTCCGTGCAGGTATTCTATTTCCTCGGGCGATAGGGCCAGTCCCTCCTGCTCGTTATACTGCTCCAGGTTTTCCACATGCTTGATGGGCTCGGGCTTGATGTTCACGGTGAAGATGTCCTGGTCCAGCCCCTTGTACATGCGCTGCAACATGGGGTCGTGGTCGGCCTCTTCGCTGTCCACGGGGAAATATTCCTCTATGCGGCTGATGCCCTGCATGGCCATGTTCTGGGTTATCTCCACGGCGTTGGTCGACCAGGGGGTCACCATTTCGCGACGCGGACCTACGAAGAAGCCCGCCATCGAGGGGGCGTCCAGGGGCGTGGCACCGCCATAGAGCCAACATAGTTTCTGAACTTCGTCTTGGGTGAGCTGATGGTCGGCCTGGGTGGCTATCACGCTCTGTGTGGGAGTCTGGAAGAAATGAATCATACCTCTTGAATAAAAAAGTTTTCTGAATTTGCCTGCAAAGGTACGAAAAAGCAAGGAAAAAGCAAAAGAAAAGCGTGTTTTTCTTCATTCGTTTTGTTTTGCGCACGTGGGCGGAGGAGCAAAAAGAATGGCCCCACGCGGCTGGGGCGGCCTCCCGTGAAAAAATCTCACGTGAGATTTTTTCACGGGAGGCCGCCGCAGAAAAATTTCTCACGTGAGATTTTTTCATGGGAAGGCTCCGCAGAAAAATTTCTCACGTGAGATTTTTTCATGGGAAGGCTCCGCTATTTTCAAGGGCATGCCGAAAGGGTGCTTCGGTGGCTTGAGGGAGTTACAGACCCCACCCCCAACCCCTCCCCTTGAAGGGAGGGGAGAAAAGATAGTGTTCCTACAACAAAAAAACTGACCCCATCTCCCCTCCCCTCAAGGGAAGGGGTTGGGGGTGGGGTCTGTAATGTTTTCAACTGTACGGGATGCGAACGGTTCAGGACGAGCTATTCACCCGAACCATTCGGATAATCTCACGCGGGCATGCGCTCGATCCAGGCGATGGTGTCGCCCTGGCGAATCTGCTGGCCGGGCTTGACGCTGATGTCGACGAGCTTGCCACCCAGGGCGGCAGGAATCTCGACAATCTCGCCCCACTTCGTCTGCAGGTAGCAGAAGGGCTGGCCCTCCTGGTATTTCTGGCCGATGAAGGGTTCGACACAGGCAGCGGGAACGCCCTCGCCGCCAAAGCTCCACAGCAGCTGACCGGCCAGCGGGCTCTTCACGGCATCGGCCTTGGCATGCTTCAGCTGGTCAATCTCCTCCTGCGAAATCTTCTTGCCGCCACCCAGGCGGGCGTCCTTGGCCTTCTGGATGTCGGCCAGGAGCTGCTTCTTGGCCTGACCACTCTTGAAGGGACGATACTGCTCGGGGTGCATGGCCAGCTCAAAGAGCTCCTCGTTGTCCTGACCGTAGTCCCAGCCGTTCTCGTCCATCTCCTTCTTGAAGCCGTCGAGGGCATTCGGAATGAGCGTGTGAGGATCGACGTCGGTGAACTCGCGCTTCTGAGCCTTCGCAAGCTCCACCAGCTCGGGCGCAATCTCGCCAGGCACCTTGCCGCTCTTGCCCAGAATCATGCCCCAGATGGCATCGTCCATCATCACATAGCGGCCCTTGCCCTGCTCCATGGTGAGCAGGTTCATCAGGGCAATGTTCTTGGTGTACTGCGAGAAGGGCGTGACCAGTGGGGGATAGCCCACCTTGGGCCATACATACTCCACCTCGTTGAAGAGCTTCACCAGCATGTCGTCCATGGTCAGTATGGGCTCGCCCTTCTTCTCGCGCAGCTTGTTGATCATGGTCATGATGCCGCCCAGGTCGGCCATCATCGAACCCATCATGCCGCCAGGCAGGCCGCAGCCCAGAAGCAGGCTCGACATGTGCTTGTTAGCGGGATTGATGAAATAGCCCAGCCAGTCGTCAATAAACTCTTGCGTGAGCGTGCGCGCCTGCATGTACGCGTTCATATTCAAATCTGCTACCTCGAAGCCTTCGTTCTTCAGCATCGACTGTACGGAGATGATGTCTGGGTGCACCTTACCCCACGACAGCGGCTCGATGGCGGTGTCGATGATGTCGGCACCGTTGTTGCACACCTCGAGGATGGAGGCCATCGAGAGGCCGGGGCCTGAGTGACCGTGATACTGGATGATGATGT
>JAFPTC010000152.1 GCA_017400455.1 Prevotella sp. | reverse complement strand
CGAGGTGGGGCGTGCCCGCGACCTGAACGGCACCGATGTGGGCGTCGTTCGCGGCAGTTTCGGTGTGGCTGAGAATGCTTGCGTGTGGATTCCCCAGCAGATGAAGGAGAAAGCCGTCTGCTTCATCTCCGAGAATCTGGTCATCCTGCTGAAGAAGTCGGAGATTGTGAACAACATGCACGAGGCCTATCAGCGCCTCCGTGCTGCCGGCAATTCCGCCGCCGGACTGTCCGACTACGGCTACGGCACCTTTATCAGCGGACCTTCCAAGACCGCCGACATTGCGCAGGTGCTGGTCATGGGCGCCCAGGCCGCCCGCTCAGCTACTGTGCTGCTGTTGGACGAGTAGTAGTAGTAAGGTATCTGTTGATAGCCTGTCGGGTCCTCTGCCTGCCGATGGCTATTATCTTCTCCGACTTGTCGTAGTCGAACCCTCCATAGCGGCTCATCTGGATGTCCACCAGCATATCGGGCTTCATGAGCTTGGTCATCAGGATGGAGTTCTGGCGAATCATCAACGAACTGGTACGTGACAACAACGTGTAATGGTTGAATTCCAAGTTGTCAGGTATCAGTTTTTCCAATATCCTTGCCTTCAGCGAACGGTCGTTCCTCTGCCGTTCCGTCAGCCGGCGCTCCTCCTCCCATTGCGACTTGTAGTCATGGCCGCTCACGTCCACGCCCACCAGGATGTCGCCGGCCATTCTCCTCACCCTGTTCAGCGGAATGGGGTTCAGCACCCCGCCGTCTATCAGTATCATGCCGTCGCGCTGAACGGGCTCGTAGAACGACGGCAGCGAGATGCTGGCACGGATGGCCTCAAACAGACTGCCCTTGTTGAACACCACCTCCTTGCCGGCTATCAAGTCGGTAGCCACCGCGCAGTAAGGTATCGGCAAGTCCTCAATCGCCACGTCGGGCACGAACTCCATGATGGCCTCGATGATGCGCTTACCCTTCACCAGATGGTTCAGCGACAGCGAGAAGTCCGTCAATTCCAGCATCTTCTTCCTGTCCACCGTCTTCATCCACTCGCGAAACCTCTCCAGTTTCCCGGCAGCATACACCCCGCCGATGAGCGCGCCCATCGAGCATCCCGCTATCGAGCCAATCCTGTAGCCGTTAGCCTCCAGCTCCTCGATAGCCCCGATGTGTGCCAGTCCACGGGCACCCCCGCTCGACAGCACCAAAGCCACATTCGTCCTTTCGTCTTTCATACTTTCCAAATTCTAAATGCAAAGGTACGATTAAGCGAGCAAAATACCAAATGTATTTCTTGCTTTTTGCAAGCGAACAAGTTCGAGCGGAGTATTTTCGAGCGTGAGTACAAAGAAGCCCCACCAAATCGTTGGCTGGGCTTCTTTTTTCACTTATCACTTAATTGACGTCCGCTCCTCCAGGGTCTTGGCCGCCACCACCACCGCTGCCGCCGCCACCGTCATCGGGCGTCGGGTCCGGCGTAGGGTCGGGCGTGGGATCAGGAGTGGGGTCCGGTGTTGGGTCGGGGGTAGGATCGGGTGTGGGGTCAGGTGTGGGCGTAGGTGTATCGCCACCGCTGCCAGAACCACCGCCGCTGCCAGAGCCGCTGCCCTTGCTGCCTAAGTAATACTGGCGGGCATAGAGTTCGATGCCCTTCAGCTGGTTGTAGAGCGTGGTCAGTTCAGCACTCGGCATCAGATCCATCATGGCCTCGATGGTCTTATAGAGGTCGGCAATGGCTGCATCGGTGGCCGCGCGGGCGGTCTTCATCTCACCCTTCACGGCCTCGCCCATGGTCAGTGCGCGCTGGCCCAGCAGCTGGCGCACCAGTTGTGCAGCCTCCACGGCCTTCTGGTAAATCGGCCATGCACCAATCTGCGTCAGCAACGTCACATGCGGCTGGAAGTTCTGTTGCATCTGTATAATCTTGTCGCTCTCGGCGCTGTAGGTGTCGCGCGTCTGGAACTTATAGTCTTTGAACACCTGCTCGCACTCCAAGGCCTCGGCCTTCGTCGGCTCGCCGTCGGGCAGCTTGGTGTGGCCCAGGTTGATGGTCCGCGCCGCAGTGACGTAGGCGTCCTGCTGCTTGTCGGCAGCCTCCAGCTGCTTCACGGCTGGGTCGCGCTGCGACTTCAGCCACACGTCGTCCTCAGCCTGACGGGCCTGGTGCAGGGCAGCGGCTTTCT
>JAFPTC010000151.1 GCA_017400455.1 Prevotella sp. | reverse complement strand
TGTGCGGCATGATGCTGGAGCCGGTGGTACACTCCTTCGGAAGCTTGATGAAGCCGAAGTTCTGGCTGTTGTAGAGACAGGCATCGAAGGCAAGCTTGGCAACGGTGCCGGCTATGCCTGCCAGGGCGAAGGCAACGTTGCGCTCCGTCTTGCCGCGCCCCATCTGGGCATATACCACGTTGTAGTCCATCGAGTCGAAGCCCAGCAGACGGGTGGTCATCTGGCGGTTCAGCGGGAAGCTGCTGCCATAGCCGGCGGCCGACCCTAACGGGTTGCGGTTCACGGTGCGCCAGGCAGCTTCGAGGAAGGGCATGTCGTCGCAGAGGCTCTCGGCGTGGGCGCCAAACCACAGTCCGAACGAGCTGGGCATGGCCACCTGCAGATGGGTGTAGCCGGGCATGAGCACCTGGCTGTGCTGGTTGCTCTTCTGGATGAGCTGATGGAAGAGGTCGGCCACGGCCTCGGCCACCAAGCGCAGCTCGTGACGGGTGAAGAGCTTCAGGTCGAGCAGCACCTGGTCGTTGCGCGAGCGACCAGAATGGATTTTCTTGCCCATGTCGCCCAGACGGCGGGTGAGCATCAGCTCCACCTGCGAGTGCACATCCTCGATGCCCTCTTCGATGACGAACTTGCCATCCATGGCCACCTGGTGTATGGCTCGCAACTCGCTCAGCAACAGGGGTAGCTCGTCGTCGCCGATGAGGCCAATGCTGTTGAGCATGATAATGTGGGCCATGGAGCCCATCACGTCGTAGGGAGCCAGCAACAGGTCGAGTTCGCGGTCGCGCCCCACGGTGAACCGCTCTATCTCGGCGTTGATGTCGTAGCCCTTCGACCACAGGAAACTGCCCCCAGCCTCTTTGTCGGCAGCGAGGGAGTCTTGGTTCTTCTCACTTTTCATGCTCACTTCTTAAACGTATTGAATGAGCGACAGGGCTTCAGCAACCTTTTCTACGCCATCCTGCAACGGGTTGCTCAGCATGGCACGCAGCACCAAGGGGATGTCGGCCTTCACCGTCACCTTCATCTTCGAGTTCTCGGCATCTACGGGCAGCACCTGAATCCACAGGTTGAAGGGTATGGGGCTTTGCACCGACTCGAACTTCACGCATTTCGGCTCTTCGCGTTCAACGATGCGCAGGGTGACTTTGCCTACGGGAGGCATGCTCACGCTGACGGCATCGCTGTCGAAGCTGAAGTCGTCAATCTTGTCGGTGGGCACCCGGTCGCGGATGCGCTCCAGGTTGCTCAGGTCGCTGATGTTGCGATATACATTTTCCTGCGGGTAAGGAACGTGCTTCACGCTGCTTTCAAATTGGGCCATAGCTTTTTATGTGTTTTTATAAAACAGATTAAAAACAGGAAAAACAGATAGAAAACCTTCGGATTGTTTTATTCCCGGTTTTACTTGCTTTTCCCTGTTTTTATTAAAATGATTATTGTATAGATAGATGTGCAACAATTCCTTATCGAGGGGGCTAAGCCCACTCTGCGGGGTTCTGCCTCCAGGCGGCCAGCACGGGCATCTGCTCTTCGGTGATATAACCAGTCTTGGCGGCTTCGGCCACCACGTGCTCATAGTCGCTCAGGGTGTGGAGCACGACGCCAGCCTGACT
>JAFPTC010000150.1 GCA_017400455.1 Prevotella sp. | reverse complement strand
TTTGCCCAGAACCAGGCCCAGCTGCTCGACGAGAACCTAACGGTGTTTCAGACCATTGACTATGTGGCCAAGGGCGACATCCGCCTGCGTATCAACGACATACTGGGCGCCTTCATGTTTGGTGGCGAGAACAGCGACAAGAAGGTGAAGGTGCTCAGCGGCGGCGAGCGCAGCCGTCTGGCCATGATTCGCCTGCTGCTGGAGCCAGTGAACCTGCTCATCCTCGACGAGCCTACCAACCACCTCGACATGCCCTCGAAGGACGTGCTGAAGGAGGCCATTAAGGCCTTCGACGGAACGGCCATCATCGTGAGCCACGACCGCGAGTTCCTCGACGGGCTGGTGACCAAGGTGTATGAGTTCGGGGGCGGAAGGGTGCGCGAGCATATTGGCGGCATCTACGACTTCCTGCGCGCTGCCTCCGACCGATGGAAGGCCGAAGGCGACGGCTTGAAGGTGAAAGCTGACGAGCAGAAGGAGAATAGCTCCAGCGCTAAGGCTACCCTCACTCCTCCCACAACCCCAAACCCTCAACCCACTCCCCAAGCCGACTATGCAGCCCGTAAGGAGCAACAAAAGCAGTTGCGCAAGGCCGAACGGGCCGTGGAGGAGTCGGAGAAGAAGATTGCCAGGATGGAGCAGCGGCTGAAGGAGCTGGACCAGCTGCTCTGTGACCCCGTGAAAGCCAGCGACATGACGCTGGTCAGCGAATATACCGATACGAAGCGCGCCATGGACGAAGAGGTGGAGCGCTGGGAACAATTGTCAGAAGAATTAGAGAAACTAAATAGCTAAAAGAAAATGAAGATTAAGACAATGATTACGACGATGGCAATCACAACCATGTCGCTCACGGCTGTGGCTCAGCAGCCGCTCAGCTCGGGCATTGACCCAGGCAACCTTGACAAAACGGCTCGTCCGGCCGACGACTTCTATCAGTATGCCTGCGGCGGATGGATGCAGAAGAATCCACTGCCTGCTGCCTATAGCCGCTTCGGCTCGTTCGACGTGCTGGGCGAGGAAAACAACAAGCGCATCAACGGCATCCTCGACGAACTGCTTCGTGGCAGCTATGAGAAGGGCACCGTAGAGCAGAAACTGTCCGACCTCTACAAGCTGGCCATGGACAGCGTGCGGCGTAACAACGAGGGGGTGAAGCCCCTCATGGCCCTCATTCAGCAAATGGAGAAGGCCAAGACCAAGGACCAGCTCTTCGACGTGCAGCTGCAGCTGGCACCTGAAGGCGATAGCGAGTTCTACAGGGCTGGCATCGGTGCCGACGAGAAGAATGCCTCGCAGAACATCCTTAATGTGGCCCAGGGCGGACTGACGCTGGGTATGAAGGACTACTACCTGGACACCGACCCCGAAACCACGAAGATTCGTGAGGAATATAAGAAGCACATCGTCAGGATGTTCCAGCTGTTTGGATTCAGCAAGGGGCAGGCCACGAAGAAGATGAAGAACATCATGCGCCTGGAAACCGAGCTGGCCAAGGTGAGCCGTTCGCGCACCGAGCTGCGTGACCCTCAGCGCAACTACAACAAGACCACGCTCAGCGAGTTTGCCGCAAGCTATCCTAACCTGAAGCTGGAGCGCGTGATGAACGCTCAGGGCGTTGACTCTAAATACATGCAGGAACTGGTGGTGGGCCAGCCCGAGTTCATGGCTGGGGCCGACAAGCTTATTGCCACGATGACGGCGGCTGAATATCGCGACTACATGGAGTGGGGGCAGATTATCTCGGCATCGGGCTATCTGGATGATGCTACCCAGGCTGCCAACTTCGAGTTCTTCGGCAAGGTGATGTCTGGCCGCAAGGAAGACCATCCCCTGTGGCGCAGGGCCACTCAGCAGTTGGAGGGACAGATGGGCCAGGCACTGGGTAAGATCTATGCCGACAAATACTTCCCCGAAGCAGCCAAGAAACGCATGGTGGAGCTGATCAAGAACTTGCAGATAGCACTGGGCGAGCGCATCGCTGCCCAGGACTGGATGAGCGACTCCACAAAGGTGAACGCCCTGCTGAAGCTTAACACTTTCTACGTGAAGGTGGGCTATCCTGACAAGTGGATTGACCTGTCGAAGCTTACCATCGACCCTTCAAAGTCGTACTACGAGAACATCCGTCAGTGCCGAAAGTTCTGGACGGCCTGGGGCGTGGAACATTCGGCAGGCAAACCCGTCGACCGCGACGACTGGTACATGTATCCGCAGACGGTGAATGCCTACTATAATCCCACCACCAACGAGATTTGCTTCCCCGCAGGCATCCTGCAGCGTCCCTTCTTCGACATGGAGGCCGACGATGCCTTCAACTATGGCGCCATCGGCGTGGTCATAGGACATGAGATGACCCACGGCTTCGACGATCAGGGACGTCAGTTCGACAAGGACGGTAATATGCACGACTGGTGGGCTGCCTCCGACGGCAAACAGTTTAAGGAGCGCACCGACAAGTACGCCGACTTCTTCTCGGCTATCAGTGTGCTGCCCGACCTGAAAGCTAATGGCCGGCTCACCCTGGGCGAGAACCTGGCCGATCATGGCGGTCTGCAGGTGGCCTACGCTGCCTTCAAGAATGCCACGAAGAACAAGGAGCTGCCTGTCATCAACGGACTCACCCCCGACCAGCGCTTCTTCCTGGCCTATGCCGGCGTGTGGGCTGGCAACATCACCGACGAGGAGATTCGCAACCGCACCAAGAGCGACCCCCATGCACTGGGCCGTTGGCGCGTCAATGGCGCTCTGCCTCACATTGATGCCTGGTACGAGGCCTTCGGCGTGAAGCCGGGCGACAAGATGTATATTTCCAAGGAGCAGCGCCTGCC
This sequence comes from Prevotella sp., assembly GCA_017400455.1. GTDB lineage: Bacteria > Bacteroidota > Bacteroidia > Bacteroidales > Bacteroidaceae > Prevotella. The sequence goes on along the minus strand of JAFPTC010000150.1, from coordinate 6,762 downwards.
CCTGTGGTAATACCATCATATAGAGGATAAACGAATTAAACGGATTTCACGGATTAAGCTAAGCCAATGACTTGGATAATCCGTGAAATCCGTTTAATCTGTTACCCATGCTGTGCAAGATCAGGACTCCTGTGGGACTATTATCTTGTCCGCAATTCCCAGCAGGCAACGGCTGCTGCGGCAGCTACGTTGAGCGAGTCTACGCCATGCTGCATGGGTATGCGCACGGTGTAGTCGCAGGCATCGATGGTGGAGTGGGGCAGCCCGTCGCCCTCGGTGCCCATGACAAGGGCCAGACGAGGCTCTGCCTTCAGCTGAGGGTCGTCGAGCGGGATGGAACGGTCGGTGAGGGCCATGGCTACGGTCTTGAAACCAAGGGACTGCAGATGGGCTGGCGTGTCGACCCACGTCCAGGGCACCTGGAAGACGGTGCCCATGCTGACACGCACGGCGCGACGGTTCAAGGGGTCGCAGGAGTCGGGTGTGAGCAGTACGGCATCGATGCCCAGTGCTGCAGCAGAGCGGAAGATGGCTCCGATGTTGGTGGTGTCGCACACACTATGGATGACCACCACGCGACGGGCATTACGGCACACCTCTTCCAAGGGCAGAGGCTGCGGGCGGCGCATGGCGCAGAGCACGCCACGGGTCAGCGTGTAGCCAGTGAGTCTGGCCAGCACGTCACGCTCGCCAGTGTAGACGGGCGTGCTGTCTGGAAGCTGGCTGATGATGTCGGCAGCGTCGCCTGTGATATGCCTCCGTTCGCACAGCAGGGCCACGGGCTGCATGCCTGCACTGAGCGCCACGCGGATGACCTTCGGGCTTTCCACGATGAAGATGCCTTCGTCGGGATTGTCCCTGCGGCGAAGCTGGGCTTCAGTTAAAGAGCCGAACATCTGAATGCCCGGCTCTTTAAGTGATGTGATTTCTATTGTCATGCTAGTCGATGCTGTTCTCCGGGCGTAGCTGGCGTACGACGGCTCCTGCCTGCCACATCTCCTGGTTGCGCATGGCTTCCAGCTCTTTTTCCAGTCCGGCACGATAGTCGGGCTTTGAGTTGGCGTCGATGCTGATCTGTGCCTCGATGCCGCTCTTCACCGAGAGGTAGAGCCACTCCATGACGGGCTTGATGGCATCGTGGAAGCGGGGAGCCCAGTCGAGTGCGCCACGCTGGGCAGTGGTGCTGCAGTTGGCATACATCCAGTCCATGCCGCGCTCGCCAAAGAGCGGGCCAAGGCTTTGGGTGAGTTCCTCGACGGTTTCGTTGAAGGCTTCCGAGGGTGAATGTCCGTGCTCGCGCAGCACTTCATATTGTGCCAGCAGCAATCCCTGGATGGCGCCCATGAGCGATCCGCGTTCACCGGTGAGGTCGCTGGTGGCCTCGCGTTCGAAGGTGGTCTTGAAGAGGTAGCCAGCACCGATGCCGATGCCGAAGGCGATGGTCTTCTCCTCAGCCTTTCCGCTGGCATCCTGATAGACGGCATAGGAGCAGTTCAGTCCGCGACCTTCGCAGAACATGGTACGCAGGCTGGTGCCGCTGCCCTTGGGAGCCACCAGGATGACGTCGACGTCCTTGGGGGGAACAACGCCCGTGCGGTCGCTCCAGTTGATGGCGAAGCCGTGGCTATAGTAGAGTGTCTTACCCGGAGTGAGGTGCTTCTTGATGGTGGGCCACACCTGAATCTGACCGGCATCGCTGAGCAGCATGCAGAGGATGGTGCCTTTCTGAGCGGCCTCCTCAATGCTGAACAAGGTCTTGCCAGGTACCCATCCGTCGGCCACGGCTTTGTCATAGGTCTTGCCGGGACGCTGGCCTACAATGACGTTAAAGCCATTGTCGCGCAGGTTGCAAGCCTGTCCGGGGCCCTGGATGCCATAGCCAATGACGGCGATGACCTCGTCTTTCAATACTTCACGTGCTTTCTCCAGTGAGAACTCCTTGCTGGTGACTACGGTTTCGATGACGCCACCAAAATTCATTTCTGCCATAATGCTGTTGTTGGTTTTGAGTTTAACTTTTCCCCTTGAGCCATGCCCGTCCTTCACGAGGATGGTCGTCTTGTCGGCCCGACTCACCATTTGCCCGAAATGGCGACTGAGGACTACTTATTCAGTTTTGGACTGCAAAGTTATCAATTTGTCACGAAATGGCCAAACTTTCTTTCAATTTATTTTGATGATTGCCAAAATTCTTGCTTATTTGTCGGATTAATAATCGCTGTTCAGCTCCAACAGTCGTACTTCTGCATTGGTCATGCGGGGTACGTCCTTCATTCCGCAATCATGGTAAACGGCCTGGATGGCCTTGTTGATGATGCCATGGCCCACGGCAAGCACCGTCTGACCGCTGTATTCCTTATATATATAATGTAGGAACCGGCGTGCCCGGCTGAGCAGCTGGTCGAGCTGTTCCACATTGTCGGGAAAGGGCAGTCCCTTTAGGTCGGGAATGAAGCGTCCGGTGAAGTCGCCCCAGTCGCGCTCGCGCAGCAGGGGAGTGGTCACAACAGGCAGTCCGTGGTGTCGGGCCACGATGCGGGCAGTGTCTACCGCTCGCTTCAGGTCGCTGGAGATGATGGCGTCGAAGGGGTATGTGGCGAGCTCTTTGCCAGCCTGTTCGGCCTGTCTTATGCCATTTTCGTTCAGCTGTCCTTGCGTTTGTCCCTGCATCAGCTGAGCGGCGTTGTCAACCGTTTCGCCGTGACGCATCAAATAGAGTCGTGTCATAGGTTATTTTGCAATTTGGCTGCAAAAGTACAATTTTTTCGCTACAAATTTGCTTTTTTCGGTGGTAATTTGTAATTTTGCAGGAAATTAATCAAGACGAAAAGACGTTATGAAACTTTTGCGCATTTCCATTATTCGTGCCATTGCCGCAGTGGTGGTGGGCGTGCTGCTGCTAAAATACGATGCAGCCGTGTTGAAAGGGCTGACCATTGCCCTGGGTGTGATGTTCCTCATTGCTGGTGTGGTGTCGCTGGTGGGATGGGTGAATGCCCGAAGAAAAAAGGCCGATTTCCGTGCCTATGACAATGGCGAGGAATCGGCCGTGGAGGGTGGTGCCCAGCCCATGTTCCCCATAGCGGGTCTGGGTAGCCTGTTGCTGGGACTTATTCTGTCGCTCACCCGCTCTGACGACTATTTGGAATGGGCCATGTACCTGCTGGGAGCCGTGCTGGTGCTGGGAGCCTTGAACCTGTGTATGAACCTCCTTTCGGCCAGGAAGATGGAGCCGATGGGCGGATGGATGTGGCTCCTGCCGTGTGCCATTGTGGTGGCCTCGGTGGTGGCCATGATCAAGGGGCTGGTGCCAGCTCAGACGTGTACCACCATCTTGGGCGTCACGGCACTGGTCTTTGCCGTGACCGAGCTGTGGTATTCGTTTACTTTCAGTCAAGTGAGGAAACGCTATGAGAAGACCCAAGCCCAGGTGCGTCGTGCCGGCGAGGTGACTCCTAAAGCTGACGATGCCGAGCTGGTGGTCAGTAGTGAGTGACGATGCCCTCGATGTAGGTCTTCAGGATATGTATGCCGGTCTTGTTCTCTCCGCCCCAGGGGATGATGAGGTCGGCAAACTTTTTGGTGGGTTCGATAAACTGTTCGTGCATGGGCTTGAGCACCTTCTCGTAGCGGTCGAGCACCATGTCTACCGTTCGTCCGCGCTCCACCACGTCGCGCCGTATGTTGCGGATGAGGCGCACGTCACTGTCGGTGTCAACAAATATCTTCAGGTCCATCATGTCGCGCAGTCGCTTATAGTGCAGGGTCATGATGCCTTCGATGATGATCACGGGCTTGGGCTCCACGTGGATGGTTTCCTTCTGGCGATTGCTTTCGATGTAGGAGTAGGTGGGCTGTTCGATGGCCTCGCCGTTTTTCAGCTGCCGTATCTGCTCGGTGAGCAGTTTCCAGTCGAAGGCGTCGGGATGGTCGAAGTTGATGGCTTTGCGCTCTTCGGGCGTCAGGTTGGTGGTGTCGTTATAATAGGAGTCCAGCGGAACCACAGACACACAGTGGGGAGGCAACGCACGTGCAATATGTTTCACTACGGTGGTCTTGCCCGAGCCGGTTCCACCCGCAATACCGATGATAGTCATTTTGCTTGAGTTTTAATGTTTTAGGTTGTTTGTTCTGAAGAATCACTTTGCCTCCTTCACCAGATATACCACGGTGGGCAGGTGGTCGCTATAGCCGTTGAGCCAGGTGCCGCCGGCATGGGTGCGCAGCGTGTTGCCCTTGTACTTGCCCTCGCGCTGGAACAGATAGTCGCGCCGGAAAATCTGGTGGCGATAATATTTCAGCGTCGAGCAGTCAATCTTGCCAGGTACCACGTCCTTGCCGTCCTTCATGTTATCGGGGTCGAGCAGCGAGTGGGAGAGGATGATCTGGTCGAAGAGGTTCCATCCGCCGTCATATTGCAGTGTGCCCGTGCCTGATGCCAGCACGTCCCACCAGGGATTCCACAGACCTCCCTCCTCGGTTTTCTTTATCTTTCGACGTGCCCCCAGCTGCTCAGCCATCGACTTGTCTTGCGGGTCGTCGTTCATGTCGCCCATGATAAGCAGCTTCACGTTGGGGTCTTCCTTCATCAGCTGTTCCTTCAGCTCGTGTAGCTGGCGTCCGCCCTCCTCGCGGTAGAAGGAGCCTGCAAAGCGCGAAGGCAGGTGGTTCACGATGATGGTTACGTGCTCGCCAGCCATGGTTCCGCTCACGGTGAGGAATCCTCGGGTGGCACGCAGTGAGTCTTCGGGCTTTATGTATATGTAGGGCACCAGCTTGGCATCACGCACCTGGAAGAGCGAGGGATTATAGATCAGCGCACAGTCGACGCCGCGCTGGTCAGGGCCTTCAATGTGTACGAACTGCATGTTGCGGGCCTTCAGCGCAGGCTGGTCACACAGGTCGGTGAGGCATTTGGCATTCTCCACCTCGCTCACGCCAATGGCGGCGCAACCCATGGGCAGCCGGTCGGTGCCCATCTCGGACAGTACGCGGGCCATGTTGCGCAGTTTGTTGGTGTACTTCAGTCCCGTCCACTTGTTGCGTCCATCGGGTAGGTACTCATAGTCGTTATGTCCTGCGTCGTGACAGGTGTCGAACAGGTTTTCCAAGTTGTAGAAACCGATGCCGTAGAGCTGGAACTTCTTTTCCTGCGCTGTCGCAGGACTGACTGCCAGAAGCAGGAGTGAAACGATGAACAATGTGTATTTTTTCATAATGATGAGTAATTATGATGCAAAGATAATAAAAATAAATGAAAACACGATTTGTTTTTCACTTTTTTTTGTACCTTTGCACCCGAAATTAGACGAACGTTTGTTTTTTATGGTATATAATATTTTCAAGGGACTGGGAATAGCCTTGGTGACCCCTTTTAAGCAGGACGGAAGCGTGGACTATGACGCTCTGCTCCGGCTGGTGGAATATCAATTGGAGAATGGGGCCGACTTTTTCTGCATACTGGCTACCACGGGCGAGACACCAACACTTACTGCCGAGGAGAAGTTGCGAATTAAGAATCTTATTGTCGACAAGGTGCAGGCCCGCGTGCCCATACTCATGGGTTGTGGCGGCTACAACACGGCTGCAGTGGTGGACGAGCTGAAGAACGGCGATTTCAAAGGCATCGATGGCGTGCTGAGCGTCTGCCCCTACTACAACAAACCCTCACAGGAAGGGCTATACCAGCATTTTAAGGCCATTGCCGCAGCCACCAGCCTGCCCGTGGTCCTCTACAATGTGCCTGGACGCACGGGGGTGAACCTGAAGGCTGAGACCACTGTTCGCCTGGCCCGCGACTGTAGGAATATTGTGGCCATCAAGGAGGCCAGCGGCAATCTGGAGCAGGTTGATGAAATCATCAAAAACAAGCCCCGTGACTTCGATGTCATCTCGGGCGATGACTCACTAACCTTCCCCATGGTCAGCTGCGGAGCAGTAGGCGTGATCTCGGTCATTGGCAATGCCCTGCCTCGCGAGTTCTCGAAGATGATCAGGCTGCAGATGCGTGGCGAATATGAGCCAGCCCGCAAGATTCACCATCGCTTCACCGACCTCTTCTCGCTGCTGTTCGTTGATGGCAATCCTGCCGGCGTGAAGGCCATGCTCCACGAGATGGGCTTCATTGAGAATGTGCTGCGCCTGCCCTTAGTGCCCACGCGCATTTCTACGCTTCAGCGCATGAGCGAAATCATGAAGGAACTGAAAATCTGAGCCGTGGCCGCTTGAGTGGCGCGGCAGCCCGTTGTTTTTTCGGAACGGGAAATAATCGTGGGGAGCACGGGAAAAAATCACGGGGAGCGCAGGAAAAAATCACGGGGAGCGCAGGAAATTAATTTTTCTCGCCTCCTTTTTTTTCTAAGCCTTTTCGCCGCTTGGTTTCAATCTTAGTAACCGTTTTTAAAAAAACTGGTACAATGATGATGAACAAAACACAGAGATACAGAGGCACAGAGCCATATTCTTTTATAAGAAAAACTCTGTACCTCTGTGTCTCTGTGTTTCAAAACCGCCCCAAGTTATTTTTTATTATCACTAAAATCGTTCATTCTGCTGTCTTTTTTTTGCTCCAACTCCTGCAAAGTTTTGAAACAATGATTTGTTAAAATCGCTTGAAACCGTAGTATTTACAGCGGCATTACAAATCTTACAATCTTACATTTCAAATTAGTGATTTTGCACTTTCTTAATTTTAAAATGAAAAAAATATTAGCGATATTATAATTTGTAAGAATTTCTTTTTAATTATATATTATATATATA
>JAFPTC010000149.1 GCA_017400455.1 Prevotella sp. | reverse complement strand
GGACTCCCACCTTTACTACGATGTGGACATGCGCCGGGCGACGGCCATCGTGATGGGCACGGAGTCGACGGGGCTGACCTCTCGGTGGCGCGAGGCGGCCGATGCCCATATCCGCATCCCCATGCTCGGTCGGCTCGACTCGCTGAATGTGTCGGTAAGCGCCGCCATCCTGATGTTTGAGGCCGTCAGGCAAAGGACCTCGTGATGTTTTTTTCGGCAAGTTGAAGGAATATAGGGTAAGAGCCCCACGAGAAGGGGTGCTTGTGAAACTTCAGCAGATAATTGCTATTTATTTTGGAAAAATGGTGGCGGTTTCGAAATAAATGTATAACTTTGCACCAATCAATTCTAAACACAAGCAATATGAACAAAATCAAGTTTATCGCATTAACGCTGCTCACCTCGATCCTGGTGAGCTGCGGAACCACAAGCACGGTGCCCATCACGGGCCGCAAGCACAGGCTGAGCGTCGACGACGCTTCCATGCTGAGTCTGAGTACGCAACAGTATCAGGAGTACCTGAAGAGCGCGAAGCTCTCTACCAACGCCACGAACACCGCTTTGGTGAAGAAGGTGGGTCAGCGGCTGGCCGATGCTGTGGAGAGCTATCTGAACAACAACGGCTTTGCCAACGAGGTGCAGTATTTCCAATGGGAGTTCAACCTGATTCAGGACAACCAGGTGAACGCCTTCTGCATGCCTGGCGGAAAGATTGCCGTGCTGGAGGGGCTGCTGCCCGTCACGAAGGACGAGGGCTCGCTGGCCATCGTCTTGGGTCATGAGATTGCGCATGCTGTGGCCAAACACTCTGCCGAACAGATGACGAAGGCCAACAACTCGAACGTGCTGCTCCAGATTGGTGCTGTGGCCGCCGCAGCTGCCGGCGCCAGCAACGAAATGGTGCAGACGGGTGCCGCCATTGCCGGACAGGGCCTGACGCTGCTCAACCTGAAGTATTCGCGCGACAACGAGAGCGAGGCCGACTACATGGGCCTGATCTTCGCCGCGATGGCTGGCTACGACCCCAATGTGGCCATCACGTTCTGGCAGCGTATGGCCGCCCAGTCGCAGCAGCAGGTAGCCACCTGGATGAGCAGTCACCCCAGCGACGAGAAGCGCATAGCCGACATTCAGAAGCATCTGCCCGAGGCGATGCAGTACTACCAGGCTGCTGTGGCCAAGGCTCCGGCTACGACGTCTTCTGCCAAGAAATCCTCTTCTGCGAAGAAGTCCACTTCTACGAAGAAGTCGACAACCGGCACAAAGAAATCGACGTCGAAGGGCTTCACCATCGGCAAGTAAACCCGCGGAGGCGTAGTTTCGCCCGTCGGGGGCGATTCGTTTCTTTATGGCAAGACCTTCCAGACAGACCGACATGCGGGCCACGGTGAGCCGTCTGTGGTGTCGCAAGGGCTATCAGGCCATTACCTTGTTCGGGCATATTTTCACGCGCGAGCAGGCAATGGCCGATAGCCTGAACCGTCGGTTCGACACGCTGAAGAACCACGAGATGATCCATCTGCGGCAGGCGCAGAGCACCCGCAACTCGTGGCTGCTTTTCTATACCTTATATATATATTACTCGCTGCGCGCCTTGACCTATT
>JAFPTC010000148.1 GCA_017400455.1 Prevotella sp. | reverse complement strand
TGAAGAATGAAGAATGAAGAATGAAGAATTTGCTGCCGCAACAGGCCCCTCGCTATTTGAAGAATTTGCTGTCGCAATAGGCCCCGCGCTATTTGAAGAATTTGCTGCCGCAACAGGCCCCTCGCTACCGGTTGCGGCAGCAAATTCTTCATTCTTCATTCTTCGTTCTTCATTTACAAAGAGTACACAGTTCTCCGGACGGTACCACTGGCGGGTGAAGCGGCGGGCATCGTCGCTGGTATAGCGGCGCACTTGCTCACTGGTGCCCAGGATGTTATGGCCCAGGGGGTGACCCTCGAAGAGCAGGTTCTCGAACTCGTCGTAGATTAGCTCCGAGGGCGAATCCTCGTAGCTGTCAATCTCGTCGCACACTACCTCGCACTCCCTTTCCACCTCCTGCTCGGGATATTCGCTACAGAAGACGATGTCGCAAAGCACGTCAATGGCGCGCCGCAGGTGCTTGCGCTCAATGACGCAGTAGAACACGGTGTCCTCCTTGTTGGTGAAGGCGTTCAGCTCGCCGCCCAGGCCCTCGATGTCGTTGATGATCTTCATGGCCGAGCGGCGCCGGGTGCCCTTGAAGGCCAGGTGCTCGCAAAAGTGGGCCAGCCCCTCCTGGCCGGGAGCCTCGTTGCGCGTGCCGGCATGCACGGCAATGCCGCAGTAGGCCACGTTCGACGAGGATGGTATGTGGATGACGCGCAGGCCATCGGGCAGATTCTTATACATGCTTGTTGTAGGTGCTTCTGAATAGTTGGCTGCAAAGGTACACATTTTCCCTGAAATAAAACTCACGTGAGAAAAATTTCTGCGGAGGCCTCCCGTGAAAAAATCTCACGTGAGAAATTTTTCTGGGGAGGCTTCCCGTGAAAAAATCTCACGTGAGAAAATTTTCTGGGGAGGCTTCCCGTGAAAAAACTGTGGATTGTTAACCCGAAAACAAGTAGTTGCACTTACTTGCACTTACTTGCACCTGTTGCACCTGCGATGGTTTTTGGGGTGGAAATCAGGTGCAACAGGTGCAAGCAGTGCAACTATTCTTCCCGTTGTCTTGGCGCGACAGCCTGGCGGCTTTAGCTCTTCAATATCAAAATTATCTTTATAGAATAGACAGGTGGAAGACATACAATAAACCTTTGGCTGATGGCCGTGCTGGTGTGCGGCCTCGGCCTCAGTGCTGCCTCGTGCAGTGACGACGATGATGAAGAGGTGCAAGTAGTTTTTGTTAAAAAAAATCTGCTGCCGGCCTCGTCATATCTCCCCCTCGTCAGAATTGACATAAATCATGTTTGCGCGCACAATTGGCAAAACAGTGGGGTTCGAGCGTCGCAGCTTGACAAAAAAGTTCATACCTTTGCAGCGCTAAATAACAAAAAGATTGTTTTAACAAACTAAAATGAAGAAAAACATGAAAAAGATTTTAATGACTTTGGTTGCTGTTTTTGCAGCCGTGAACATGAATGCCCAGGTTTATGTGGGTGGTAGCGTGGCCTTTGAGGCTTGGAGCAGTCAGAAGCTGGCTGGTGACAAGAGCGAGAGCGTGTTCAAGCTCCTGCCCGAGATTGGTTACACCCTGAACGACGAGTGGGCCATCGGTACTGTGATTGGCTATCAGAGCGACAAGTTCAACGGCGTCTTCGGTAAGAGCGAGACGGCCTTCACTTTCAACCCCTATGCCCGTTACACCTTTGCCAACGTGGGCAAGGTGAATTTCTTTGTCGATGGTGGCATTGACTTCACCACGGCTACCAAGGCCGACTGGAACGAGCTGGCCGTGGGCTTCAAGCCCGGTCTGGCTGTCAGCCTCTCTGACAACATCAGCTTTGTTTCTCACATCGGTTTCATTGGCTGGGATCAGTACAACCCCGATGGCGACGACAACAATGTCAGCAAGTTTGGCCTCAGCCTGAGCGGTGCCAACCTGACCTTCGGTCTTTACTATAGCTTCTAAAGAAAAATACAAGAAGTGACTTCTTGGAGGGTGTGCCACAACAGAGGCACATCCTCCTTTTTTGTTATGATTCCTTCAGCGCCTCGATGTACTGCCAGAGGCGGCGATAGAAGGGGTGACGGCAGAGGGTGTGGCGGTCGCCCAGGATGATGACCTTCATGCGGGCACGGGTGATGGCCACGTTCATGCGGCGCAGGTCGCGCAGGAAGCCTATCTGCCCCTCGTCGTTCGAGCGCACCAGCGAGATGATGATGATGTCGCGCTCCTGTCCCTGGAAGCCGTCGACGGTGTTCACCGTGATGTGGCGGCGAAAGGGCTTCAGGGCCTCGTTCTGGCGCAGCAGCTGGCGCAACAGCTGCACCTGGGCGCGATAGGGCGAGATGATGCCCACGTCGAGCCGCTCCTCCTGGATGCGCTGGCGGCCAATCAGCTCGAAATAGGCCTGCAGGGCCAGGATGGTGAGGCGGGCCTCGGAGACATTCTGAAGAGAAGTGCCCACCCCCTGCCCCTCCCCAAGGGAGGGGGGATTGGTTTGATTTGCTGATGACACTTTTTGGGGTAAGTCAATTTGAACTCCCCTCCCTTGGGGAGGGGTAGGGGGTGGGCTTATCCACGTCATGGGCAGGTCCAGGTCGAGGATGCTGCGGTGCTGCACCTCGGGGGCGGCCACCATCAGGTTGTGGTAGAACCAGTCGCTGGAGAAGCGCATGATGTCCTCGTGCATGCGATACTGAATGCGCAGCAGGGTGACCACCTCGGGCCTGTTCTCGGCAATGCGCTCCATGAGGGTGCGGCCCAGGCCGCCCTTTAGGGCCTCGTAGCACTTCACGGTGGGCGGCAGCTGGCAGTGGTCGCCAGCCAGGATGACGCGTCCGGCGCGGCGGATGGCTATCCAGCAAGCGGCCTCCAGGGCCTGGGCTGCCTCGTCGATGAAGAGGGTGCCGAACTTCATGCCATCGAGCAGGCGGTTGGCCGAGCCCACTAAGGTGGAGGCAATGACATGGGCCTGGGAGAAGAGCTCCTGGTTGATGCGAATCTCCAGCTCGGTGGCGCGGCTCTTCAGGCGGTCCATCTTCTGGTGCCATTGGTCGCTGTGCTTCTTGGCGGCGCGCAGGTCGCGGATGGCCTTGCGTATGGCCCACAGCTGCGGATAGTCGGGGTGAGCCTCGAAGCGGCGCTCGTAGGTGAAGGAGAGCATCTTGTCGTCCACGCGTGAGGGGTTGCCAATGCGCAGCACGTTCAGCCCCCGGTCTACGAGCTTTTCCGAGATCCAGTCGACGGCCATGTTGCTCTGGGCGCAAACCAGCACCTGCGGTTCGCGACGCAGCGTCTCGTAGATGGCCTCGACCAGCGTGGTGGTCTTGCCCGTGCCGGGAGGGCCGTGGACAATGGCCACGTCCTTGGCGCGCAGCACCTCGTTGACGGCGTGCTCCTGCGTCTTGTTCAGGTAGTCGAAGCCCATGTCGGGGAAGGTGAAGGTCTGTGCGGGCAGCTGGCGCGTGGTGGTGTAGAACAGGTCGCGCAGCTCTCCCAGCCGTCCCCGGGCGCGCATGGTGCGCTCCAGGGCCTCGAACATCAGGCGGTAGCTGGTCTCGTCGAAGAAGAGCATCACGCCCAGCTGGCCCTCGGTGGTGGCGAGGCTGGCCACGGGGAAGTCGTCGGGCACGGCCACCACCATGCGGTCGCCATCGACATAGCTCACGGTACCGGGGTAAGTTAAGAGTGAAGAGTTAAGAGTTAAGAGTTGATCTTTGCTGGAGTTTCCACTCTTAACTTTTGACTCTTCACTTTTAACTCTTAACTCTTCACTCTTCACTCTTAACTCAAAAAACCTTACTGGCTTTCCGAATTCAAAGTTATGGTCTATGGGTTCCTCCTCGTCGGGGGCGGGCTGGCGGTAGACCTCAACGCAGAACTGGTTGAGCGAGTTATAGTAGCTGCGGCCCAGGCGCAGGGGCAGCCACGCATCGCCACGGGCCACCAGCTGACTGATGCCCCGTGCCTGATGCGCCTGCTGGAAAGCCTCCTTCTCCTGCTCATATTCCATTTGCAGGAGCATGCGCTGGCGCTGCAACTCAAGTATAGGTGATGTAGCCTCGCTCAACTCCTAACTTTCAACTCTCAACTCTCAACTCTTAACTCTTAACTCTTAACTCTTAACTCTCAACTCTTAACTCTAATTCAGCTTCGCCTTCAGCGGGTTGCGCACGCCCTGATAGGAGCGCAGATAGACCTTGGCCGATCCGAAGGAGAGGTTCATGTCGAGCCTGACGGGCATGTGGTTGTCGTCGTCGGTGATGAAGAACTTGATGAGCTCGGTATCCTTGCCGTCCTCGCGCTCGAAGAACGAGAACACCAGGCAGCGGAACTTCTCGCCCGTTTCCTCCACCTTGTAGTTCTCCTTGCCGCGATAGACCATCCACGTGTCGTTGCGGTGCTTGGCGTCGGTGATGGGCAGGGGAATGACGTCGCCCTTCTTCATCTTCGAGGCATCCATATTGCGGGCATGTAGGAAGATGCTCATCATGTCGTAGACGCAGTCATCGTACTCCTTCTCCTGCCAGTTGTGCTCGCCGTGGCGGTTGATGCGGTGCATCTTCACCTTGGTGTGGCCGTTGGGGTAGGAGTACCACAGCTCGTCAACATAGTAGCGCTTGCCTTCGAGGGCGCCCTTGCGATAGTAGAGGGGCGAGAGGTCGGCAATGCTGCTGTAGCAGGTCAGCGTGTCGCGCATGACGAACACACCGTCGAGCTTGTCGTTGCCCTTCGTGGTCAGGCTGGTGCGATAGGCGGGCATGCCGTTGTAGGTAGACATGACGGTGGACATCGATGCTGCGCCCACCTTCACCCACACAAACTTCCAGTTGAAGTAGAGGTCGTAGGCCAGGAACTCGCCGGCCTTGAAGGCGGTGTTCTCCGTGCCACACTGCGACTGTGCCTTCATGCTCAAAGGCAGCAGTGCCAACAATATCATCAGAATCTTTTTCATGTCGCTCTCAGTTAAAATTGTTCTTTATACCTTATTATATAGGGCCTTCGGCCCGTTACATTCTCATTCCCGTCTTCTCCTGGATGTACTGCTTGCCCAGTTGCTTGGCGCGTTCCAGGTTGCGGTTTCTCTGCTTCTTGGCCTGTTCGGGCTTCTGCTTCACAATCTTGGCCGGCTTCTGCTGATAGCGGGGCACGGCCCTGACGTTCCATTTGCGGCTGACGTCCCACTTGGCCTTACATTCCACCTCCTCGTTGAAGTAGAACACCGGCTCGGGCTGACGGTCCTCGTCGTAGACGCCCGTGTCCCACTTGCCGTTGCCGTTCATGTCGCAATAGGCCCTGAGATAGTAGGTGGCGGGTTTCACGTAGAGGAACTTAGCCTTTCCGTCCTTGACGGTGGCCTGCTCAATGGGCTTGCCAGAGCTGTCGAGCAGCCACACGATGGTCGTAGCCACCGAGTCGGCCGCCGTGATGGGTGTGCCGCTCACTTCCACCGTGAGCGTGCTGAAGTCGTCGGGATTGCCCACCTTGATGCCCTGCTTCAAGACGTTGTTCACCAGTCCAGAGATGTTCTGCATGGCGGCAGAGTCAATCTCCAGGCTATACTCCGTGCTCTCCTGCCAGGTGGCTTTCACCTCGTAGCGCCGGGGCGTAAGCTGCACCACCTCGTGGGGCGTGCGATACCATGTGGTGTCGGGCTTGGAGTATAGGTGTATGGCCGAGGTGTCGCAGCGCATGAGCGGCTCCTCCAGCTCGATGAATACCCGCTGGAGGGGAGTAATCTGCTGTCCCGCCACCTTGGGGGTGATAAACTTCTGGGGCATGATGCTGTCGTACTTCTCGCCCTTCTTCTTCAGCTTGTCCTGCTCCTTTTGCCACTTCTCCAGTTCTTTCTCCAGTTCCTTGCGACGCTTTTCGTAGGGCACCTTGGCCAGGGCCGTGATGGTGTCCACCATTTCGGTGAGCACGCCCAGCGTGTCGGTGCCCATGAAGCGCAGCTCCATGGTGAGGGTGTCCTGATTGACCAGTGCGGTGTCGCGCAGCCAGTAAAGGACGGTGTCGCGCTGCATGGTGTGCTCGATGACGAAGGCGCTGTCGGCATTGAAGTTGATGCCCTTGATCTTGGGCAGCGAGTCGTGGCCGTAGCTGAAGTAGAGGCCAATCTTCCCCGGCGTGTCGCGTTCGGTCTTCACCAGGTAGCGGTCGGTTTGCGGCTCCTGGAAGCAGAGCAGCGTCACGTCGTCGGGCAGGAAGTGGGTGTAGGGCACGGGCTTGATGTTGGCAATGTGGAGCGAGTCGCGCCAAATGGTGTCCTGGCGGGTGTCGGGCTTCCACGAGGGCACGATGCTGTCGTGTGAGAAGGCTATGAGCTCGCTCTTCTGTCCGAAGACGAAGTCGCCGTCGGCATCCTTCAGTGCAAAGGCGCGGTACTTGCCGTCGGCCACGCCCTTGATGGTGAACTGTCCGCTGCCGTTGGTGCGCGAGACGCGCATCATGGCCTCGTGGCGGAAGGCGCTGTCGGGCACGTCGTAGGGGTAGAGGCCCACGAGCACGCCCTTCACCGGCTCCAGGTCCTCGGCGTTGAGCAGATAGCCCGACACCTCCAGCGTGTCGATGTGGTTGCCGGTGGAGAAGCTGTAGGTGTAGCTGCCCATGGGGTTGCCCTCGTTGTTGTCGGTGATGGCGTCGCTGAAGTCCACGGTGTAGGTGGTGTTCTCCTTCAGCGTGTCTTTCAGCTCGACGATGATGCGTCGCCCGGCGGCCTTTATCTCGGCCTGCTCCAGCTGGGGTGGCGAGACGATGACCTTCTCCTGGGCGTTCTCAATCTTGATGTATTCGTTGAAGTTGATGATGACCTTCTTGGCCTTTACGTCGGTGGCGCCGTCGGCCGGCGTGGCACTGACCACGAAGGGTGGTGTGTCGTCATACCATCCGCCGTCGGGGTTGCCCATTCTGGCACAGGCAGAAAGGAGCAGCAGCAGTGCGGCAACGGCTGCTAAGTGCAGGGTGCGTAGTGTGGTGGTGTGGCTGTTCATGGCTTGGCAGATGATTGCAGGTTGAGAAGTTCGTCAATTACATTGCGGTTGTTCGAC
>JAFPTC010000147.1 GCA_017400455.1 Prevotella sp. | reverse complement strand
TCGATGTCTTTCTCTACGGCACGCGTCAGCGAACAGATAGTGGGCCATGTGACGGCCTTCGAAATCTCAAGAACCGAATTGAAGTCGCCAGGACTCGAAATCGGGAAACCAGCCTCGATCACGTCTACGCCCAGCTGCTCGAGCTGCTTGGCCACCTGAATTTTCTCAACGGTGTTCAGCTGGCATCCGGGCACTTGCTCGCCATCGCGGAGCGTCGTGTCGAAGATAAAAAGTCTTTCACTCATTTTCTATATACCTTTATTTTAAATGTTATGCCAATAAAAAAAACCTTTCGCACACCCGTTTGGAAGTGGAAAGGTTTTCATATCACCTTGATGATGCACTCACATGCACGCCTTCTCACTTCCGGCCGCCTGACGCAGTCGAATAATAATAAGGCTAATCAGAATGCTCTGTGAATTGCTCATTGTCATTTGTTATCTTTTTAAATCGGCTGCAAAGGTACATACAATTATCCGTCCGTGCAAATAATTTATCACTTTTTTCATCAAAAATCTTTCGATTTGATAAAAACGCGGCCAAATCGGTTTTAATTTTTCAGTTTTTCGGCTATCTGCTCGGCTATGGCCTTCATGCCTTTCTGCGAGGGATGGCCGCTCTGCTTGTCGATGTCGTGCAGCAGAATCCACTTCACGCCATAGTGGTCGCAAATCTTCTGCGTGCTCTCCGTGATGTCCTTCGACAATTCGCTGTTGATGAGGAACACCAGCTCCACGTTGGGATAGCGCTTCTGCATGTGGTCGAGCAAATAAGCCAATGCCGGACGATAAGAGAAGAAATCGTCGCGACGCAAGTTTTCAAACTTATACTCGCCGATGGGAGCCCCGGCCCATGAGTCGTTGGTGCCGCCGAAGATAAAGATCAGGTCAGGACACCCCAGGTTGTCGCTGCGGGTGATGAACGAGCGCATGCTGTAGTCGTTGCCGTCGTAGCCATAATAGCCGATGGTGGCACCGCTCCACGAGTTGTTCACACAGAGCCGGTAGCCGTTGTTCTTGATGAACTGCCACCACCATGTCTGCGTGACGTCCTCCACGTCGTTGTTGCCGCGGTTGCCCTGATAGTACCACATCTCGTTGGTGGCGGGCGTTATGTAGCCGTCGAAAGTGCTGTACGAGTCTCCCAATATGGAGACGCTCTTGGTCTGTGCGCCGGCGGCCGTTGCTGCCAGGCAGGCTATTGCCAGAAGGATTTTTTTCATTTTTCTTTTTGTTTTTTAGGTTTCGGCATGACGGTATGACGGATGGCGGCATGACGATATGCCGATATGCCGGCATGCCGTTAAAGCGTTTAATAAGGCACCGGCCCGTCCATTGGGGGCGGCGGGAAGGCATCGTCGGTGTTCATCTTGCTGCCAATGATCTCGCCTCCATCGGTGGGCGACGACGGACCGATGAGCGAGTCCTGCGGATTCTGGAAGCGGGTGTATTCGCCCCTGAAGTTCAGCAGCACGTCGCCGGTGGCTCCCTTACGGTGCTTGGCAATGATGATCTGGGCCATGCCGCGCAGGTCGTTGCCGTGCTCGTCGCTGAAGATGCGATAGTACTCCGGACGGTGAACGAAACACACCATGTCGGCATCCTGCTCGATGGCACCCGACTCACGCAGGTCGGAGAGCATCGGACGCTTGCCCTCGTTGCCCTCGCGGCCCTCAACGCCACGGTTCAGCTGCGAGAGTGCCAGGATGGGGATGTTCAGCTCCTTGGCCAGTCCCTTCAGCGAGCGCGAGATGGTTGACACCTCTTCCTGTCGGCTGCCGAACTTTGCTCCGCTGGCATTCATCAGCTGCAGATAGTCAATCATAATTATCTTCACGCCTTTCTCGCGCACCAGCCGGCGGGCCTTCGTGCGCAGTTCGAAGATGCTCATGCCGGGCGTGTCGTCGATGTAGAGCGGCGTGCCCTCGAGCAGCCTCAGTCCTGAGTCGAGCCGTTTCCACTCTTCGCGGTCGAGCTGTCCGTTCAGAATCTTCTTACCCGAAATCTCGCACACGTTCGATATCAGTCGGTTCACCAGCTGCACGTTGCTCATTTCGAGCGAGAAGAAAGCCACTGGAACGCGGTTGTCGACGGCAATGTTCTTGGCCAGCGAGAGGGCAAAGGCCGTCTTACCCATGGCGGGGCGTCCGGCAATAATCACCAGGTCGCTGTTCTGCCAGCCCGAGGTCTTGTCGTCAAGGTCGGTATAGCCGGTCGAGATACCCGTCAGTCCGCCTGAATTGGCGTATGCCCGCTGCAGAATCTCAACGGCATCCTTCAGCACGGGGTCAATCTGCGTGTAGTCCTGCCGCATGTTGGTGCGCGAGATTTCGAAGAGCGAGCCTTCGGCCTCCTGCATCAGTTCGTCCACGTCGACCGTCTCGTCGAATGCCTTGGTCTCGATGACGCTGGCAAACGAGATGAGCTGGCGGGCAAGAAACTTCTGGGCCAGCACGCGGGCGTGGTATTCCACATGGGCCGACGACACCACGCGCGAGCTCAGTTCCACGATATACGTCGGACCGCCCACGTTCTCCAGCTGGCCCTCTTTCTTCAGCTGTTCCACCACGGTCAGTATGTCGACGGGCTTCTCGGCCATGCTGAGCGTCTGAATGGCCCGGTAGATTTCCTGGTTGCGGGGTTCATAGAATATCTCGGGGCGCAGTATCTCGCTGACCACCGAGAAGGCATCCTTGTCGATCATCAGCGCACCCAGCACCACGCGCTCCATCTCGAGTGCCTGTGGCTGCAGATGGCCATAGTTGTTGTCGATTGGTTGTATGTTTTTTCTCTCTGCCATTTATTACACCTTATTATATTTATCTGATAAAGCTCATATACGCCCTTTCGTGCTCGCGCTCGGGAGCCTCGCTTCCGCCGGCATGTATCTTCTCCAGCAGCCACGCCATGTTGTTGGCCAGCGTGCGCATGGTCTGCATGCCCTCGGCATCGAGCTTTGCCTGACCTTTGGTCTGTCCGTACACAATGTTCCAGTACTGCGACGACACCACGGGCATGTTCATCATCTGGAACATCATGTTCATGCTCTGGAAGGCGGCGGTGGCCCCTCCCCTGCGGCAAACGGCAACGGCTGCGGCTGGCTTGTTCTGCACGAAGCGGCCGCCCGAGTAGAACAGGCGCTGCATGAGCGACAGCAGTCCGCCGTTGGGCTGTCCGTAATAGACGGGGCTGCCCACAATCAGGGCGTCGCTCTCGGCCATCTTCGAGGCAATCTGGTTGCAAGGGTCGTTGTCGAAGGTGCACTTGCCCTGCCGGCCGCACATGGCGCAGTTGATGCACGAGTAGATGGCCTTCTTGCCTATCTGCACTATCTCGGTTGCTATGCCGTGTTTCTCGAGCTGCGTGGCAATTTCCTGCAAGGCGCAGAAGGTGTTGCCGTCGGTTCGGGGGCTGCCGTTAACGAGCAGCACCTTCAGTTGGTCTCTCTTCTGGGTGTCTGAAGTAGTTTTATCCATAGTAATTATTTGGGTGATTAGTTGAAATGATTTTTTGCGACTGCAAAATTAATCATTTCAGATGAAAAACAAACGTTAGCGCCCGATTTTTTTTGAGCCAATCGCACGCACCGTCTGCAGCAGCACGCTGACCACGATGAGCGC
>JAFPTC010000146.1 GCA_017400455.1 Prevotella sp. | reverse complement strand
GCAGCCTCAGAGATTGTGCCGTCTGGGTTGAAGATATCGATAATCTCGAGATTATGTGTCTTACCGAGGTTATAGTCGTTCACATCATGTGCAGGAGTCACCTTCAGACAACCAGTACCGAACTCGATATCAACATATCTGTCCTCGATTACAGGAATCACACGGTTTACCAACGGAACAATCACCTTATGACCACGCAACCAATGGTTCTTTGGGTCCTTAGGATTGATACACATAGCAGTATCACCCATGATTGTCTCAGGACGGGTAGTTGCAACTACTGCATAGTAGCCCTTCTCATCCTTGTGCACCACGTTGCCTTCTGCCTTGAGGCTGTCGGCATCCACCGTGTCGGCAACATAATATTTCAGATAGTAGAGTTTCGACTTCTCTTCTTTGTAGACCACCTCCTCGTCGCTCAGGGCCGTGAGGGCCTTGGGGTCCCAGTTCACCATGCGCAAGCCACGATAGATGTAGCCCTTGCGATAGAGGTCCACGAAGACTTTGATGACGCTCTCAGAACGTTTCTCGTCCATGGTGAAGGCTGTGCGGTCCCAGTCGCAGGAGGCACCCAGACGGCGCAGCTGCTTCAGGATGATGCCACCGTGTTCGTCGGTCCAGTCCCAAGCGTGCTTCAGGAACTGCTCACGAGTCAGGTCGTGCTTCTTAATTCCCTGTTCAGCAAGCTTTTTCACCACTTTGGCTTCAGTGGCTATCGATGCGTGGTCGGTTCCCGGCACCCAACAGGCGTTCTTGCCCTCCATGCGGGCACGGCGCACCAGAATGTCCTGAATCGTATTGTTGAGCATGTGTCCCATGTGGAGCACGCCCGTCACATTGGGAGGGGGAATCACAATCGTGTAAGGTTCACGCCCGTCGGGCTTTGAACTGAAGAGCTTGTTGTCAAGCCAATACTGATACCATTTACTTTCGACCTCACGAGGGTCGTATTTGCTAGCAATTTCCATAAAAAATAAAGCTTTCTCTTTTTGAGCTGCAAAGGTACGAAGAAAAAACGAGACGAGCGTGGCTAAATGCGTTAATCGAAGTTAAATATTTAACTCCTCGCCTCAGAAAAAAATCTCACGTGAGAAATTTTCATGGGAAGCCTTCCCAGAAAAAAATCTCACGTGAGAAATTTTCACGGGAGGCCTTCCCAGAAAAAAATCTCACGTGAGAAATTTTCACGGGAGGCCTTGCCTCGCCGGAAAGAGGGGTCGAAAGGAGAAAAAAGCGGCGAATAATCGCCTAATCATGCAGGTTGCGAGAGGTATTGCGCACACATTTCGGCACAGCGTTCGCCATCAACGGCAGCCGACACGATGCCGCCAGCATAGCCTGCACCCTCGCCACAGGGGAAAAGCCCCTGCAAACGAACATGCTGCAGCGTGTCGGCACTTCGCACGATACGCAAAGGCGACGATGTGCGCGTTTCAACACCAATGAGCACGGCCTCATTAGTCAAAAAGCCATGAGCCTGACGGCCGAACACCTTGAATCCCTGCTGCAAGCGCGATGCAACGGGCTGAGGCAGCCAGAAATGGAGAGGCGACGCCACCAGTCCTGGAGCGTAGCTGCTGCGTGGCAGGTCGTAGCTGAGCCGTCCGTTGACGAAGTCGGCCATGCGCTGGGCCGGCGCTGTCTGCTTCATGTTGGCCTGTTGCCAACAGTGTCGCTCCAGTTGCTCCTGATAGCGCATCACGCGAAGCACATCGCTGCCCTCAATATCCTCGGGCCGCAACTCCACCACCATGCCGCTGTTGCTCCACTGCGTACCGCGATTGGCTGGGCTCATGCCGTTGACCACCACCTGTTCTGGACCGGTGGCGGCAGGAATGACGAAGCCACCCGGACACATGCAAAAGGAATAGACACCGCGCCCATCGACCTGCGTCACGAAGGAATACTCGGCCGCAGGCAGCCATTGGCCCCTTCCCTCCTTCCTATGATACTGAATCTGGTCAATCAGCATCGACGGATGCTCCAGTCGGACACCCACGGCAATGCCCTTGGCCTCCATTTCAATATTTTCTTTTGCGAAATACTCGTAAACATCTCTGGCTGAGTGACCTGTGGCAAGGATGACTGGCCCCATAAAGCTTCGCTCACCAGCTTCGCAGCCCACCACTTTATCCTGCTCAACCAGCAGGTGGGTCATCTTGGTCTGGAAGTGCACCTCGCCCCCACATCTGAGGATGGTGTGGCGCATGGCCTCGATGACCTGCGGCAAGCGGTCGGTGCCGATATGGGGATGGGCATCGGCAAGTATGGCCGTCGAGGCTCCGTGCTGGCAAAACACGTTCAGAATCTTCTCTGTGTTTCCACGCTTCTTCGAGCGGGTATAGAGCTTACCGTCGGAATAGGCGCCTGCCCCACCCTCACCAAAACAGTAGTTGCTCTCGCCGTCGACCTGTTGTGTGCGCGATATGGCTGCCAGGTCTTTCTTGCGCTCATGCACATCCTTGCCTCGCTCCAGCACTATGGGTCTCAGGCCCAGCTCTATCAGCCTCAGCGCAGCAAACAGGCCGCCAGGACCGGCTCCCACCACGATGACCTGCGGGCGGCCTGACACATCAGGATAATCAGTATGCACAAACTCGTCATCGGCTGGCATCTCATTGATGTACAGTCTTACTTTCAGATTAACAAAAATGGTGCGCTGACGGGCATCTACCGAGCGTTTCAAGATGCGCACGCCCTTCAAAGCACTCTGGGCGATGCCCTTCACGTTGACGATGTAGTTGCGGAGTTGGGTGGAGTCGGCTGCCACCTGTGGCAGTACGCGAAGCTGAATTTCTTGTATCATGGATGCAAAGGTACGAAAAATATTCCATATTATGCACGCGTAATTCACATTTATTTCGTACCTTTGCATGCTGAAACGAAAACGAGACATAGCATGAAGGTAATGAAATTTGGCGGAACCAGCGTAGGTTCCGTGGAGAGTATACTGAATCTGAAGCACATTGTAGAGGCAGAGCAAAAGCCCATCGTCGTGGTTGTGAGCGCCTTAGGCGGCATCACTGACCGCCTGCTGACCACCTCGCGCCTGGCCTTGGCTGGCGACGAGAGCTGGCGGCAGGAGTTTAACGCCATCAAGACCAGGCACTTTGAGATGATTGATGCGCTCTTTGCCCATCCTGAGCAGCACCAGAGCCTTACTCAAACCATCAACTCCTTTTTCAAGGAGCTGGAATCCATTTACTATGGCGTGTACCTGATTCACGATCTAAGTGCCAAGACCGAAGCCGCCATCGTGAGCTATGGCGAACGGCTCAGCTCTCACATCGTGGCAAAGCTCATCAACGGAGGCGTGCGCATGAACAGCCGCGACTTCATCCGCACGGTGAAGAAGCAGGGCAAGCATGTGCTGGATGCCGAACTGACCTATCAGCTGGTGCGCGAGGCTTTCAAGCCCATCTGCGAAGGAGGTAGCAGCGCAGGCAGCCAGAAGGTGGCCGTGGTGCCGGGATTCATTGCCCGCGACCGCGACTCTCACGAGACCACCAACCTGGGACGCGGCGGCAGCGACTACACGGCTGCCATCATCGCTGCGGCCCTGGATGCCGAGGTGCTGGAGATATGGACCGACGTGGACGGCTTTATGACTGCCGACCCACGTGTCATCAAAACGGCCTATACCATTAACGAGCTGAGCTATGTGGAGGCCATGGAGCTTTGTAACTTCGGCGCGAAGGTGGTCTACCCGCCCACCATCTATCCCGTTTGTGTGAAGAACATCCCCATCAAGGTGAAGAACACCTTCAACCCTGATCATCCGGGCACCCTCATCAAGCAAAAGATTGACGACGACCGAAAACCCATCAAGGGCATCAGCAGCATCAAAGGCACTACGCTGATCACGGTCACCGGCCTGTCGATGGTGGGCGTCATCGGCGTCAACCGCCGCATTTTCTCCACGCTGGCCGAGAACGGCATCTCTGTCTTCATGGTCAGCCAGGCTTCGTCAGAGAACAGCACCTCCATCGGCGTACGCGACGAAGATGCTGAACGCGCCGTAGAAGTGCTGAACCTGGAGTTTGCAAAGGAAATAGTAACCGGCGCCATGTTCCCCATGCAGGCCGAGAAAGGACTGGCCACCATTGCCATCGTAGGTGAGAACATGAAGCATACGCCCGGAATCGCCGGCAAGCTGTTCGGCACCCTCGGACGCTCGGGCATCAGCGTCATTGCCTGTGCACAGGGAGCTTCTGAGACCAACATCTCGTTTGTCGTCGACGCCAAGTATCTGCGCAAGTCGCTCAACGTCCTCCACGACTCGTTCTTCCTGTCGGAATATAAGGTACTGAATCTGTTTGTGTGCGGAGTGGGCACCGTGGGCGGTAACTTGCTGGAACAAATCAACTCGCAATACAAAAAGCTGAAGGAGACGCGCCAGCTGAAGCTGAAGGTCGTTGGCATTGCCACCAGCAAGAAGGCCATCTTCAACCGCGACGGCATTGACCTGCGCACCTATCGTGAGAAACTGGCCGAAGCTGAGACCAGCAACATAGAAAGGCTGCGCGAGGAGGTCATCGGCATGAATATCTTCAATTCCGTCTTCGTAGACTGTACCGCCTCGGCCGACGTGGCTGCCCTGTATCAGGATTTCCTCGATCACAACATCTCTGTGGTCACGGCCAACAAGATTGCGGCTTCAGGCCCTTATGCCGACTATCGCAAGCTGAAGCAGACGGCCATGAAGAAAGGCATCAAGTTCCTGTTCGAGACCAACGTCGGTGCAGGACTGCCCATCATCGGCACCATCAACGACCTGCTGAACTCGGGCGACAGGATCCTGCGCATCGAAGCGGTGCTCAGCGGCACGCTCAACTTCATCTTCAACACC
The DNA here is from genome assembly GCA_017400455.1 of Prevotella sp. Taxonomy (GTDB): domain Bacteria; phylum Bacteroidota; class Bacteroidia; order Bacteroidales; family Bacteroidaceae; genus Prevotella. The sequence continues at coordinate 7,934 of JAFPTC010000146.1, read as the reverse complement.
ATTTCAGCCCAGACGCCATTCTCAGAGACCGTACGCCAGGCCAAGGAGAAGGGCTATAGCGAGCCAGACCCGCGCATTGACCTCTGCGGAAAGGATGTGATTCGCAAACTGGTCATCCTGGCCCGTGAGGCTGGCTACGTGGTGGAACAGGAGGACGTGGAGAAGCGTCTGTTCATGCCCGATGCCTTCTTCCAAGGCTCGCTCGATGACTTCTGGAAGGAGCTGCCCACGCTGGATGCCGACTTCGAGTCACGCCGACAAGTGCTTGAGAAGGAAAGCAAGCGCTGGCGCTTCGTGGCAAAGATGGACGGAGGCCAGTGCAGCGTCTCGTTGGAGGCCGTCAGCCAGCATCATCCGTTCTACGGGCTGGAAGGCTCAAACAACATTGTGCTCCTCACCACCGAGCGCTACCGTGAATATCCCATGCTTATCCAGGGCTATGGCGCCGGAGCCGGCGTCACCGCTGCAGGAGTTTTCGCCAACATCATGTCAATAGCAAATATCTGATGAAACACATTATTATATTAGGGGATGGCATGGCCGACCATGCCGTGGAGCGCTTGGGAGGCAAGACGCTGCTGCAATATGCCGACAAGCCCATGATGGATATGCTGGCCAGCAAAGGACGCACCGGCAGGCTCATCACGGTGCCAGAAGGTTTTCCTCCTGGCAGCGAGGTGGCCAACACGGCCATCCTGGGCTACGACCTGAATCAGGTCTACGAAGGCAGGGGACCTCTGGAGGCTGCCAGCATTGGCTATGAGATGCAGGAGGACGATATGGCCATACGATGCAATATCATCTCCCTGGCCGACGGCAAGATTATCACCCACAACGGTGGAAACCTGCAGACGAAGGATGCCGATGTGCTCATCAAATATCTTGACGAGCATCTGGGTTCCGACCGGGTGAAGTTTATCACCGGCATTCAGTATCGCCATCTGCTCGTCATCAAGGGCGGATCGAAGCACATCGTCTGTGCCCCACCCCACGACCATCCCAATGAGCCTTGGCGCCCACTGCTGGTGAAAGCCGAAGAGCATGCGCCCCTGGAGGAAGGACGGATGACGGCTCAAGAAACGGCCGACTTGCTGAACGACCTCATCCTGCGCTCGCAGGAGCTGCTGGCCCGGCATCCATTCAACTTGGAACGTGCCCAACGAGGCGAGCGACAGGCCAACAGCATCTGGCCTTGGAGCGGAGGCTATCGTCCATCAATGCGTACACTGGCCGACCAGTACCCGCAGATGAAGACAGGAGCCGTCATCTCGGCCGTCGATCTCATTCAAGGCATCGGCCGCTATGCCGGACTGCGCATCATCAAAGTACCAGGAGCCACAGGCCTGGCCGACACCAATTATGAAGGCAAGGCACAGGCCGCCATCGAAGCCCTGCAAACGGACGACTTCGTCTTCGTTCACGTAGAGGCAACCGACGAGGCCGGCCACGACGGCGACTTGGAGCTGAAGCTGCGCGCCATCAACTACCTGGACCAGCGGCTCATCAAACCGGTGTATGAAGCCATCTGCCAGATGGAGCAGCCGGTGAGCATAGCCGTATTGCCCGACCATCCCACGCCAGTGGAGCTCCGCATTCACGTCAACGAGCCTGTTCCGTTCCTTATATATTATAAAGGTATAGCGCCCGACAGCGTTGACCGCTACGACGAGGTGGCCTGCGTCAGCGGAGGCTACGGCTTGCTACGATTGCAGCAATTCATGCAGACCTTCATGGAACATTGAGCCATCAGCGCCAAGGCCTGTTGCACAAGCCTTTTCTCTGCGTCTTTTTGTTTCGTTGTGATACATTTTGAATAATAATGCTTACATTTAGAAAAGTGGTAAGCATTATTATTTCGTATCTTTGCAAACGAAACATCAACCACTAAAACCCTTTAAAAATATGAAAAAGATTAGCAGACTTGCCCTCGCCGTGCTACTTACCATGTGTAGCACAGGTACATGGGCCCAAGGCCTGAAAGACGCCTACAAAGACTATTTCATGATTGGCGTCGCTGTCAATCAGCGTAACGTCACCAATGCCGACCAGCAGGCTCTCATCAAGCAGGAGTTCAACAGCATTACCTGCGAGAACGACATGAAGCCCGAACCCACCGAGCCACGCGAAGGCGAGTTCAACTGGGAGAATGCCGACCGCATTGCTAACTTTGCCCGCCAGAACGGCATCAAGCTGCGCGGACACTGCCTGATGTGGCACTCGCAGATTGGACGCTGGATGTACGAAGGCGTCACCGACAAGGAAGTGTTCTACGCCCGCATGAAGAATCACATCCAAGCCATCGTCAACCGCTACAAGGACGTGGTCTACTGCTGGGATGTGGTGAACGAGGCGATGACCGACGACAAGAACGCCGAGGATCCCTATCGCCAGAGCGCCATGTACAAGCTCTGCGGCGACGAGTTCATTGCCAAGGCTTTCCAGTTTGCCCGCGAAGCCGACCCGAATGCCCTGCTCTTCTACAACGACTACAACGAGTGCGACCCTGTGAAGAGCAAGCATATATATAATATGGTGAAGAAGATGAAGGATGCCGGCGTGCCCATCGACGGCATAGGCATGCAGGGCCACTACAACATCTACGGTCCCACCGAAAAGGAAGTGGACGACGCCATCAGCCTCTACAAGCAGATTGTGAAGCACATCCACGTCACCGAGCTCGACATCCGCGTGAACGAGGAGATGGGCGGACAGCTGCAGTTCAGCCGCGAGGGCGTGAACGTCACCGACAGCGTGAAGCAGCATCTGGCCGACCAGTATGCCCGTGTGTTCCGCGCCTTCCGCAAGCATAAGGACGTCGTCGACTGCGTCACCTTCTGGAACCTGGGCGACCGCGATTCATGGCTGGGCCAGGCCAACTACCCCCTGCCCTTCGACGCTGAGTACAAGCCCAAGCTGGCTTACGAATACATCAAGGACATGAAGGCTCCCCTTTGGGATATGCCCAAGCGTCCCGCTCCCCGTCCCCGTCCGCAGGGACAGCAGGGTCGTCGGCGTGGTGGTTTCGGTGGTTTCGGCCAGCCCCAGCGCGCTCCCTTCAAGCCCGAACTGGCATTCCCTGAGCAGGCAGGCGTGAAGGAGGACTTCGTTCCCTCCACCAAGAACCAGCCCGGACAGGACTATCCTATGGTGAACTCGCAGGGTTACGTGCGTTTCCGCATCGACATGCCCGATGCTAAGGACATCACCGTCAGCTTAGGACTGGGCGGTCGTGGCGGCACCAAGCTGAAGAAGACCTATGACGGATCGTTCGTCGGTCAGACCGAAGGCCCGATGGACGAAGGCTTCCACTACTATCACCTCACCGTCGATGGCGGCACCGTCAACGACCCCGGCACGCTGAACTACTATGGCTCCACCCGTTGGGAGAGCGGCATCGAGATTCCCGCCAAAGATCAGGACTTCTATGCCCTGAAGAACGTGCCTCACGGCAATGTGCAGCAGATTCTCTTCTGGAGCGAGAGCACAAAGCAATGCCGCCGTGCCTTCGTCTACACCCCGCCCACCTATGGCAAGAACAAGAAGGAGAAATATCCCGTGCTCTACCTGCAGCATGGATGGGGCGAGGACGAGACGGCCTGGATGTCACAGGGCCACGCCAACCTCATCATGGATAACCTCATTGCCGAAGGCAAGATCAAGCCCTTCATCGTCGTGTGCACCTACGGCATGACCAACAACATCCAGTTCGGCGGTTTGGGTGGCTTCACAGCCCAGGACTTCGAGAAAGTGCTGTGCGACGAGCTGGTGCCTTATGTCGACGCCAACTTCCAGACCATCGCCAAGAAGGAGAGCCGCGCCATGGCCGGCCTCAGCATGGGCGGCATGGAAACCCATACCATCACGCTGCGTCGTCCTGAGATGTTCAACTACTACGGCCTGCTCAGCGGCGGAACCTATAAACCCGAAGAGATTAAGGACAAGAATCAGGTGAAGTATATCTTCTTGAGCACTGGCTCGAAGGAGCAGCCCGATGCCATCAAGTCGGCTGTTGACGCCCTGAAGGCTGCCGGTTTCAACGCCGAGGCCCATATCTCTGAAGGCACGCAGCACGAGTTCCTCACCTGGCGTCGTGCCCTTCGCCAGATGGCGCTCAGCCTCTTTAAGTAAGCACGAGCAAGTTTACACGCACTCAATACTACGAATCTCGCGACAGCCACGCTGCGCGAGATTCGTTTTTTTATTTTAAAATGGACACGCTGTTCCCCCAAAGAAAAAGACTATAACAAAGAATAGAAAGTCTGATTCTGCCGGCCGCTCCAAGATAAAAGGGCGGGCGCCCACATGAATAAGGGCGGCCGCCCTTATTCATGCGGGCGCGTGGCCGCAACGAGCCAAAGGGCACTTTCCTCCCTGCTGGAAGGCCCCTTTTCCTTTTTTGCAGGCCCCTTTTCCGCTCTTGCAAGCCTCTTTTCATTTTTTGAAGGCAACCAGGGTGGGAAAATATGCCGGGACGCCAGCCCCTCCTACTCCCCCACCACTACAACCCACCACAATAATAATATGATTATCCGCAACTATCCAACAGTACCCCAAGCGACGATACATCGGGCTGGGTACTATTTTACAAAGATTAAAAGATTTAAAAGATGGGCGTAACAACTCAGATATACGAATATAAAAGTGTAAAAAGGACAAAAATCTTCAAAAATCTTTCAAAAATATACATTCGTTCAGCTATTTTTGAAAGATTTTTGAAGATTTTTGTCTAAAATAACACATGACTGAGTTGTTACAGATGAGCTAACGCGATGTGTATTGCGCCCTAGTCCGCATGGAATCTTTATAATCTTTAAATCTTTGTTGCATATTTAGCAACCATCCTGTGCGCGTTTTCGAGCCCAAGCCATCTATCGGGTACATACGGATTATCATTAAAAATAATCCGCGAGACTTGCAAGAGTTTCGCGGATTTTTCGTAACTTTGCAGGCAAAAACCAGCAACAGATGAAGAAGATAGGATTCGACAACGAGAAGTACCTGAAAATCCAAAGTGAACATATTCGCGAGCGCATCGCCCAGTTCGACGGCAAGCTATACCTCGAACTGGGCGGCAAGCTTTTCGATGACCACCATGCCTCACGCGTGCTGCCAGGCTTCAAGCCCGACTCGAAGCTGCGCATGCTGGCCCAGCTTCGCGACTCGATAGAAATAGTCATTGTGGTCTCGGCCGACGACATTGAGAAGAACAAAGTGCGCGCCGACCTTGGCATCACCTACGACGAGGATGTGCTGCGCCTGCGCGAGGAATTCATGAACCGCCAGTTCATGGTGGGCAGCGTGGTCATCACCCACTACAACGGCCAAAGCGCCGCCGACCAGTTCCGCCACCGGCTGGAGCGCATGGGCATCAAGTCGTATATCCACTACCTCATCGACGGCTATCCCCACAACGTGGAACTCATTGCCAGCGACGACGGCTTTGGCAAGAACGACTTCGTGGAAACCAGCCGCGAGCTGGTCATCGTCACCGCCCCCGGCCCCGGCTCCGGCAAGATGGCCACCTGCCTCTCCCAGCTCTACAACGAGAACAAGCGGGGCGTCCGTGCCGGCTATGCCAAGTTCGAGACATTCCCCGTGTGGAACCTGCCGCTGAAGCACCCCGTGAACATTGCCTACGAGGCTGCCACCGCCGACCTAAACGATGTGAACATGATCGACCCCTTCCATCTGGAGGCCTACGGAAAGATTGCCGTCAACTACAACCGCGACATCGAGATTTTCCCCGTGCTCAACGCCCTGTTCGAGGGCATCTATGGCGACAACCCCTACAAGAGCCCCACCGACATGGGCGTGAACATGATTGGCTTCTGCATCAGCAACGACGAAGTGTGTTGCCAAGCCAGCCGCGACGAGATTATCCGCCGCTACTACACCGCCACCAACAAGCTGGCCGAGGGGGCTGACAACGAGCGCGAGATTCAGAAAATCCTCCTTCTCTTCAACCAGGCAAAGATCACCACCGCCTATCGGCGCGTCACCGTGGCCGCTGCCGCCAAGCAGGAACTCACCGGCCACACCTCAGCCGCCATGGAGCTTTCCGACGGAACCATCATCACCGCCAAGTCCAGTCCGCTGCTGGGCTGCTCGGCTGCCCTGCTGCTCAACGCCACCAAGCACCTGGCAGGCATTGACCACGAAGCCAAGCTCATTCCCCAGAGTCTCATCGAACCCGTGCAGAAGACCAAGACCGAGTATCTGGGCGCCCGCAACCCCCGCCTCCACACCGACGAGGTGCTGGTGGCCCTGAGCGTGGTGTCGCAAAGCGACGAGCGCTGCCGGCTGGCCCTGGAGCAACTGCCCCAGCTGCGAGGCTGCCAGGTTCACAGCACCGTCATGCTCAGCGAGGTAGATCGGAAAATATTCAAGAAACTCGGCTGCGGCCTCACCTGCGACCCAGTACGCAAGAAGTGAGCTTCACACCATGGAAAAAGGAAACCTTCACAGGTTTCCTTTTTTGTTTCACTTGCTCTAATTACTAAATACAAGTGCTAGAATAAGATTGTGTGTCTCACGACAGTCAACCTCTCTAATTAACCTTAATAATCTAATACCATGAAAAACACGTTGCAAATATACAACATTTTTCTGTAACCGCAATGGAAATTGTAATCAAATTGTAACTTATTTAAATATTATTAAGTTTTCGGCCCCCAAAAGTGTTGTTTCTTTCGATTTTATTTACTAATTTTGCACGCGAAATGACATTCAACGGACCGCCCAAATTAGCCATCATCGACCCTAACACCCTGGCCGTTTTAGGGTTGAAGCAGCTCATCCAAACGTTTGTACCCTTTGCAGAGGTCGTGTCGTTTGGAACCATCACCGAGTTACTGGCTAATCAGCCCGACCAGTTCGTCCATTACTTTGCGGCAATGAACGTTGTGCTCGAAAACCGTGCCTTCTTCACCCAGCATCGCCACCAGACCATTGTCCTCACCCTTTCCACCGACAGCAGCACCCAGCTGCAGGACTTCCACTGCATCTGTACCAATGTTCCCGAGAAGGAGCTTGTGCGTTCGCTGATTCTCCTGGTCAACCACGCCCATGGAGCGGGTAAGCATCAGCTGCCCAGCATGAAGAGCAGTGGCGAGGGTCGCATCTTGAGCGACCGCGAAGCCGAGGTCATGGTGCTCATAGTCAAGGGCTACATCAACAAGGAAATAGCCGACATGCTCCACATCGGCCTGGCCACCGTCATCACCCACCGAAAGAACATCATGGAGAAGCTGAAGGTGAAAAGCGTCAGTGCCCTCACCATCTATGCCGTGATGAACGGCTACGTTGACATCAATAAAATTTAACCGCCCAACGAGCCATTTTTCTGGGAGGCCTTCCCGTGAAAATTTCTCACGTGAGATTTTTTCACGGGAAGGCCTCCCAGAAAAAAATCTCAATGCCGCAGAAAATGGTTGCGGCGCGGCGCAAAAATCCTCGCCAGCCTTTCATCACTTTTTATGTGCAAACCGCTTGTTATTTCCCAAACATTTTGTAACTTTGCAACCAAAAGGCTGCGAAAGGCTATGGGTAGCGACCATTGGTCTTGTTAATACAAATTGATTTCTTCATTAAACTACAATATGACATCAATAACCATCAACGTCCCCACCCACGAGGTCAGTTTCTTCAAGAAGATGATTACGAAAATGGGGTGGACTTACACCGAAGACAACGTGGCACATACGAATGTCACTCTTAAAGAGCAGTCGCTTGCTAAGTAACAAGAAAGGAGGACAGCATGATGAAGACAAGACTATCACTACTGCTCTGCGCCCTCTTGGCGCTCACCGCTTGCAGCAACGACGACAACGACGTGACCCAGAACCCTGAGGCCCCGACGACGGAGGCCCCGCAGACCATCAAGTTCAACCTGACGGCCTCGCACCCCGACGACGACGCTGCGGCGCAGACCCGCG
>JAFPTC010000015.1 GCA_017400455.1 Prevotella sp. | reverse complement strand
CAGGGCGTCGCGCTTCTGCTTCGTCTCGGCCACGCGGGGGCTGGTCTCCAGGTATTTCTGCTCGTCGAAGCTCTCGCCAAAGCGCTTGCGGGCCTTCTCCACTTCTTTCTGTATCTTGTCGTCGTACTTGGCTATCTGGTCCTCGATGAGCACGTCGGCGCGGTAGCGCTTCTTCGAGTCGCGGTTGTCAATCAGCGGATCGTTGAACGCATCCACGTGGCCCGAGGCCTTCCAGATGGTGGGGTGCATGAAAATGGCCGAGTCGATGCCCACGATGTTCTCGTGGAGCATGGTCATGGCCTTCCACCAGTATTGCTTGATGTTGTTCTTTAACTCAACGCCCATCTGTCCGTAGTCGTAGACTGCGCCCAGACCGTCGTAGATCTCGCTGCTGGGAAACACGAAACCATATTCCTTGCAGTGCGATACAATCTTCTTAAAAACGTCTTCTTGTGCCATATTATAATAATGTGTTGCAAATTTTGCGTGCAAAGTTACAACTTTTCGCGCACATACGGGCAAAGCAAGGGGAAAATTTTTCCTAATTAATCACAAAACGCAACTTTCGCCAGTTGCAGGAGTTTTTGAGTTATTGAGTTGTTGAGTTCTGGAGTTCTGGAGTTCTGGAGTTCAGACAGCACGGGAGGAAAGGGAGAAAGACACGGGAGAAAAAGGGGAAAAGCACTGGGTTACAGGGAGAAAGGTACCGAGTTGACAGATTCGGCCGTCCGCCCACAGTAATAAGGGCGGGTTGCAAAGGAACAAAAAAGAAATTGATAATCGACAAATGGCAACTGATTATTAAGAATTATTTGATATTCAGCCCCTCTACAATGTTTCCATGAGCCATTGTTGCACGGACAACAAACGTTTCGCGATTTGTTCCCGCTCGGACCTCAAACTAGCTACGAATGACCAGAATCGTGACCGCTATCTGGTCACTGGATGACCGTATATGGACTGAAAAACAAGCTTGAGAATGTTGTTAAAAAAACTGAGTCCACTGTAGAAAGTGGACTCAATAGATAATTTTGGCTTTTTCTTTTTTTGTTTCCTTTTACATTAAAGATATTGAATCGACAAATAGTTTGTAATTGAAGTTGGAAGTTCGCTCGCCGATACTGAAGATGTCTATGAACCACCATATCCATCCAATAATAAGTATACAAGCCAATAGCTTGAACATTCCGTTTTTTGAATCTCCAAGCATGAAACGGTCAACTCCAAGACCTCCAAGGAAGACGGCGATAATCGTCATGGTCAGAGGATCCTTGAACTCTAACCATTCTACCTGTTCAAACTGGTCGTCCGAAAGTTTTGACATTTTGTCTTTGATGTCAGACATACGGCTTGGCGGGAAAAACTTTTTGTTTTCCACAAGAAAGCGCTGTAAGCGTTTTGCGCGTTCGGTTGTTTCCATATAATACTGCGATTTTAATGAGTTAATAACTGTCCTGTCTTTGTCCTGCCACTAACTACAAAAAAGTAGCGTAGCCTTCTGCATACTCCATAAAGGCTCACCACAAGCCCATATATCTCTATGCGAAGTCTACGCTAAGCGCACACTCCATTGAGATATATGTTTTGCTCTTGTTCTTCGTCTGAGGTGGTGATTCTTCTGGAGAATGAGCAACGTCATGTTTGTGCAATTCAACAATAGCACGTTGCAAAATTACAAATAAAAACGAAAACCACAAAACATTTCACGCAAAAATTCCTGTTTTCGGGTTTTATTAAGTTTTTTTTAAACGCAACTTTCGCCAGTTGTAGGAGTTCAGGAGTTACAGGAGTTCTGGAGTTCAGACAGCACGAGAGGAAGGGGGGAAAGACTCGGGAGAAAAAGGGAAAAAGCACTGGGTTACAGGGAGAAAGGTACCGAGTTGACAGATTCGGCCGTCCGCCCACAGTAATAAGGGCGGCCGCCCTTATTACTGCGAGCGGACGGACTTATTGGTGTGGGCGGGCGCTGAATTCCGTATTTTAATTTGCGGAAACGGCGCTTTTTTTGTACCTTTGCACGGCTAAAAAGAAAAAACAGACAGAATCATGGTTGTTTGCATAGCAGAGAAACCCAGCGTGGCGCAGGACATTGCCCGCATCATTGGGGCCACGGCGCGCCGCGACGGCTACTGGGAAGGCAACGGCTACCAGGTGACGTGGACCTTCGGCCACCTGTGCGAGCTGAAGATGCCCGAGGACTACACGCCCATGTGGAAGAGCTGGGCCTTGAGCGCCCTGCCCATGATACCGCCACGCTTCGGCATCCGCCTGAAGGAAGACCAGGGGGTGAAGAAGCAGTTTGCCGTCATCGAGCAGCTCTTCAGCCAGGCCGACAGCATCGTCAACTGCGGCGACGCCGGCCAGGAGGGCGAGCTCATCCAGCGATGGGTGATGCAGAAGGCGCAGGCCAAGTGCCCCGTGAGGCGCTTGTGGATCTCGTCGATGACCGACGAGGCCATACGCGAAGGTTTTGCCCACCTGAAGGACCAGAGCGAATATCAGTCGCTCTACCTGGCAGGACTGTCACGCGCCGTGGGCGACTGGCTCCTGGGCATCAACGCCACGCGCCTCTACACCATCAAGTATGGCCAGAACCGGCAGGTGCTGTCCATTGGTCGCGTGCAGACGCCCACGCTGGCCCTCATCGTAAACCGCCAGAAGGAAATAGACAACTTCAAGCCTGAGCCCTATTGGGTCTTGGCCACAGTCTACCGCGACGTCACCTTCACCGCCACCAAGGGCCGCTTCACCTCGAAGGAAGAGGGCGAGCAGGCCTTTGCCACCATCGAGGGAAAGCCCTTCGAGGTGACGAAGGTGGAGAAGAAGCAGGGCAAGGAGCAGCCGCCCAGCCTCTACGACCTCACTTCGCTGCAGGTGGACTGCAACCGCAAGTTTGGCTTCTCGGCCGAGATGACGCTGAACCTCATCCAGCAGCTCTACGAAATGAAGCTCACCACCTATCCGCGTGTGGACACCACTTTCCTCAGCGACGACGTCTATGCCAAATGCCCGCAGACGATGAACGGCCTGTTCCAGACCAAGTTTGCCGGCCAGGCGCCCTACGCCGAACTGGTCAGACCCTTGGGCGGCAAGGCCCTGCCTAAGTCGAAGCGTGTGTTCGACTCGTCGAAGGTCACCGACCACCACGCCATCATACCCACTGGCCAGGTGCCGGGCGGCCTGACCGACATGCAGCAGAAGGTCTTCGACCTCGTGGCCCGCCGCTTCATTGCCGCGTTCTATCCCGACTGTAAGTTCTCTACCACCACCGTGCTGGGAAAAGTGGAAGCCTCCCCCACCCCCTCCGAAGGAGGGGAGATTTTCCCCCCATCCCCCAACCCCTCCGAAGGAGGGGAGAACTTCCCCCCATCCCCCAACCCCTCCGAAGGAGGGGAGATTTTCCCCCCATCCCCCGACCCCTCCGAAGGAGGGGAGGTGGTTGGCGCTTTAGGGGGAAATCTCGCTATAAAGGAGGAGGCCATCGAGTTCAAGGTGACGGGCAAGCAGATACTCGACCCGGGCTGGCGCGAAGTCTACGCCAAAGAGCCGAAAGCCGACGACGAGAAGAAGCCCGAAGACGAGGAGCGCACGCTGCCCACCTTCCAGAAGGGCGAGAGCGGTCCCCATACCCCCACCCTGACCGAGAAGATGACCACGCCGCCCAAATACTACACCGAGGCCACGCTGCTGCGCGCCATGGAAACGGCCGGCAAACTGGTGGACAACGAGGAGCTGCGCGCCGCACTGAAGGAAAACGGCATAGGACGCCCCTCCACCCGCGCCGCCATCATCGAAACGCTCTTCAAGCGCCACTACATTCGCAAGGAGCGCAAGAACCTGGTGGCCACGCCCACCGGCATGGAGCTGATCGACCTCATCCACGAAGAACTGCTGAAGAGCGCTGAGCTGACGGGCATCTGGGAAAAGAAACTGCGCGACATAGAGGCCAAGAAGTACGACCCGAAGCAGTTTCTCGACGAGCTGAAGCAGCAGGTGACCGAGATTGTGCAGCAGGTCATCAGCGACCAGTCGAACCGCTACGTCAGCGTGACCACCGACGACGATCTGAAGAAGAAAAAAGCCCCTAAGAAGAAGGCCACGAAGCCCTCCGCCCCTGCCGACCCCCTCGTGGGCCAGCCTTGTCCACTCTGCGGCCAAGGCACCGTCATCAAGGGCAAGACGGCCTATGGCTGCTCGCGCTGGAAGGAAGGATGCACATGGCGGCAGCCCTTCAAGCAATAAATCGGCCTTCTCTGCGTTATATATAGGTATGCGACATGTCTATACCATATTATATATAGCAGCACTGGCGCTGCTCCTCTCGTCGTGCGGAGCCGACACAGCCATGAAAAAGGGCGACAAATTCTTCGCCCTGGGCGAGTATTTCGACGCAGCCACCTACTACAAGAAAGCCTACGCACAGACGGCGCCCAAGGAGCGGCCCTTGCGCGGACAGCGGGCACTGAAAATGGCCGACTGCTACCGCCGCATCAATCAGACGCAGCGCGCCATTGCCGCTTACAACAATGCCGTGCGCTACAAGCAGGCCGACACCACTGCCTTGTTTCACCTGGCTCAGCTCTACCTGAAGAACGGTGCCTACAAGGATGCCGAGAAAACCTTCCTGCAACTGCTCGACAGCCTCGGCGTTCCTTCGAGCAACAAGGTGCGAGGTGCGAGGAACGAGCATAGACCCGGCACTGAATCCAACCTCGCATCTCGTACCTCGTACCTCGCAGCTCGATCATTAGTAGGCCTTGAGTCGGCCCGCATGGCGCCGCAATGGAAGGCTGAAGCCGAGTATTCGGGCTACACGGTGAAGAAGCAGGAACTGTTCAACTCGCGCCGCGCCGAGTATTCGCCGGCCTTGTCGGGTGACGAGGGCGACCAGCTCTATTTCAGCAGCACGCGCAATCAGGCCCGTGGCGACGAGCTGAGCGGCATCACCGGCATGAAGAATGCCGACATCTTCTTCTCGCAGAAGGACGACAAGGGCAAGTGGAGCAAGCCCGAGCCCGTTGACAGCGAGCTGAACACCGACGACGACGAGGGGGCCACGACCTTCAGCTCCGACTTCAAGACGATGTATCTCACCGTGTGCAAAACCGATCCCAGCTATCCACGCTATGCACAGATAGCCACTTCGCAGCGCAGCGATGCCTCGTGGAGCAAGGCCACGGTGATGGAAATCTCTCGCGACACCCTCTCCACCTTCGCCCATCCGGCCCCGTCGCCCGACGGCCGCTGGCTCTACTTCGTGAGCGACATGCCCGGCGGACTGGGCGGCTACGACCTGTGGCGCGCAGAGCTCTCGACGAGCGGCATCCTCAGCATCGAGAACGTTGGCGCCCCCATCAACACCCCTGGCAACGAGCTTTTTCCCACCTTCAGGCCCAATGGCGACCTCTACTTCTCGTCCGACGGCCATCCGGGCTTCGGCGGGCTCGACATATATTATGTGGAGAGTGGAGAGAGGAGAGAGGAGAGTGGAGACTCATCACTTATCACTCCTCACTCATCACTTCACCTGGAGCATCCGGGCTGGCCGCTGAACTCGGCGGGCGACGACTTCGGCATGACCTTCGAGGGGCTGCACAACCGAGGCTACTTCTCAAGCAACCGTGGCGACGCACGCGGCTGGGACCATATCTTCTCGTTCGAAAAGAGCGAGGTCATCCAAACCGTCAAGGGCTGGGTGTACGAGCAGGACGGCTACGAGCTGCCCCAGGGCTTGGTCTACATGGTGGGCAACGACGGCACGAACAAGAAAATCTCGGTGCGCGGCGACGGCTCGTTCGTCGAGGAAATCAAGCCCGGCGTCAGCTACGTCTTCCTGGGCACGTGCCGAGGATTCCTTAACCACAAGGAAGAACTGAAGGTGGAGCCGGTGCTGGAGAGCGAGGAGTATGTGCTGCAGTTCCCCCTGGCCAGCATCACCGCCCCCGTGCTCATCGACAACATCTTCTACGACTTCGACAAGGCCACGCTGCGCCCCGAATCGGAGGAGGCGCTCGACAACCTCGTGGCCCTGCTGAACGAGAACCCCAACGTCACCATAGAACTGTCGGCCCACACCGACAACCGTGGCTCCGACACCTACAACGAGCGTCTCAGCCAGCGGCGCGCCGAGAGCGTGGTCAACTATCTCATCGACCACGGCATAGCCGCCGACCGTCTGTCGCCCGTGGGCTACGGCGAGAAGAAGCCCAAGGTCATCAAGAAAAAACTCACCGAGACCTATCCCTGGCTGAAGGCCGACGACCAGCTGACCGAGGACTTCATCAACGCGCTGGACGACGAGGAGAAGCAGGAGATATGTCACCAGCTGAACCGCCGCACCGAGTTCATCGTGCTGCGCACCACCTACGGCATGTTCGACGCCGAGGGCAAGCCCAAGGAGCAGCCCGTCAAGGAAAACAAGGAAGAGCCTCAGCAGCAGCAAGAGCTGTGGTGAGCCGTGGGAGGTGGCATCGCCAGCAAAATTCTCTTCCAACTTTTCCCCGAATTATTTTGTGGTTTGCCGGAAAGTGCCTACCTTTGCAAGTGCAATGGGCCAGAAAGGAAACCAACTGCCACAGGCTTTCAAGGAGCAGACGAAGAAGCTGATGGGCGAAGAACGCTTCGCCCGTTACCTGTCTGCCTTCGACGAAGAGCCGCCCGTGAGCATCAGGCTGAATCCGGGGAAAGTGAGGAGTGAAGAGTTAAGAGTGAAGAGTGAAGAGTTAAGAGTGAAGAGTGAAGAGTTAGCTGGAGCGAATGACTATTGCGTTTCCGGCGCAGCATCAAAAGAATCACTCCTCACTCATCACTCCTCACTCATCACTTCTGAGGTTCCCTGGTGCAGAGGCGGCTTCTACCTGCCCCAGCGCCCATCCTTCACCTTCGACCCGCTGCTCCATGCCGGCTGCTACTATGTGCAGGAGGCCGCCTCGATGTTTCTCGACGAGGTGCTGCGCCAGCACTTGCCAGCGCGGCCGCTCACGATGCTCGACCTGTGCGCCGCCCCGGGTGGCAAGTCGACGCTGGCCCTGGCCGCCCTGCCCGAAGGCAGCGTGCTCTTTGCCAACGAACCCATGCGCCAGCGAGCCAGCATCCTGCTTGAAAACATATCGAAATGGGGCGCTGAGCGCTGCCACGTGACCAGCAACTTCCCCGCCGACTACAGGAAGGCGAAAATGCTCTTCGACGTGATTCTGTGCGACGTGCCCTGCTCGGGCGAAGGCATGTTCCGCAAGGACGAGCAGACCATTGGCGAGTGGAACCCGCAGCAGGTGGAACGCTGCCAGCAGTTGCAGCGCCAGATAGTGACCGACGCCTGGCAATGCCTCAGCCCAGGCGGACTGCTCGTCTACAGCACCTGCACGCTGAACACCCGCGAGAACGAGGAGAACGTGATGTGGCTGTTGCAGCAGTTTGGCGACGCCACACCCCTGGCCGTTGACACCCAGGCCGACTGGCACATCAACGGCTCGCTGCTGCCAGCCTGCACGGCGCCCGTCTACCGGTTCATTCCCGGCATCACCCAGAGCGAGGGCCTCTTCATGTGCGCCTTCCGCAAGGCCGGCGAGCCAAGGGGCAAAAGGGCTGCCGCTATCCCACCCTCGCTGCACGTGCTGACGCCGCCTTTCACCCTCAGCAACGCGACAGAGGCCACGGCCGAGCTTACCTACGCCCAGGCCATCAGCTACCTGCGCGGCGAGGCGCTGGTGCTGCCGCCCAGCGTGCCACGCGGCATGGTCATCGTCACCTTCATGGGCCACGCGCTGGGGCCTGTCAAGAACATTGGCACCAGGGCCAACAACCTATACCCCAAGGAGTGGCGCATCAAATCGACCCATTTTCCACAAGAATATGAAGCAATACTTAGACATACTTGACCGCATTCTGCGCGAAGGCGTGCAGAAGGGCGACCGCACCGGCACGGGCACGCTGAGCATCTTCGGCACCCAGAGCCGCTACGACCTGCAGGAGGGATTCCCCCTGCTGACCACAAAGAAACTGCACCTGAAGTCAATCATCTACGAGCTGCTCTGGTTTCTGCAAGGCTCGACCAACGTCCGTTATTTGCAGGAGCACGGCGTGCGCATCTGGAACGAATGGGCCGACGCCGACGGCGAGCTGGGCCCCGTCTACGGCCACCAGTGGCGCTCATGGCCCGACTACCAGGGCGGCACCATCGACCAGATACAGATGGTGCTGGACCAGATCAAGCACAACCCCAACTCAAGGCGCATGATTGTGTCGGCATGGAACGTGGCCGAGGTAAACCAGATGGCGCTGCCCCCCTGCCACACCATCTTCCAGTTCTACGTGGCCGACGGGCGCCTGTCGCTGCAGCTCTACCAGCGCAGCGCCGACACCTTCCTGGGCGTGCCGTTCAACATTGCCTCCTACGCCCTGCTCACCATGATGATGGCGCAGGTGACGGGTCTCCAGCCCGGCGAGTTCATACACACCACGGGCGACACCCACCTCTACCTGAACCACCTGGACCAGGCCCGCCTGCAGCTGACACGCCAGCCCAGGCCGCTGCCCGTGATGAAAATCAACCCCGACGTGAAGGACCTCTTCGCCTTCCAGTACGAGGACTTCCAGCTGGAAGGCTACGACCCCTGGCCCCACATCAAGGCCGACGTGAGCGTATAGCCAGCGGCGAAAACTACAGCGGGAGGCGTCCGGAATTTACGCGGAGGCTTCCCATGAAAAAATCTCACGTGAGAAATTTTCACGCGGAGGCTCCGCAGAAAAATTTCTCACGTGAGATTTTTTTACGAGGCGTTGGCCCGTCTTCAGACCTAAGGCTTGGCCTCAGTGGTGACGGGGGCTGACTGTTTTGGAGTCAGGCGGAAACTGACGGGCAAGGTGTACTTCACGCGCACGGCCTTGCCCTTGTACTTACCGGGCGTCCAGCGGGGCATGGCGTTCACCACGCGCAAGGCCTCGGCATCGAGGTCTTCGCTGATGCTGCGCACCACCTTGGCACTGCTCACGGTACCGTCGGCCTCGACCACGAACTGCACCACGACGCGCCCCTGCTTGCCAGCCGTTTGGGCGGCCTCAGGATAGCGGATGTTCTCATAGAGGAATTGCATCAGGGCCTGTACGCCGCCGGGGAACTCAGGCATCTGCTCCACCATGTCGAATGGTTCCTGCTCCTCAGTGGACTTGGCAGGGACTTTCACTGAGACCGCTACCACTCTCTTTCCACCTCTTTCAACATATTCCTTGGTGTTAATGAAGATGATGCCATTGCTGGTGTCGGCATTGAAATGCTGGGCGTATATGACTTTCGTTTCCTCGTCCTTGACAACGCTGACATTGTCAATTGCCTTGGGGTCGAGTGCCTTCATCTGTTCGGCGGTGGCCACCTGTCCATCGATGACGACCAGCGGATCAGTAGCAGTATTGGGGCTTCCCACAACGATGGGCTTTAGCCCCTGCCCGGTGGAAGCGACGTTTTCATCAGCCCTCACCTCGATGGTCTGGCCGTTCAATACAATGGTCGCGTCCTGACTGCCCTTCTTCACAATCTTCTTGGGCGGTTGCTGATAGACGTAGTCATTGACGGTCTCGGCCTGGAGGGCCAGTGTTGTGCCCACGATGGGCAGCAAGGCAAGCAGCTTCAGCAGGCTTGCCCGGCTCGATTTCTTATGTAGCATCATAGTTATGCGGTTTTTTAGGGTACTGTGACTGATGCCGTTGACGACCGAGTACCCGCAGTCGCTGACGGCTTTTTGGATAAGCAGATACTGATACTGACGCATATTGATGCCATGAGAGAGCACCGCTGCATCGGCCTCGTACTCGTGGATGGCGCGCAGGTCTTGGCGCAGCATCCACATGGCGGGGTTGAACCATTGCAGGGCGGTGAGCGTATCAACGAGGAGCAGGTCGAGCGTGTGGTGCCGACGGATGTGTCCCCGTTCATGGGCCATGACGGCCGGGTTCAGATTGTCATAGTCGTTGCGAGAGAGTACGATGTAGCGCAGCCAGCTGAAGGGCGACAGGTTGCTGTCGGTGACGCACACCACGGTGCCGTCGGCCTGGGGATGGCGTTCGCTATGCCTGATGATGCGCACCACCTGGGCCAGTGACCACAGCTGATGGGCAAGGGCGGCCACGATGCCTGCGAGGAAGAGGCCAAGGGCGGCTCTCTGCCACCAGGGCATGTCGGGCTCGTCGACCAGCGTGGCCATAGGCCGTCCGGCACTGACGGTGCCCTCGACCATGGGAACCTCCACCGTCTGGTGGATGGTGATGACGCAGAGCGGCAGCAGGAACGAGGCCACCGCCGTGAGCAGCAGCACCAGGCGGTTGACCGTGTGGAACGTCTCGCGGCTCAGCAGCAATCGGTAGAACATGTAGAACGCGGCCACCAGTACCGCCACCTTCAGGTCGTATATCAGAAACTCCATCATTCCCTTTCCTCCCCCTTCGTTAAGCGTTGCTGTTTTCTATCTGTGCTATCAGTTCCTTCAACTCTTCCACCGAAATTTTCTCGTCCTTCACGAAGCTGCTCACGGCGCTGAGGTAGGAATCGTCAAAGTAGTTCTTGATGATGCCCGTCAGGCTGCTGCGACCATACTCCCGCTCAGTGATGGTGGGAAAATACTGGTAGGACGTGCCAAACTGCTTGTGGCCTACGAAGCCCTTCTTCTCCAGGATGCGCACCGTGGTGGACACGGTGTTGAAGTGGGGACGGGGCTCGTCGTAGTATTCCAGCAATTCCTTCACGAACTTCGGTCCATGCTGCCAGAGCACATCCATGATTTCCTTCTCTTTCGTGGTGAGTTTTGTCATAACCTTTTCGTTCTTTAAGATTCTTCTTTTTCAACCCTCCATCGGGTTGGCGTCAGTATCTGTATCCGCTTGCAAAGATAACTATAAGTTTTAGTTCCTTCCAACTAAAGCCTTTAGTTTTTATGGATTATTAAGAATAAACGGCCTCCTTTCTTAGTTGTTCACACATCAATGCCGTGAAATTCCAATTTAACGACAACTCTGGACAACTGTGGACAACTCAGGCTGCGCATGGATACGACTGCCCGGAGCCTGTTGTCCTGAGTTGTCGCTGTGTTGTCTTTATAAAAACCTGGAAAGAATTTTGCTGTTTTCCCCAATTATTAGTACCTTTGGCTGTCGCCGAAGGAACTCCCGTTCGGAAAAACTCAAATAAATTTGGTTTTTCGTTCACTTATTCGTACCTTTGTGGGCAAAACATGAGAATATGGTTACGATGATTGCCGCCGTGGCCCGCAACCGCGCCATCGGCTTCGAGAACAAACTGATTTACTGGCTGCCCAACGACCTGAAGCGCTTTCGCCAGCTCACCACCGGCCACACCATACTGATGGGACGCCGCACCTTTGAGAGCCTGCCCAAGGGGGCGCTGCCCAACCGACGTAACTGCGTGCTGACGCGCAGCGTAAAGGAGCTGCCGGGCTGCGAGTGCTTCCCCTCATGGGATGCGTTCCTGTTTTCCTGCATGCCCGACGAGGAAATATTCATCATTGGCGGGGCCAGCCTCTACTCGGGACTCATTGACGTGGCCGACCGCCTCTGCCTGACGGAGGTAGACGACACTCCGGCTGAGGCCGACACCTTCTTCCCCGTCTACAGCGAAGGCTGGCAGGAGGCCTGGCGCGAGGATCATCCTGCCGATGAGCGCCATGCCCATGCCTACTCGTTTGTAGACTATGTGCGCCGCTGACTATTCGTCGCAGGGGAAGTCCACCGTGGGCATCTGTCGGCTGATGGCCGTGTGAAACGAGATGATGGTCTCGCTGCGGGCCAGCCCCAGGGGCTGCAGCTTGTCGTGGATGATGTCGAGCAGGTGGTGATTGTTCTTAGCATAGATTTTGATGAACAGGTCGTAGTTGCCCGTGGTGTAGTGACACTCCACCACCTCGGGCATCTGCTGCAACTGCTCCACGACGCCGTCGAACGACTCGGGGTTCTTCAGGTTCAGGCCGATGAAGGCGCAGGTTTCATAGCCAATTTTCTCGGGGTCGATGATAAACTGCGAGCCCTTGAGTATTCCGGCGTTGGTCAGTTTCTGAATACGCTGGTGAATGGCAGCGCCGCTGACGTCGCAAGCACGGGCCACCTCCAGGAAGGGCACACGGGCATCGTCGGCTATCATTTTCAGAATTTGCTTGTCTAAGCGGTCAAGTTTTGTATTTGCCATATCATATTATGTTTTAAGGATTTTCTTTTGTCTGAGCCTTGATGGCAGGTGCCTCCGAGGCCGAATAGTTCACCTTCAAGGCATACTCCTGCTGCAGGGCGCGCTTGATGTCGGAAATGAGGCCCATCGGTGCGTCGCGGTCGGCCTTGATGCTGACGGTGAGGCGTGCCTGGTCGTCGGCCGTCATGCGCTCTCGCTCCTGGGCCAGGAAGTCCCTGATGTCGTCCACGGTGGCTATGCTGTCGTTCAGCTGAATGCCGAAGCCGCCCCCCTGTTCCGCTGGCACGCGCCCCACGTAAATGCTGACGATGCTGCCCTTGTGGCCCAGCTTCTGCAACTCCGTTCCCTGGGGCACCTCGTAGTTCACCTTCAAGGTCACGTCGCGCATGTGGGTGACGATCATGAAGAAGAAGAGCACGGTGAAAATCAGGTCGGGCAGCGATGCCATGTTCAGCGTGGGCACGTCGTGCAGGCTGCTGCCTGGCCGGCCAAAGAGTCGGTTCCTCATGGCGTGCCTCCTTCCTCCCCTGCCGGTGGCAAGGTCTCGCTGATGCGCTGCGGGTATACCAAGGCTATGGCGTCGCGCTCGTCCTGCGAGCACTGGGCATAGTCCTTTCCGAATCGGCTCCTTGCCAGCTCGTTGCGCAGCTGGTAGTAGCCCCTCACTATGGCGTTCTGCATCTGGAAATAAGCCTCATAGCTGGTAGCGCGGTCGGTCTTGACGATGATGACGTGGCGGTCGCTCACGCGGATGGTTCCCAACAGGTGCACCTCGCGCAGGCTCTTCTCGGGCAGGTCGGCCCTGTCGTCACTGTTGGCCACGAAGGCCGCCACGCGCTCGGCCAGCTGGTCGGTGGTGGCTGGCTCGCCGTTGCAGGTCAGGCCGTCGTTGGCGTCCAGCTCCAGCTCCATCACGTTGCGGCGCTTCACCTCCACCTCCACCTCCTCTTGGGTCAGTTCCGGTGGGGGCAACTGCCGGGGCAGGCCCTTGTCGGCATCCATCGACGACGTCACCAGAAAGAATATCAGCAGCATAAAGCTGATGTCGGCCGTCGACGTCGTGTTCAGCCCCGTCACCTCGTGTCTTCTTCGTCTGAACATGCTCCCCCCTTTTATCTTTTCTTGCGGAAATAGCCTATCACCACCAGCGCCACGGCCACGGCCATGAGCACGGCCGAGGTGCCAATGAGCATGTCGCTCGTGCGCAGCCAGAAGACGTTGTCATACGTCTTGCCGTTCACCCTCAGCGGCTCGGTGCTCGCCACCAGCCAGGATATCCCCATGGTCAGCACCACCAGGGCCGCCACCGCCCAGGGCAGGCGTCCGTGGGGCAGACGCCCCTGCAGCCGAGTGCCCCTCAGCACCGACCAGGCCGTCAGCCCCAGGGCCAACGCCAGCAGCACATACAGTACCCAGAGTACCAGGCTGACAAACGTGGGCGAGGCATAGTTAATCATGGGCCGAGGGTTTTTCGCTGCCGCCGCTGCCGTTTTTCCACTTCATGATGATGTCCAGCAGGCCAATGGCGCCCTCCTCCATCTGCGAAGTGAGGCGCTCAATCTTTGTCAGGATATAGTTATAGAACACCTGCAGCACCAGGGCCACTATGATGCCGAAGATGGTGGTGATCAGCGCCACCTTCATGCCCTCGGCCACAATCCTGGGTCCAATGTCGCCCTCCTGCTGAATCTGGTCGAAGGCCATCACCATGCCGATGACCGTTCCCAGGAAGCCCAGCGACGGGGCGATGGCAATCATCAGCCGGATCCACGAGCAGCCCCTTTCCAGCAGTCCGCTCTGCACCGTTCCGTAGCTCACGATGCTGCGCTCCACGGTGGCCATGTCCTCATGGGCATACATCAGCCCCTGGTAGCAGATGCTGGCCACGGGCCCGCGAGTGTCGCGGCAGAGGGCCTTGGCCCCCTCCACGTCGCCCGCCTGCATTTTCCCCTCAATGTCGGTCAGCAGCTTTTTGGCGTTCACCTCGGCCAGCGTGAGGTAGATGATTCGCTCAATACACAGGGCCAGCCCCACCACCAGCGCCAGGGCCACCAGCGACATAAATCCCGCCGAGCCCTCTACAAACTTTGTCTTCAGCTGCTCGTGCAGCCCCATGGGTCCCTGCGCCGCCACGGGCAGTGCCACGGCAGCGGCCACCAGGACCATCCATCTTTTCATGCTTCTCACGCTTCCTTTCCCTTCTTTTTTGGCTGCAAAGTTACACAATCTTTCCCATCTACACAATTATTCGGCCCCTTTTTTCGTTTTTTCCGTGGAAAGGGAAGCCGCTGAAGGTTAAGCGTCGATGATTTTTTGGTGTTTTTCTTTCCGTTTCAAAACAAAACAACTACCTTTGCAGCCGCAAAAACGGAAAGCATGGAAGGAAACAGCCTGAAACATCAGCTGAGGGCCATCACCATACCCGTCTTCATTGAGATGGCGTTGGTGATGCTTCTTGGCGTGGTGGACACGGCGATGCTGAGCCGCTACAGCGACAACAGCGTGGCCGCCGTGGGACTGGACAACCAACTGATGTCACTGGTGTTCCTGGTCTATCAGTTCTTTTCCATGGGGGCCGCCATACTCTGTGCTCAGTACATTGGTGCGGGGCTGCGCCGGCGGCTGGTGCAGGTAGTGGCCGTGGCGCTGGTGGTCAACCTGCTGCTGGGACTGGCGGTGAGCGCCCTGCTCTTCTTCTTTGCCGAGGATGTGCTACGGCTGATGGGGCTGCGCCCGGAGCTAATGGGCGACGGCGTGGTCTACCTGAGGCTGACGGGGGCGCTGTCGTTCTTCCAAGCGCTGGCGCTGACGTTCTCTGCCTCGCTGCGCAGTGCCGACAAGGTAGTGTGGCCCATGGCCGTGACGGCCTTGGTGAACGTTCTGAACATTGTAGGCAACTATGCGCTGATCTTTGGCCACTGGGGCTTTCCGCGTATGGGCGTCGAGGGGGCTGCCGTGGCCACGGCGGTCAGCAGGGCCGTGGCCATGGTGCTGCTGGCCGTGGTTCACTTCAGGGTACACATCCGCCGCTTCCCGCTGAGCTGGTTCCGGCCCCTGCCGTGGCAGGAGCTGAAGAACCTGCTGAAGATTGGCATCCCGGCCATGAGCGAGAACATCAGCTACAGCCTCTCGCAGGTGGTCATCACTTATTTCATCAACCAGATAAGCAACGAGGCCCTGGCCGCCCGCACCTACTGCTACAACGCCATCATGTTTGTCTACTTGTTCTGCTTGAGCATCACCCAGGGGGGCGACATCCTGGTGGGCCACCTGGTGGGCCAGTGGCGACACAGGGCGGCCTATGTGCTGGGCAACTATTTTTTCCGCTGGGCCATGATAGTCACGCTCACTGGCTCGGTGCTGCTGGCCGTGTCCGGCCCCGTGGTGCTGCGCCTGTTTACGCAGAACGAGGAGATCATCAGTATGGGAGTGTGGGTGCTGGTGGTAGATGTGCTGCTGGAGGTGGGGCGCACGTCGAACATCTTTGCGGGCAGCACGCTGAGGGCCACGGGCGACACGGTCTATCCCTTTGTGGTGGGTGTGGTATTCCAGTGGAGCGTGGCCGTGGGGCTGGCCTATGTGTTGGGCATCCCGCTGGGCCTGGGCCTGGTGGGCATGTGGATTGGCTTCGCCCTGGACGAGAACATCCGTGGGGTCATCCTGCTGCGCCGCTGGCGGTCGGGCAGGTGGCGCAGCAAGGGCTTTGTGGGGAGCGGACGGTCATGAGCGGCGCATCAGCTCGATGGCGGCCTTGCCCGTGAGGTGCTCGATGTCGAAGCGGAGAGCGAGCATGCGCGACAGACCGTGGTCAAGCTCTCGTTGCAGGGCCTCGTCCTGGTGGGGGTTGTACCTGTTGCCCAGCAGGCGGGCGATGGCCAGCTTCTCCTCGGGGTCTTCCACGATGTGGATGTTGCCGAAGGCTATAACGCTGCGGAAATAGGTGGTGTATTCCTGGGGCTTCACCTGGTCCTGGGCTATGACGCAGAAGGAGGCCTTGGCGCAGTTTCTGATGGCGTCGACCTTGTGGCCGCTCAGGGCGCTGTGGAAATAGAGGTGGCCGTCGGCATAGACGTAGCTGAGGGGCACGGCATAGGGATAGCCGCCGTCGCCCAACAGGGCCAGGGTGCCCGCCGTGGCCTTCTGTAACAGGCCAATGCTTTCTTCGTTGGAAAGCTGTTGGCACTTTCTTCTCATGGGTCGGAATGTAGTCATGTTCACAAAAGTGCTTTTAACAAGATGATGGAGAGGATGAGGATGGAGAGGAGGGCTTTGCCGGCTTTCTCAGTCTGAAATAGCGGCCATAGGTGAGCATGCGCCACAGCCATTCCAGGGGACCGAAGGAGAAGTGGCGGAGCCAAAGGGTGCTGGCCGCTATCTGGAGAAGGAACACCAGAAGGGCCGTCAGCAGGATGCTGACGAGGCCAAAGGTGGTGCCAAGGCCCAGGCCCAGCCCGTAGAAGAGCAGGATGCCCACCACCGACTGCGAGATATAGTTGGTCAGTGCCATGCGTCCCGGGGCGGCCAGGCTGGCGAAGGCCCGCTTCAGCGGCGCCTGCCAACGGAGGTAGAGCCAGCATATTCCAGCGATATAGGCCAAGGCCAGGGGAACAACGCTCACGGCATAGAGCAGCGAATGGACGACCAGGCCCCAGGGATGGGCCTGCGTGGCGCTAAGGGCATATAGCAGGGAGGCTGGCAGGCCCACGACGGCCGTCCAGCAGCCTATACGCCTCAGGGGCAGGGTCTCCAAACGGGCATAGAGCTGATGCTTGCCAATGAGATAGCCCAAGAGGAAGAGGCCCAGCACCTTGGGCAGCCGATGGCCGCCAACGAACTCCCACATGCGCTCAAAGGCCCCCTGGACGAGGAAGGCATGCATCTCGGAATAGCTTTGGGCGTCGCGAAGCCACGAGGCAAAATTCTGCTCGGTAATGCCCCGAGCCGAAGCGGCATCCCACCATGCGTCATAGAAAGGACGGGCGAAGTCCACGCCAAGGAACGCAGTCATGGCATCCAGCCCTACGGGCAAGAGCAGCAGCGCCACCGCTATCCAGGCCAGCACCCTGTCGCTGAACCTGACAAAGAGCGGGAGCAGCAGGCCTGCCACGGCATAGAGCAGGAGGATGTCGCCACTCCATAGGAACATCATGTGGCAGCAACCAATGGCAGCGAGTATGAGCATCCGGCGCAGGAAGAGGGTCTTGCTGTGACGCTGCAATATCAGCGAAAAGCCAATGCCGAAAAGCAGCGAGAAGATGGTGTAGAACTTGCCGTCGACCAGCAGATACTGCATGAAACGGGCCACCTGGTCGGCGCCTGCCGAGGGCATGGCGGCCTGCTGCTCGGCCGAGAGGAAGGTCCACAGGGCAAACTCGGGATAGTTGGCCAGGGCAATGCCCAACAGGGCAAAGCCTCGCAGGGCGTCCAGTATCACGTGCCGCTCACGTTCTGTCGTGGGTCCGCTGTGTGGGCTCATGGCTTCATGTTTTTCATATCGTACTTAGTATCCAAGCGATTCTCCCACCAGCACCACCACATGGCGCCCCTGGTTCCTGGAGTTTCTCAGGAAATGGATATAGCTACAGATGCTCTCGGGCGAGTTGCAGTTGTGGCAATGGCCGTCTGCCTTGCAGGGCGTCTTGATGTCGAAGCGCTGGGCGTTGATGGGCGAGGCGATGTTGCGGGCCCTAGCCAGCGCGGCCTCCGGCGTGGGCGCCACCTTGTTCATGCCAATGACAAAGATCACCTTCTTCGGCCCCCAGGTAATGGCGGCCACGCGGTTGCCATTGCCGTCGATGTTCACGATAACCCCATCCTCGCTGATGGCGTTGGCACTGGTGAGGTACACATCGGCCGTGAAGGCTTTCAGGTATATTTCCCGCACCTCGTCACCCGTTGCCAGGTCGCGATCGAGCACGTTCAGCGTCCCTCGGCGACGCAGCGCCTCGGGCAGTCCCATGTCGCGGATGGTCATCGAGCCGCCCCATGTCACGGTGCTTCCGTCGGCAATGAGTTCCGAAACCTTCTCCACCGCCTCCTTGCCCGTCGGGCAGTAGAAGGCCTCCATGTTGCGGCGGCGCAGGTTCTTCATCATCCGCTCCGCCAATTCCCGCTGAGGGGTCATTCCCGCATCTGTCTTGAAACCATTCATCCTGTTTAGCATGTTTAAAAGTGGTGCAAAGATAGGCATAAAACCTCAGACGGCCAAACCTGGTGCCCACTTTTTCAGTTGCCCGAAGAACTTTTTTGACTAGCGGGCACGGGCGGCGAAAATTTCTCACGTGAGAAATTTTTCTGGGAAGGCCTCCCAGAAAAAAATCTCACGTGAGATTTTTTCACGCGGAGCCTCCACTTAAAAAACGGCCGTCTCCCCCCATCGCAAAAGCCGCTTAGCACCCACTGGCGAGCATCTGCCTAAAAGCGTCCAAGGGCTTGGACTAAAAATCTTGCCCCTTTTTTTGGCGATTCAGATTATTTTCGTAACTTTGCACCACAAGACAGTTAATAAGTAGCTCATAACTATGCCACAAATTAGTTTCTTTTATGGAATCTACATCTGGATGAATTTTTCCGATCATCAACCGCCTCACTTCCATGCATGGTATGGTGATTATAAGGTCATCGTGAATATAAAAGATGGTATAGTGAAAGGCGAAATGCCCGGAAGAGCACTGCGAATGATACTGGAGTGGCTTGAGGAACATCGTGCTGAACTGATGAACAATTGGGAAAAGTCACAGAAAGGCGAGCCTCTTGATAAGATTGAACCCTTAAAATAGCAAGACTATGTTTATTGAAGTAGTAAAGGCAGAATACATTGACGGCTACAGACTGTTGTTGCTGTTCAACAATGGAGAACGGAGAATAGTTGACCTGAGCAATTCTCTGAAAGGGACTGTCTTTGCCCCTCTGAAGGACATCAACTTCTTCAAACGCTTCTCCATCAAGTTCAACACCGTAGAATGGGAGAATGGTGCCGACTTCGCCCCAGAGTATCTATACGAGATAAGTTCCGCCGCATAACGTGGCTGTAACGTCTTTCTTCAGACTAAGACTTCAAGCAAGCAGCATCACGAGGATGCTGATAATTGTTACAGCGGTATGAATATCCGGAATCCCCTCTCTGGCAGGAACTTCACGATGCGAATCCCCAGAAAGGCACCGACCAGGACAAAGGGAATGGCGCAGGCATCGATGGCCAGCGTGGTCAGGTTGATGTTGTGCCAGGCCCTGAACGCCGGTCTTTGACAGACCTACAAAGACGGCCATCACGAATAACACTATCCATGACCACTCGCTCTGTATGTATGCCGAGAAATCTATCATTTCCTCCAGGCATTAACCACTTCGCCGATATACATTGAGTGGATGCCAGCAGGGAAATTGGCATACATCCGCTTGGGAGCATCACTCTTGAAATACTGAGGGTCAAAAGGTGCTGCATACATGATTTTACACTCTATCACCATTTCTGCCTCTGTATAGTACGGCGTTCCGTTGCTGGTATAGGCAGTGTGAAGCCCCAGCGCCGCAGCCTTCTTGTCGGGACAAGCGTCTCCTTGCGTCGCCGAGCGGTCGCCGTCACGTCCGCTTTTCGTTCCCATGTATCTGAGTACATTGCTATGCTCCACATCGAAGGCCATCACGGTAAAGTATTCCGACTTATCCATGAACTCCTTGGTATAGCGTTTCTCTGCCACATATACGGTCAGGGCGGTGCGTCCCCAAAGCGTTCCGATGCCGCCCCAGCCAATGGTCATGGCATTGCTTTTCTCCTTGTCACCAGCAGCAAGCAGTTCACCCTCATGGAACCACGAGAAAGCATTTTCACTAAACTCCTTCCTTACGTCCATTTTCTTAAAGCCGTTCTCCACCTGAGCGGACACGCTGCTTGGCAAAGCCATCATAAGGCTCAACAGGCATAACCCAATAAACTTTTTCTTCATGTTGATAGTTGTATAAATTAAACATCAGGATTTTCGCCGCAAAATTACAAAAAAACGACTTAATTCTTCCATTTTGCAAGAGAATGTATGCCATTTAGGCCGAAAAGTTTGCCCTCACCGCTCTTTTCTGATTAAAAATGAGTAATTTTGTCCCCCCAAATGAAGTGTATATGGTTCTGAGGGGTTGAAAGATTGTTGGAACAATAGCTTAGGAGATATCAATATATGGAATACTTGCCTAAAGACCCGGCCATTCTGGTTTCGAGCGTCAACATGCTGCTGCGTGACGAGGAGTTCGACAGCCTCGAATCGCTGTGCTATGCCTTCAGCCGGGAGCCGCAGGAGATCAAGGCTTACCTGCTGGAGAAAGGATTCGTTTGGAGTGAGCAGCAGAAACAGTTCAGACCCATTGGCTACGACGCATGATAACACGTGACAGCATAGAGACCGCCTACAGCTTCCTGCACCAGAAGCGGAACGTCTACATCCATTCCGCCCTCGACTGGCAGAAGGACGACATAGAGTATGCCATTGCCTCATACGCCGATGACATGAGCCAGGAGCTGTACGATGAAATATCAGGTGGCCGCCCAGACTTCCTCAGAGACCACAAAAGATTTCAAGAAGACATAACAAAAGCCGTAGAGCAATTAGAGGGAATGCTATGATGGGGCCATCCACAGACAGCCGCTAAGCTCACGGGTGGCTCGTCGGGCCAAGACGTCTTTCCCGAAATACATTCTTGTTTTGAGTAAAGTGAAAGCAAAACTATTGTTTCTTGATTCTCATCACAGGCATGACATTGTTCAGCTTCTCGGGCAGGGAAATAATGAGTGCTTCGTCTGTTCGTTGGAAGTTCACCTTGCCATAGCCCAGCAGTTCGACTGATTTGATGGCAGCCGTGTAGAGGGGAGAGGCATTGGCCAGTGCCTTCACGCTGACGGTGCCGTTTTCGGGCCATGCCAAGGCTGCCACGTAAAGATACTTCTCCGTCTGGGTGAAACGGATTTCCTCTGCGCCTGCTTTTGTGTACTC
This sequence comes from Prevotella sp., assembly GCA_017400455.1. Taxonomy (GTDB): domain Bacteria; phylum Bacteroidota; class Bacteroidia; order Bacteroidales; family Bacteroidaceae; genus Prevotella. The sequence continues at coordinate 564 of JAFPTC010000015.1, read as the reverse complement.
TCCGTCGTTGAAGCCCTGCGCATTAATCTTGATGTCGGCATTGGCAATGGGGCCCTCACCGAAAATCTTCCATGGCCGGGTCTTCACGATGCCCTCGCTATTGACCTTCATCCATGCGCCAAACTCCCTCATGATGGCAAGCTCCTTCTCGTCGGGCGTGCCGTCGGCTCTCAGTGGCACCGACAGCAGCATGTTGCCGTTCTTGCTCACGATGTCGACGAGCAGCTTGGCAACGGTGGCAGCGCTTTTGTATCCATTGCGATCATACACCGCCTGGTTGTAGTGCCAGTCGCCGAGGCAGTTGCAGCACTGCCAAGGCCGTTCCATGATCTTGTTGGGGGCGCCGCGTTCCACATCCCACACAAGGGCGTCCTTCATGTCTTCCTCCAGTATCTTGCCAAACACCACTGCCTGATTCTTTCCCTTGTGCAGGGAGGCACTGTGATTATACATGTGCGCCGTAATCTTCATGCCGGCATCGCTGATGGGGTAGAAGGGCAGCACCGTTACGTCAAAGTAGAGCAGGTCGGGATTGTAGCGGTTGATGGCGTCGAGGGTGCGGTT
>JAFPTC010000145.1 GCA_017400455.1 Prevotella sp. | reverse complement strand
TCGAGAAGAACGGACTGGACGACTTGGTGTGGACGATGAACTTCGGCACGGGTGCCAACATCGACCAGCAGTTCCGCCGACTGGGCGAGCTGCGCCCTAACGCCCCGAAGATGTGCTCCGAGTTCTGGAGCGGCTGGTTCGACAAGTGGGGAGCCCGCCACGAGACGCGCCCCGCCAAGGACATGGTCGAGGGTATGGACGAAATGCTGTCGAAGGGCATCAGCTTCTCGCTCTACATGACCCACGGAGGCACCAGCTTCGGCCACTGGGCCGGCGCCAACTCTCCCGGCTTTGCTCCCGATGTCACCTCTTACGACTACGACGCACCCATCAACGAGTATGGCCACGATACGCCTAAGTTCTGGGAACTGCGCAAGATGATGCAGAAATACTCAGACAAGAAGCTCCCCAATGTCCCCAAGGCGCCCTTGCCCATCATCACTGTGCCTAAGTTCGAACTGAAGGAGTTCGCACCATTCAATCGCAACCATCATCTTATCCCAAGCGTCAACCCAAAGACCTTCGAGGAGATGGACTTAGGCTGGGGCATGACCTATTATGTGACAGCACTTCCCGAGGTTCCCGTGCAGAGCACACTCACGCTGGAGGCTCACGATTATGCCCAGGTATTCATCGATGACGTATATATCGGAAAGATTGACCGCGTAAAGAATGAGAAGTCGCTTTCCCTGCCCCCTGTAAAGAAAGGACAGAAACTGGCAATTCTCGTTGAAGCTATGGGTCGCATTAACTTCGGTCGTGCCATCAAGGACTTCAAGGGTATCGTTGGCGATGTCGTCATCAACGCAGAAGTTGACGAATATGGCAACGAAGCAGCGTGGACGCTAAAGAAATGGACGATGACACCTATTTCTGATGACTATAATAAAGCAGTGAAGGCTTTCGATGCCAATATGATTCCGCTCAGCGATGGCTTTGCCAAGCGAGAGAACGGTCGTGGCTATTACCGTGGCTACTTCAACCTCTCGAAGGTAGGCGACACCTTCCTGAACTTCGAGACGTGGGGCAAGGGTCAGGTATGGGTGAATGGTCATGCTATGGGCCGCATCTGGAGCATTGGTCCGCAGCAGACGCTCTATGTGCCCGGCTGCTGGCTAAAGAAAGGCAAGAACGAGATTATCGTCCTCGACATTGTCGGCCCGAAAGAGGCTGTGGTATGGGGACAGGCAGAGCCTGAACTGAACAAGCTGCAGCTGGAGAAGAGCAACAAGCACAACAACATCGGCGACAAGCCCGACCTGAACTCGGCAACGCCCGTAGCCGCTGGAGCCTTCAAGGCAGGCAACGGCTGGCAGACCATCAGCTTCAGCACTCCACAGAAGGGACGCTTCTTGGCCATAGAATGCCTAAGCACTCAGAAGGACGGCGACCGCGTGGCCATTGCCGAGCTCTACCTGCAGGGCACCAACGGCCAGCGCCTGAGCCGCGAGCCCTGGGTGGCCAAGTACGCCAACTCCGAGGAGGAGAACGGCAACCACACCCTCGACAAGGTCTTCGACCTGCAGGAGAGCACCTACTGGCAGACCGAGCGCGGACAGCAGGCTCCCCACCTCATGGTCATCGACCTGGGCTCGGTGCAGACCGTCACCGCCCTGGAGTATCTGCCCCGCGCCGAGCAGGGCGCCCCCGGCTCGGTGAAGAACTTTAGGGTGTTCCTATATTAAGGCCCACCCCAACCCCTCCCCAAGGGAGGGGCTTATATAGAACTTAAATGGAAAAATCAATTGCAGAGGTAACTGGCTCCCCCTCCCTTGGGGAGGGGTTAGGGGTGGGCTGTTTCATTTTCGATCTTGACGGCACGCTGCTCGACACCCTGGGCGACCTGGCAGCGGCCGTCAATTTTTCGTTGCGCACGCACGGCATGCCCGAGCACTCGGTCGATGACGTGCGCCGCTTCGTGGGCAATGGCGTGCGCCTGCTCATGGAACGAGCCGTGCCCGGCGGGGCCCAGCATCCGTTGTTCAACGATGCCTTCGCCACCTTCCGCCAGTATTACCTGGAACATTCGTTAGACACGACGAAACCCTACGAGGGCATCCCCCAGACGCTGGCCGAGCTGAAGCGGCGCGGCTGTCGTCTGGCCGTGGTGAGCAATAAGTTCCAGGCGGCCACCGAGGAACTCGTCCACCATTTCTTCCCCGACACCATCGCTGTGGCCATCGGCGAGAACGAGGCCGCCGGCATCCGCAAGAAGCCTGCCCCCGACACCGTCATCGAGGCCCTCCGCCGTCTGGGCTGTTCTTCTTCCTCCCTTCACGCTCCATCAGCTGTCTACGTGGGCGACAGCGATGTTGACATTCTAACAGCCCGCAACAGCAACCTGCCCTGCATCAGCGTGCTATGGGGCTTCCGCGACCGCCACTTCCTGCTTCAGCACGGTGCCACCACGCTTGTCAGCACGCCAGCCGAGCTGTTGCAAGTATGTAGCCTGTAAAAAAGTTTTTGAAGCCTCCGAAAAGTATTTTTGCACCGTGCAAAAAACTTTTCGGAGGCTTCAAAATTAGAAACAAAACGGGGATGCACCTTCAGCGGTGTATCCCCGTAAGTTTTGCAGCGAAACTGCCTATGTTTTACTTCTTCTCTTCCTTAGTTTCTTCGATTGTGTGCTTACGGTTCAGGATGAGGTAAGCCGTGGGAGCAGCGATGAAGATAGAGGAGAGCGTACCGAAGACGACACCCAGGATCATGGCGAAGGAGAACGGACGGATGCTGTCGCCACCAAGGATGAAGATGGTGAGCAGCACCACGAGCGTGGTCACCGAGGTGTTGATGGTACGGGCCAGCGTCTGGTTGATAGAAGCATTGAACAGCTCCTTCTTGTTGCGCTTCGGATAGAGACCGAGGTTCTCACGGATACGGTCGAACACCACCACCTTATCGTTGATGGAGTAACCAATCACGGTAAGGATGGCACCGATGAAGGTCTGGTCGACCTCAAGCGACATGGGCACCCAGCCATGGAGGACTGAGAAGAAGCCGATGACGATGAGGGCATCGAAGGCCAGGGCCACGATGGAACCTACCGAGAAGGCGACGTTGCGGAAACGCAGCAGGATGTAGAGGAAGATGGCTATCAGGGCCAGCAGCACGCTGATGAAGGCGCCACGGGTGATGGTGTCGGCAATCGACGGGCCTACCTTCGTAGCGCTGACGATGGTGCCAATCTCGCTCTCGCCCTCGGTGGCAGGAGCCTCCTTGAACGATTCGAGGTCTGCCTTGGTGATGAGGCCGGCAGCCTTCAGGCGCTCGTAGATGATGTTCTCAGCCTGCTCAGAGATAGAGGGATCGTTGCTCTCGAAGTTCCAGTTCGTAGAGATACGCACGGTGCGGCTGCCCTCCAGGGCGATGACGCTGGTGTTGGCCTCCTTACCCTCGGCCGAGCCCATGGTGTTGACGAAAGCACCGCTCAGTGCCTCACGGACATCCTCAACGGGAGCTTCCTTGTCGAGCACCACCACGTAGTTACTACCACCGGTGAAGTCGATGCTGCGGCTCAGACCACGAACAGCGAAGCTGATGCAGAAGAGCACGGCGGCCACGGCCCAGATGGTGTAGGACTTCTTGAACTGGCCCATGATGTTGAACTTCGTGTTCTGCATCAGGTTCTTCGAGAAGCCAGTGGTGAAGGTCAGGTTCTGCCACTTATCCTTCTTCATCTGACGGTCGTAGATCAGACGGGTCATGAACACGGCAGTGAAGAACGATATGCAGATACCGATGATAAGCGTCGTGGCAAAACCACGGATAGGACCGGTACCGAAGACGTAGAGGATGACACCCGTGATAAGAGAGGTGAGGTTGGAGTCGAAGATGGCCGAGAAGGCGTTCGAGTAACCTGCGTTTACGGCGTCACGGATGTGCAGACCATTGCGCAGCTCTTCCTTGATACGCTCGTAGATGAGCACGTTGGCATCGACGGCCGTGCCCAGGGTGAGCACGATACCTGCAATACCAGGCATGGTCAGAGCGGCCTGGAACGAGGCCAGGATGCCCAGCGTGAAGAACAGGTTGAGCAGCAGGGCCATGTTGGCCAGCATACCGGGGATGAAGTTGTAGAGGAGCACCATGACGCACATCAGCAGCACGAAGGCCACGACGAACGAGATGATACCCTGTTGGATGGACTTGGCACCGAGCGACGGGCCAACCATGGTGCTGGAGAGGATGCGCATGGGGGCGGGCATCTTACCAGAGTTCAGCGTGTTGGCCAGGTCCTTGGTGTCCTCGATGGTGAAGTTACCCGTAATCTGCGAGCTACCACCGTTAATCTCATTATTTACATTAGGAGCGCTATAGACCACGTCGTCGAGCACGATGGCGATGGCCTTGTCGACGTTCTTGCGCGTCATGTCGGCCCAGATGCGGGTGCCCTCGGCGTTCATCTGCATGCTCACGTCGGGCTTGCCCAGCTGGTCGTAGCCGTCGCTGGCCGAGGTGATGACGTCACCCTCCAGCGGAGCCTTGCCCGAGGGGTCGGTGACCTTGATGGCATAGAGCTGGAACTGCTCGCCCTTCTCGCCCTGATAGATGGGGCCGCTGCTCTTGGCGCCCCAGAGGAGCTTCAGGTCCTTGCGCAGCATCTTGGCGGCCAGCTCCGACTGCAGAATCTTGTTCACGGCAGCCGTGTCGTGTACGCTGGCGTGGCCGATGATGGCGTTGCCGCGAGGATAGAGGTTCAGGCGGGGCATCTTCACACCGTTCACCTGGGGCTGTGCGGTCTGTTCCTTCTGGGCAGCCACCTCAGCGGCCAGTTCGCCCTGTACCTTGGCGGTATCCTGCTGAGCGGTAGCCACCTCTTCGGGGGCCTGCTCGGCCTGGGCTACGGTGAGCGAGTCTTCGGCCTTCACTTCCTCAGTGGCTTTCACGTCGCCGCCCTGCTGTGCATAGGCGGTCAACAGAGCCTGCACCGAAGGAACGACTTCCTCAGCGCTGAAGGTCTCCCAGAACTCCAGGTTGGCACTGCTCTCCAGGAGCTTCAGAATACGGTTCTTATCTTTCACGCCAGGCAGCTCGACCATGATGCGCGACTGGCCTTCCAGGCGCTGGATGTTGGGCTGCACCACGCCGAACTTGTCGACACGGTTGCGAACCACGTTCTCAGCGTTCTCGATGGCCGAGGCCACCTCTTCTTTCAGGGCCTTGCGCACGTCGTTGTTCGACGTCTGGTTGTTCACCTTCTCGCGCAGCTGCTGTGTAGCGAAAATCTCGCGCAGCTGGCGGTTGGGAACGGTCTTTTCCCACTGGTCGCAGAAAATGTCGACGAAGTCGCCCTGCGACTGCTGCTCTTCTTTCTTGGCCTGGTCGAGCACCTTCAGATAGTCAGCATCCTGCTTGTGGGCAGCGAGCATGTCTACGATGTCGGGCACCGACACTTCCATAATCACGTTCAAGCCGCCCTTCAGGTCAAGGCCGAGGCCCATCTCCATTTCGCGGCACTCCTTCAGATTCCATGCCCAGAGCCATACTTTGTTGGTCTCCACAGAGTCCTGATAAGCCTGAGCAGCCTCCTGACCCTGTGTCTCTGCAATCTTGGCTATCTTGCTCTCATAGTGACTGGTCACAAACGAGAAGGAAAGATAGAAGCAGCAGACGAGCACGAGCGCGATTGCAATAAACTTTACAATTCCTTTGTTTTGCATTTTGTTTTTTATATTATTTGTTGTTTAATTTGCGCAATTTGACCTGCAAATATAGTGATTTTTTTACACTGTGAAAAATTTTCGGCATTTTTTCGCTTTTTTTTTAAGGATTATCATGAAAAAATGGTGGAAATGGGCACGAAATCCTCAAAAAGTGGCTGAACGAAGGTGGGAAAGCGTAAGGCGACGGCCGAGATTATTTTAAATTGAGTTGGCAGCGGAAACAGCCCGTTCCGACATTCTGAATTCTTTACAAATTGCTTCTCTCTAACCAGCAGATGATGGGGTAGTGGTCGCTGGCGTCCATCTTGTCGTCCACGTAGCAGTTGTAGGGCTTGAAATGGCTGGAGCACATGATGTGGTCGATGCGGAAGTTGAAGCCTCGCTGATTGTATGACAGGCCCAGGCCGTTGCCCGTGTCTACATAGCAGTCGGTAAGCCCCTGGGCGATGGTGCGTCGGACGTAGGAGATGGGCGTGTCGTTGAAGTCGCCGCACACGATGAGGGGATAGCCCCTGTGCTGCTCTATGTATCGGCTCACGGCCTTGGCCTGTTCGGCGCGCTGGGCCATGGCCTTGCTCAGCTTGTCGAGGATGAGGCGCGTTTCTTCCTTTGTCGAAGCCCGGTCCATGTCGCCGCGCATCATGGCTTTGTAGCGCTGCCGGTCGTCGGTCGACAGGTGGGTGCTCTCCAGGTGGTTGTTGACCACGATGACGGTGTCGGCCCCTATCTGCAGGAAGAAGGCCACCGAGCCGTTGGCCAGCGACTCGTAGCCGATGCGCTCTCTCCTGATGATGGGGAAGCGGCTGTGTATGCCCACGGCGTTGATGAGCGGATAGCCCGGAGGCGTCACGTGGACCGTGTCGTTATAGGGGTACAGCTCGGGAAAGTGCTCCACGGGATTGAACTTCACGGTCATGTCTTCCTGAAAGCAAACGATGTCGGCCTTCTGCTGCTTCAGGTAGCCGAAGATGGTGTCCATGGCCTGGTTGTAGCGATAGTTGCCGCCATAGGCCGCCACATTATACGACAGCACCTTGATACACCCCTCTGGGGCCTCGCTGCTGGTGTGGAGCGGCATGAAGATGCGTATGGAGGGAAAGGCCAGCACGAAGGCGGCGATGGGAATCCACACCCGCCGCCACTTCACCATCAGCCATAGCAGCAGCACCACCAGGTTGGCCACCAGGAAGATGGGGAACACCATGCCTGCGCAGGCCAGCACCGGATGGGCAATGGGGTCCAGCCGGTCGCTGTAGGCCACGGCCACCGTGGCCGCCGCCACCATGACGCTGGCTCCGGTGAACACGCTCAGCAGGATGTTCTTGAGAATGGGCATAAGTGGGTGGAGGGTTATGATGGATTACCGCTCTCTTGAGGCCTCGAAGAGTCGTTGCTTCTCCTCTTTGGTCAGGCTGTCGTAGCCACTCTTGCGTATCTTGTCGAGAATGGCGTCCACCTCGGCCTGCCGCTCCTGCTTGCGGCGGTTATATTCCATGTCGTCCTCGCGGGTGGGGCCGTAGCCGGGCTGGCGGGTGTCGGTTTGGTTGTTGCTGGCGGGCTTGCTTGCGCGGCGGGCGTCGAAGTTGCGCTTCATGTTCTCGAAGAACTGCCGCCCGCTGCCCAGGTTCAGGCTGCCAGGATGGCGGCGCCAGTAGAGGATGAGCAACAGGCCGAAGAGCATGCCGCCCAGATGGGCCATGTGGGCCACGTGGTCGCCCCTGGAGCTCATGGCCGAGAACAGCTCAATGGCTGCATAGAAGCAGATGAACCACTTGGCCTTGATGGGCACGGGCAGGGGGAAGATGAAGATGCGCTCGTTGGGGAAGGTCATGCCAAAGGCCAGCAGGATGCCATAGACCGCACCGCTGGCGCCAATGGTGCCCCAGCTGTTGAGATAGCTGCCCACCGTCATCATGATGGTGCCGCTGTTGGTCTGAACGGGAATCATGCTGTCGATGCTCAGCCCGGCCAGCTCGCTCGACGAATACTCGATATACTGCACCAGCTCTTGGCACAGTCCGGCGCCGATGCCGCACACGAGGTAGTAGATGAGGTAGCGCTGGGGGCCCCACACGCGCTCGATGACGCAGCCAAACATCCACAGGGCAAACATGTTGAAGAAGATGTGGGTCAGGTCGGCATGCAGAAACTGGTAGGTGATGAGCTGATACAAGTGGAAGTCGGGGGCCAGGAAGAAGTGGAGCTTGCCAAACTCTGCCAGGTCGAACTGGCTGCTCAGTACCAGTGTTGCCAGGAACACCACCACGTTGATGAGCAGCAGATTTTTGGTGACTGTAGGTATGTTTCTGAACATATTGATAATTACTTTTGTCTATTCACTGTTATTTCACAAAGTTCATGCTAACAGAGCGCAAAATTACTAAAAATATCTCTTTTCCAGCGCAAAAACAGGCTAAAAGCAAGAAAAATTCAAGAAAAAAGTGATTTTTTCTGATTTTTTGTTTGTTTTATGAAAACTTTCGCTTATATTTGCATCGGAAAATCGAACAATGACTAAGATAACCTCTTTATAATCATTAATTTTAAAACATTTACATTATGAACAAGACAGAATTAGTTGAGAAGATTGCCGCTGGTGCCGCCATCACTAAGGTTGACGCCAAGAAGGCTCTTGATGCTGCTGTTGCAGCCGTGAAGGACGCTCTGATTGCAGGTGACAAGGTTTCATTGATTGGCTTCGGTACGTTCAGCGTGAACGAGCGTCCCGCTCGCGAGGGCATCAACCCCGCCACGAAGGCTAAGATCAAGATTGCCGCCAAGAAGGTTGCTAAGTTCAAGGCTGGCGTAGAGCTTGCTGAGGCCCTGAATTAATTGACGACAGCATTAAATAGAGATTGGGCTGCACTAACCTTTGCGTTGGTGCGGCCCAATCTCCTTTTTTACCCCTTCAGGCTTTCCATTCCTTGTAGGGATGGCAGCGCAGGTGCGAGTTGTAGTAGCGGCGGTCGCCCGTCACCTCCTGGCCCAGGAAGGGCGGTCGGTCGTAAGGCTCGTCGGGAGTCTTCAGCTCCACCTCGGCCATGACCAGCCCCTGGTTGTCGCCGTAGAACTCGTCCACTTCAAAGGTGTGCGCTCCGCAGTCTACCAGATAGCGCGTCTTGTCTATCTGGCCTGGCTCGCAGAGCTGCAGCAGGTGCTCAGCCTCGTCGAGGCTAATCTCCTTCTCAAACTCATAGCGGCTCAGTCCGCCGTCGGCCGACGGGCCTTTGATGGTGAGGAAAGCCTGGTTGTCGCGCAGGCGCACCCTGACGGTACGTCCTCGGTCGCTGCAGATGTAGCCCTGCCTGATGCGGCTGCTGGAGCGTGCCAGCCGGCGGTAGCTGTCGTCCCTCACCAGGAACTTCCGCTCAATCTCCATTCCGCTCATCGTGCCCCGGCGCTAAAAGTTGCTGGCCACGAAAATGAGGTAGAACAATGCCAAGGCAATGAAGCAGCCAATGATCCAGGCCACCACCTTCTTGCCTTTGTCCTCTTCCTTCTTTGCATAAGCTGCCTGCTTGGCATTCAGCTTCTTCTCTTTTTCTTTCTTTGACATAGTATTCTATTATTAATTTATAAATTACAGATTCATTACTAATTACTAATTACTCATTACTAATTACTCATTATCCTCCGTCGTAGGGAACTCCATGAGATAGGCCTTGATAAACCCGTCCAGATTGCCGTTCATCACACTCTCCACGTCGCGGGTCTCGTAGTTGGTGCGGTGGTCCTTCACGCGCTTGTCGTCGAACACGTAGCTGCGTATCTGGCTGCCCCATTCAATCTTCTTCTTGCCGGCCTCAATCTTCGCCTGGGCCTCTAAGCGCTTCTTCATGGCGCGGTCATACAGCTGACTCTTCAGCAGCTTCATGGCCCGCTCCTTGTTCTTGGGCTGGTCGCGGGTCTCGGTGTTCTCAATCAGAATCTCCTCCTGTTCGCCGGTGTCGGGGTCGGTGTACCAGTAGCGCAGGCGCACGCCGCTCTCCACCTTGTTCACGTTCTGGCCGCCGGCGCCGCTTGAGCGGAAGGTGTCCCACGAGAGCTTGGCCGGGTCCACATACACCTCGATGGTGTCGTCCACCAGAGGGCTCACGAACACGCTGGCAAACGAGGTCATGCGCTTGCCCTGGGCGTTGAACGGGCTGACGCGCACCAGCCGGTGGACGCCGTTCTCGCTCTTCAGGTAGCCGTAGGCATATTCACGCCCTTCAATCTGCATGGTCACGCTCTTGATGCCGGCATCGTCGCCTTCGAGCATGTTGGCAATGGTCACCTTGTAGCCGTGCTGCTCGGCCCAGCGCATGTACATGCGCATCAGCATCTGGGCCCAGTCCTGGGCCTCCGTGCCTCCGGCGCCGCTGTTGATCTTCAGCACGCAGTCCATGGGGTCCTCCTTCTGTCGAAGCATGTTCATCAGCTCCAGCTGCTCAATGGCCTCGATGGCCAGCTGGTAGTTGCTGTCCACTTCCTGCTCGCTGACCATTTCCTCCTTGTAGAAGTCGAAGGCCAGCTGCAGCTCGTCGGCTCGCGTGCGAACATTATTATATCCGTCAATCCAGCGCTTGATGCCGCGCACCTTCTTCATCTGTTCCTCGGCGCGCTTGGGGTCTTCCCAGAAGTCGGGCGCCTGCGTGCGCAGCTGCTCCTCCTCCAGCTCCACCTGCCGTTCGTCAATGTGCAGATAGTGCTTCAGCTTCTCCGTGCGGTCGAGCACGTCTTTCAGTTGGTCTTGTGTAATCATGGTGCAAAGGTACGAATAAGTGAGCGAAAAACCAAAAATAATTTTTGGTTTTTCCGAACGTGAGTACCTTCGACGGAGTCAAAGCTACGAATAAGTGAGCGAAAAACCAAAATTATTTTTGGTTTTTCCGAACGGTAGTACCTTCGACGAAGTCAAAGCACGAATAAGTGAGCGAAAAACCCTCCTTCTTTTGCCACGGTTCAATACGGTATTTCCACGAATGTTTCACACCATCTTTGATGCTATTGTTTCAATTGGCGAAAACCGTGTTACACCGTGTAAAACCGAGGCAATGTCAGGATGGGAAACTCTCAATTCATTTTTCCACGCGGCGTATGTCTGGAACGAAGCCTCGCTGCTGCTTAAATCTCAAGCGACTGCTTGAGCGTGGAACTGTAGCTGATGTTGAAGCGACACTTCTCCAGGTTGTCGCGCATGACCACCACCTCGTAGTCGCCAGCTTTCAAGCCCTCCACCAGACACTCCAGGTCGTAGGGGCAAATGCAGTTGGCGTAGGGGCCTGTATCCTGCTCAGTAATGCTGATGGTCTTGCCGTTCACCGAGGCGGCTATGGTCAGCTTCTCAAGCTCGCAGCAGAAGTAGGCGTTGCCATTCTTGAAATACAGCTGTCCGTTTTCGCGGGCCTCCACCGTGATGGTCTCTGCAAACATGCCTCTCGTTTCCTCAAGGCAACCTGTTATCTTTGTCCACGGACTGGTGGTCTCAACTACTTTACCACCTTCTTGGCGGCCGTCGTTCTTCTCGTCGTCGCTGCTGCAGGCTGTCATGGCAGCCATGAACAGGAGTGCTAAACAAAAATTGATTGCTTTCATGATTAATTGTTTTTTAAGATGAACTAATAAATATTTTATCTTGATTATTCTCTACTTGGGGGTATGGCTGCAAATTTACATCTTTATATTTAAAGAAGAGAACCTTCCCCTAAATACTGCATGAGCGTATTGTTTTTTATGAAATTTTAACTCAACTTTCTCAAGTTGGTAACTACTCAGTCATGTGGTTTTTTAGACAAAAATCTTCAAAAATCTTCCAAAAATAGCTGAACGAATATCTATTTTTGAAGATTTGCGGGTGCGGGTGTGCCAAGGGTACACCATCTACAAAAATATGTCATCAGAAGAGATTTTTGTCAGATTTTTGAAGATTTTTGTCCTTCTTACCCTCTTATATTCGTATGTCTGAGTTGTTGCTCAAGTTGTAGGAGTTCAGTTGTTACAGGAGTTCTGGAGATCTCCGCAAGCGAAGCGAGCAAGCTCGAACGGAGCAAATGTGAAACTTGATTTTTTTATAATTCTTGAATTCAATTCTTCCTAATTCTTTTCAATTTCTTTCCAAAACAAAACCAACTTTTTTTTACTTTTTCATCTTTGTAAGAAGTCATTGTGCAAAATAATGATGTATAGTTACTAACATTTCAATGCAAAGTTACGACTTTATTTCCATTCGGCCAAGGAAAAGCTCGGGAAGCTTTTTTCGCAAGGGGAGGCGCCGCGTGAAAAAAACTCACGTGAGAAATTATTCTGGGAGGCCTTCCCGTGAAAAAATCTCACGTGAGAAATTTTTCTGGGAGGCCTTCCCGTGAAAAAATCTCACGTGAGATTTTTTTCTGGGGCAGGACTGCCCCTTTTCATCACTTCACCACGTACTTCCTTCCGTCGCGGATATACATGCCCCGCTGGGGTACTCCGTTGAGGCGGCGGCCCTGGAGGTCGAAGCAGGTGCCGGCTTGCTGGTTTGCCTGCTCAATGTCGCTGATGCCCGTCTGCTCACCAACGAAAACATATTCGGGGCCGGTGAAGGTCATATAGGGGCTGAAGGTGCCCAGCACCAGATAAGCTCGGAAGGCTCCCATCTGGTAGCGCAGTTCGCCCATCTGCGTGCAGTCGGCCGTTGAATCAATGATATAGGCATGTTCACCGTCGAAAAGGTAGCCTCCTACGAACTGGCTTTTGTATGTGCCGTAGAAGCCATAGTTCAGGCCGCTTTCATCGCCGGGGAAGCGTACTATGCCAGGGGTGGGAAGCTGTGCAGGGTCGTAGCCCGAAAGGCTGACGCTGAAGTTCTTGTCGGGGAAGATGACGTAGGGCGTATTGGCCTTTGGCTCATACTCCCGCTCGAAGATGACGGTGGCGCCCTCGTGGCGGTCGAGGCGGTAGTAGCGGCCCCACGATGCATCAGGCGCCTCGGGCAGGATGATGGTAGCCTGCTGGTTGGCCTTGAATTCCAGGCGGTTGCTCAGCATCACCTCAGTGGGAGGGGCTATCAGGTTGGGATTGTCGAAGGACTGCTGCTTCAGATAGAAAGAGGCCGTTTCATAATCGGGATAGCCCGGGGCTGAAATGCGCATGGTGTAGGGCGCATTGGCTTCTTCCACCCTGAAGCTGAGCTGGCCGTAGTAGTCGCTGGTGCCCTCGTAATGGAACACGTCGTTGCTGATGCTCACATGTGCATCGGCTACCGGACGGCTGTCCTGGTTCTTCAGCACGGGGGTGAAGTCGGCCACTTCCGAGCGCAGGTTCAGCTGGACGACAGGCACGGAGGTGAACTCCGTCACTTGCTGCTCGAAGTAGACAGGCTCCGACGCTGCATCTCCTGTGCTCACGATATTCACGTTCAGTCGGGCCATGTTTTCCTTGATGAGTAACGGCTTGTCGAACTCGATACTCAGCAAGGGTACGCAGGCATCGGCCGTGCCACCGCTGAGAATAGTGCAGGTGCCGTCGAACACGGTGCTGTAAGCCATCTCCAGAAAGTCGACGCTCACTTTCACCGTCATGTGTCGCTTCAGCTCCGGCCCAGGGTTGTAGCCTCTGAACTCCAGCCCAGTCAGGTAGTCGCCGCTGAAGACGCGCACGGGCACGGTCTCATAGCGCATGGCTGCCTCCGAGCTTTTCTTCGTCACGTCAACCGGCTTGCCAGCCTGCACATTATTGGCCTCGCACAGCTGTACCTCGCGGTTGGCATACTCCTGGGCGGCGCAAGGAACGGTACCCAGCAGCAAAACTAATAGTAGTCTAAATGCTTTCATAATGCTTTGCTTTTGTTAATAATTACTTTATTTCAATTCTACCACCTTTTTCACATTCGAAGTTGTCGAAAATCATGACTCCTTCTGATCCATTGGCAATAGAGAGTTTCTTCCCTTTCTTCTGATTTTAATGATTAGTAATGATTTAGCACTGCAAAGCTACGAATAATAAGCATTGCTTCCAAATTATTTGGACAGAAAAAGTTTACAAAAAGTTTACTAAGAAGGGAGTGGTTGAATATCAACGAGTTAGCAGAAGCGTGTTTCATCTCAACTGATGCGTTCCAGCTGTTTCTGAAGCTCCTTTCCGCTGCCTTTAAGGGCGAAAACCTCGTCCAGAATGGTGCTGCTCATTCGCGAAACATACGACTTGGATATTCCGATGAAGCCACTTGCATCCTGCATGCGGATGTGCAGGCGGAGCAACAGGCAGATTCTGTATTCGTTGCTATCGGGGGAATAGCGCAATGATGAAAGGAAACGGTGATAGCCGGGCAGGGTGTTTCTGACCATGGCGTCTATCGCCTGCCATTCCTCCTCGGGAATAGCCTCGCACTTTGCCGACTGGTGCAGTCGGCGATAGAGGTCCGACTGGCTCAGCTGCTGTTCGGCAACGCTCACCTGCGGAACGTTCTCCCTTCGCAGCTGGGCTATCTCCCTTTGCAAATGGCCCACGGCAGCCTCTTTCGCGGCAATCTGCCTGTACAGCTCGTCGCTCAGCGCCTGCAGGTCGGTCTTCTCGGCTTCCAGCGCATGCAGGTTATTGAGGTCGGCATTAGCTCTTTGCAGCTCTTCCATGTTCCTCTCATATTTCAGTAATATTTGCTTTCTTCTTTTTCTCCATGCTGCTAAAAGGGCAATTGCCAGAATGAAAATGGAAAGAACAATGACAATAAGAATGTTCTTTTTATCTCCCTCGTTTTTGGCCCGTTGGTGTTCCCGATTGGCAATGGTTTGATAACGGCTATAGTTGTAAAGTGCTGAAGTTTGGTGGATTGCATCTGTCTGTATGCGTTTGTGAAGGGAGTCGAGGGCGTACTCGTTCAGGCGGGAATAACGGGCTATGGAATCAATATCTCTTTTGTGGTGAAAGATGGATAGCATACCTTTATATGAGCTGGAAACAGCTTCATAGCTTCCATAGAGAATGCCTTTGCGGAAAAAGGAATCAGCGGTTTCCATGTTGCCTTTGGCTAACTCAAGATTTCCCTTAATCCAGTAGTAGTCTTCCCTGCCTTTGGCTATGTTTCCTTTCGCATCGAACAGATTGGACTCTCTTTCAAACGTGGTTAATAGTTCGTTTGCCTTATGCAATTGCCCTCGTTCGGTATAGATATAGATAGCGGTTAATAGCCCGCGTGCCGCTTCCTGGCGACTACCTATTCCAAGAAGCTGCTTAGTTGATTGCTCAATGATTTCCAGTACGGAATCCTTTTCCCCTAAAAGGAAATAGGGCCTGACCATTTGTCTTCGTGCCACAAGATACCTTGTTGTATCTGTAGGATTATCCATTCTGACATATTGAGAGTATTTATTGAGAGCAATGATTTCGTCTTGGGGCAGGTTCTGTTTGTGAAAGATGGTGGCCATCTGTGCATAGGCTTTATATAGAGTCTGGTAGTCGCAGTCGGCCTGGGTGGTGTCGGCGCAGTCGGCGGCGTCAAGATAGGCGCTGAGGGCGGCGGGCGCCTCGCCCATGTCGGCATAGGTGCGACCGAGGATGTAGTGGGCGCGGAGGCGCTCGTTGGCGCTGCCGTGGCGGTCGAAATAGTCGGCCAGGCGCAGGGCCAGCGTGTCGTTCAGCATCAGGGAGTCGGCGCGGTTCTGCCGCTCCAGCTCTTCCAGCTGGAGGACCATCTGCTGGTGGCTCTCGCCGCAGGCGGCGAGGAGCAGGAGCAGCATGCCAAGGACAGCCTTGAGGGGTTGGCGAAGAACCGTGGTCATAAGCGTAAGGCCCAAGGGAAGGCTGCTACTCGTACATCTTGTCAATCTCGCGGCGATAGTTCTCGTTGAGCACGCGGCGCTTGATCTTCAGGGTGTTGGTGAGCTCGCCACGCTCTAAGGAGAAGGGCTGGGGCAGGAGGGTGAAGCGCTTCACCTGCTCGTACTGGGCCAGCTGCTGCTGGAGGGTGTCGATGCGCTCCATGAGCATCTGGTGGATCTGCTCGTTCTGGCACAGGTCGCGGCGGTCGGTGAAGCTGATGTCGTGCTGGCGGGCATAGTCCTCTAATAGGTGGTACTCGGGAATGATGAGGGCCGAGACGAACTTGCGCTCGTCGGCAATGATGGCTACCTGGTCGATGTACTTATCGACGAGCAGCTTCGACTCGATCATCTGCGGGGCGATGTACTTGCCGTTCGAGGTTTTGAAGAGGTCTTTGATACGGTCTTTGAGGAAGAGCTCGCCGTCTTTCATATAGCCGGAGTCGCCCGTGCGGAAATAGCCGTCGGGGGTGAAGGACTGGCGGGTGAGGTCGTCGCGGCGGTAGTAGCCACGGGTGATGGTGGGGCCCTTGAGCAGCACCTCGCCCTCGTCGCTGATGCGGATGCTGATGCCCTGGATGGGCTGGCCCACGCTGCCCACGGTGAAGGCCTCGCCCAGGTGGTCGCAGGTGACGGTGGCCAGCGACTCGGTCAGGCCGTAGCCCACAATCATGTTCAGCCCGATGCTGTGGACGAACTCCTCGACGTGGGGCGACACGGCGGCTCCCGCCGTGGGGAAGAAGTGGGCGTTCTCTAAGCCCAGCTCGCGGCGCACCAGGGAGAAGACGGTCTTGTTCAGCGCCTTGTATTCCAGCTGTAGCGCCAGTGGTGGCCGCTTGCCGCTGGCCAGGAACTCGATGTTGTGGCGGCGGCCCACCTTCAGTGCGTGCTCGAAGAGCTTGCGCTTCACGGGGCTGCTGGCCTCGATTTTCTCCATGACGCCCATGTAGACCTTTTCCCAGAAGCGCGGCACAGCGCTCATGCAGGTGGGGTGCTGCTCGCGCATGCTCTGCTGCACCTCCATGGGGTTGGTGTTCACGATGAGGCGTGCGCCCATGGTGATGCACAGAATCTTCCAGCCTTTCTCGAAGATGTGGGTGAAGGGCAGGAAGTTCAGCACGCGGTCGTCCTCGGTCACGGGCACGCACTGGTGGTTGGCCTCCATGGCGGCATGATACTGTCCGCAGCTGAGCAGCACGCCCTTGGAGTCGCCGGTGGTGCCGCTGGTGTAGAGGATGTTGGCGATGTCGTCCATGGTGGCGGCGGCCGTGAGGCTGTCAACCTCGCTCTGGCGGGGCAGCCCCTCGCCCAGGCGGAGGAATTCGTCGAAGTGCATGGCCGACTTGTCGCCCTCGGCGATGGTCACGGCGGAATCGAAGACGATGATGCGCTCCAGCGAGTGGCAGGTGGGGAAGATGCGGCGGGCTTTGTCGTACTGCTGCTGCTCGCCCACGAAGAGGAAGCGAATCTGGGCATCGCTGACCATGAACTGGATTTGCTGCTCGGAGCTGGTGGCGTAGAAGGGAATGGTGACGGCGCGGATGCCCCAGGCGCCAAAGTCGGTGAAGAGGTATTGCACGCTGTTTTGCGAGAACACACCAATGTTTTCCTGTACCTGTACGCCCATGTTGAGCAGGGCGTTTGACACGAGCTTCACTTTCTGCGAGAAGTCGTTCCAGCTATAGGACTTCCATTTCTTGCTTCCGAAGTCCTTGTAGATGAGGGCCTCGCGGTTGCCCAGTCGGGCAGCTACATCGTGTACCAGACGGGACAGGTGTGAGTTAACTTGCTGCATATCTCTCTTCACATTTTGTGGTTGTCATTTGCAAAGATAGCCATTTATTTTCTATCTGGCAAATATTTGCCCAACAAAATTTGCTTGCTATGGTTCGCTGATGGCCAGCGTGGCACCTGCCGAGGCGCTGACGGTGGCCTCTACCTGGCAGGCGCACTGGGCCTCGTAGGCATAGGGCGGCTCGAAGTAGGGGGTGTTGCCGTGGCGCTGCTCCAGGTCGTCGGCTCCCTGGCAGGAGCGGAAGCGGATGTTGTAGTCCTGGAATTCGGGCTTGGACGAGGAGGGCGTCTGGAAGAGCTTCAGGTTCTTCGACTTGCTGACGAAGACGCAGCCTTCGGCCAGCACGTTGGAACGGAAGCGCGACTGCACGTAGACGCTGGCCACGCTGCTGCTGTAGAGGCAGTTGAGCAGGTGAATCTGGCCAAAGCGCACAAAGGGCATGCGGGCGCGGCAGCCCTCGTCCCACCAGCAGTGGTCGAAGGTGGTGCGCAGGCGGCCCTGACTGTTGATGGTGTCGCGGTCGCTGCTGCCCCAGAGGTTGCTGAAGCGGTGGTCGCTGTTGTGGTCGGGATTGTCGTCGTCGGCCAGCTTGGGCCAGGGCTGCTTCAGGTAGCGGAAGCGGCACCACGACACGGTGATGAGGTCTGAGCCGCTGTTGCAGTCGAAGTTGCCGTCCATGCCGTCCTGGAAGTCGCAGTGGTCCACCCAGATGTGGGTTGAGCGCGACACGCAGAGGTTGTCGTTGGCATCGCGGTCGAAGGCTCCCGGCCCCAGGAATGTCAGGTTCTGCAGCACGATGTTGTGGCAGCGGTCGAAGTAAAGGATGCCCGAGGAGTCTTTCTCCAGCGTGTAGCGGTCGTTCACCAGTGACGAGCCGGGCAGTCCGATGATGGTCTTGTTGCTCACTTCCTTCACGCGCTGTAGTCCAGGCATATCGATGCGGCCTTTCACGTAGATGGTGCGGCGCGTGGTGTCGCGCTTGCCCAGGGCTTTCACCAGTTCCTGGCAGGTGGTTACTACGATGGGGTTCTGTCCCCGGCCGCCGTCGGTGCCTCCGTTCATGGTGGCCCATCCTCGGGGCTGGGCCAGCAGCGGGGCGGCGCAGAGGAGAAGGGCCAGATGGCAAATGAAATGTTTGTACATGGTCATGTTATTATCAAGTTGGTGATTAGAATGCTATCTCTGCCGTGGGCAGGTAGGCGGCCATGGCCTGAACGCTGACCTGCTGGCCAGGCTGTGGCTCGATGTAGGCCACCAGGCGTCCGCCCAGGGTGCGCAGACGGTTGCGCTGCTGGCGTCCGCTGAGCTGGCTGTCGCCGATGTTGCCGTTCTCCATGCCTAAGAGGCGTCCGCCGCGCACCATCAGGGTCACCTCGTTGTCGGCGGTCTTCACCAGGTTGCCCTGGGCGTCGATCACCTCGACGAAGAGGTGCATCTTGCCGTCGGTGGTGAGGCGCAGGGCTGCGGGCTGGCCGCTGGTCTTCACTTCGTAGCTGGCGCCGTTGGAGGCCTCGCAGCGCAGGGTGCCGGGCTGGTAGTCGATGTCGGTGTAGAGGATGTCGCTCTGCTCGTCGCGCTGGAACTCGGCGCTCAGTGGCTGGCCGTTGAGCAGCAGGCGTGCCGACGGTGCATTGGTGTAGCACACCACGCGCACACGCTGGCCGTTGGCGTAGTTCCAGGTGTCAGCGGCGTAAGGCGAGACATTGTTGCCTCGGTTGCCCCCGCGTCGTCCTGCACGCTGCTGGCCGATGGGGTAGGTGCCAATGTAGCAGGTGGGCTGCTGGCTCCACAGGGCTGCCCGATACCAGCCGTTGGGCTTGCGTTGTCCGGCCAGGTCGAGCAGTCCGGCGCTGCTGCCACGTGCTGGCCACGTGCCGCTCTCGCCCAGATAGTCGATGCCTGTCCAGAGGAACTGGCCGAAGATGTGCTCCTTGTCGCGCACGGCCTTCCATGCGGCCAGGTCGTGGCGGTTCTCCGAGCCGTAGATGACGCGCTGCGGATAGGTCTTGTGGTCTTCGTCGTAGCGGCTCTCGGTGTAGTTGTAGCCCACCACGTCGACGGCCTCGGGGTAGAGCGTCTGGTTCGACATCACCACGCCGGCCAAAGCACCGGTGGTGGGACGCGAGGGGTCGATGTCCTTCACGATCTTGGCCAGTCGCTGGGCGATGAGGCCGATGCGCTCGGCGTTGGGCTGGTCGGGCTTGTAGCCGCCATACATGGGCTGGGTGAAGCCGGTGCCGTCGCCGTCGAGTACGGGGTGGGAGTAGGGGTCGTTAGGATAGTCCACCTCGTTGCCGATGGACCAGAGGAAGATGCTGGGATGGCAGCGGTCGCGGCGCACCATGTCGGCCACGTCGCGGTCTATCCACTCCTCGAAGTAGGTGTAGGTGCCTTCGAAGCCGGGACGGCCCTGGTTCCAGCCCTTCAGCCATTTGCGCTTGGGGAACTCCCACTCGTCGGAGGCTTCGTCCATGACGAGCATGCCTTCCTCGTCGCAGATGTCGTATAGCTCGGGGGCGTGAGGGTTGTGGCTCAGGCGTATGGCGTTGGCACCAAGGCTTTTCAGCTCCTTGATGCGGCGGCGCCACACCTCGGCGGGCACGGCCGTGCCCAGCACGCCGGCATCGTCGTGTACGCAGACGCCCTTCACCTTCATCCACTGGCCGTTGAGGGCAAAGCCTTTGTCGGCTGAGAACTCCAGCGTGCGCAGTCCCACGCGGACTACGCTCTCGTCGCCGTTGCTGAG
Source organism: Prevotella sp. (assembly GCA_017400455.1). Lineage (GTDB taxonomy): Bacteria > Bacteroidota > Bacteroidia > Bacteroidales > Bacteroidaceae > Prevotella. The sequence goes on along the minus strand of JAFPTC010000145.1, from coordinate 73,385 downwards.
ACGGGTGGTAAGGGTGTAGAGATAGGGGTCGTCGAGCGTCCAGCGCTGGGGATGGGGGATGCTGAGCCTTACGGTCTTCTTCTGCTGGGCTCCAATGTTTGTCGTGGCCTTTGCCACCACCTTGCCCGTGGCGTCGGCCAGCTCAACGGTGGCTTTCAGCGTCAGCGGGCTTTTGTCGGTGCGCTCGTCGGTGGTCTCTACGTCTACTTCCAGCTGGTTCAGCTTGTTGTCGCGCAGCCGCCAGGCGGTGCCCCATTGTGCAAGGTGCACCTCGGGGGCGCTGATGAGCCACACGTTGCGGTAGATGCCCGATCCGGTGTACCAGCGGGAGTCGGCCTCCTGCGAGTGGTTCACCCGCACGGCCAAAATGTTCTCGCCGTCGGCGCGCAGATAGGGTGTGAGGTCATACATGAACGAGGCGAAGCCACTGGGGCGTATGCCCAGCAGGTGGCCGTTGAGGTAGACCTCGGAGTAGTTGTATACGCCCTCGAAATAGATATAATGATGGGTGGAAGATTGAGCGTTGAGGGTAGAGGGCAGCGCCTTCCTGTACCAGCCGATGCCGCCAGGCAGGTAGCCCTGGCACGAGCCTTTGTCGGGCGACATGGGCAGCTCGGCGCTCCAGTCGTGGGGCAGGGTGACGCGCCGCCAGCGCGAGTCGTCGTAGTCGGGGTTCTTCATATTGGGCGACTCAAAAACGTTCCATGCGGAGTCTACTCGCAGGAAGCGCCATCCGTCGTTCATTTTCTCTGCCTTGCCAAAGGACACTTGGGCTTGGGCCTGCCCGAGAAGTGACAGGCACAGCAGCATGGCAAATAGTCTTTTTTTCATATTTTGTATTGGTTTGACAGTGATTATTTCAGCTCGTTCCATTTAGGCGGGTTCACGCCCAGCAGATGGCGCACGAAGAAGTCGGCCCGCTTGTGCTCGCCGAAGGTCTCGCCCATGGTGTGGTGGGCACCGGGAATGACCACGAGGTCGAAGTTCTTGCCGGCCCGTTGCAGGGCGGCCACCACCTGCATGGTCGAGGCGGGGTCAACGTTGTCGTCCAGCTCGCCCACGACGAGCATCAGCGGACGCTCCAGTCGCCAGGCGTTCTCCACGTTCGAGCATTCTTTGTAGCTCTCGTCGATGGGATAGCTCATCCATTGCTCGTTCCACCAAATCTTGTCCATGCGGTTGTCGTGGCAGCCGCAGGCGGCATAGGCGGCCTTGTAGAAGTCACCATGCCAGAGCACGGCGGCCATGGCGTTCTGTCCGCCGGCCGAGCATCCGTAGATGCCCACGCGGTCGATGTCCATGTAGGGATATTTCTCAGCGGCGGCCCTGATCCATGCCTTGCGGTCGGGGAAGCCGGCATCCTTCAGGTTCTTGTAGCACACCTCTTCAAAGGCCCGTGTGCGGAACGACGTGGTCATGCCGTCGACCTGAACGACGATGAAGCCCAACTCGGCCAGCTCGGCCATGCCCCAGTGCCAGGCGCGGAACGACTTAGGCACATACTGGTCGCCAGGGCCGGAGTAGATGTACTCGATGATGGGGTATTTCTTCGTGGGATCGAAGTTCGAGGGGCGCAGGATGATGCCCCACATGGGGGTGACCCCGTCGCGTCCTGGCGCCACGAACACCTCGGGAGCCGTCCAGCCCTCAGCCTTCAGCCGCGAGATGTCGGCCGTTTCCAGCGTGCGCAGGATGCGGCCGTCCTTGCCCGAGCGCAGCACGGTGACGGGCGGCGTGGTGACGGTGCTATAGGTGTCTACGAGGTATTTCATGTCTTCGGAGTAGGTAACGCTGTGGTTGCCCTCCTCGGGCGTCAGGCAAACGAGGTGCTTGCCGTCCAGCCCTATCTTATAATAATGTATAAGGTAGGGGTCTTCCTCGTCGGCTGTGCCCACCTTGTCGCTGGCTCGCAGGCCACTCTTGCCGTTGGCCGAGAAGTAGACTACGCCGGCCTTCTCGTCGACGCGCTGGATGTCGCGCACGTAGAACTCGCCCTTCGTCACCTGACGGATGAGCTGAGCCTTCTGGCGGTCGTAGAGGTAGATGTGGTTGCGGCCGTCGCGCTCCGAGGTCCAGAGGATGCGGCGCCCGTCGGCCAGGTCATGGCGCCACAGGCGGTTGTAGTTCACGTACTTGTCGTTCTTCTCTTCTATCAGCGTGCGCACCTTGCCCGTCTCGGCGTCCAGCTCCAGCAGGCGGTAGGTGTGGTGGCCGCGCTCGTTGAAGGTGAAGGTCAGCGTGCGGCTGTTGTCGTCCCAGCTGGGGGCCGACGTCTCATACTGGTGCTTGAAGAGCTCGGTCGATGGCTCCACCACGCGGCCGGTGGCCACTTCAACCACCACGGGCACGCGGTAGTTCAGCGAGTCGCCGGGCTTGGCATATTCCTGTTTGTGGAGCACGGGCGTCACGGCCCTGGGGCCGCCGTCGTGGGTCTGATAGGCCTCACGCTTCCGCTGCTGGCGCGAGGGCATGGCCTCCACGTAGTAGACGTAGTGCTTCGGGGCGGGTTTTATGCGCACGGTGGCATAGTAGCGGCCGTCGGGCGAGAAGCGTCCCCAGGCTGAGTAATAGTTGGTGGAGTCGCCATTGGTGGTCAGCGGCTTCTCGCTGTTGCCCTGGCGTGTCCAGAGGTTGTTGTCGCGATGGAAGATGAAGAGCGTGCTGTCGATGGGTGAGCGCTGCCAGCCGTCCTTCTCGTCAGGCACCTCCATCCAGTGGCGCTGTGGCCCTCCCCATCCGCCGCGTCTGCGGGGAGGCTCGGGGTTGCCGGGCAGCAGCGTGACGGTGTTCTTGTCGGCATCCACCTCTTTATATATAGTAGAGTCGCCGTTGAACACGGAGTACCAGAACTTATGGCCTTGGCCGCGCATGCGGTGCACGTTCACGTCGCCGCCAGTCATCTTGCCTGAATACTTGCCGCGCAGGGCATTGGCCCGTTTGTAGTCGTCCACTGTGCCCTGAGCCAGGGCGGTGCTGCCCATCAGTAGCGTCAGCATCATCGTCAGTATGGTTCTCATCTTGTCATGGTTTTAGTAAGTTTGCTGCAAAGTTAGTCGTTTTTCCTTAAACGAGCAAGTTCTGTAACAAAAAGAAGCCGTCAGCCTTGCGCCTTTTTGTTTAATTAACATGCCCAAGTCCTCGAATCGTTGGAATTTGCTTAACTTTGCAGCCCAAAATAGCTATTTTATTTTTTTACGATGGAAATTATTAAGGATAAACATTTCGGGGGCGAACGACCACTGTTCGCTACCCACGATCTCCGATTGGAGAACATTACTATCGATGACGGCGAGAGCGGCATCAAGCAGTGCCAGAACATGGAGGCCGAGGACTGTAAGTTCTACGGCAAGTATCCCTGGTGGCATGTCGATGGCGCCCGCATCAACAACTGCTACTTCGCACTGGGCTCACGCTCGGCCATCTGGTACACCAACGACCTGAAGATGACCAACACGCGCATTGACGCACCGAAGTTCTTCCGCGAGATGAAGAACGTGGAGCTGGAGAACGTGCAGATAACCGATGCCGACGAGACCTTCTGGCGCGTGGACGGCCTCCGCCTGAAGAATGTGAAGCTCCATGGCGGCACCTATCCCTTCATGTTCTCGCGCAATATCTATGTCGACGGACTGGAGAGCGACTCGAAGTATGTCTTCCAGTATTGTCGGGACGTGGAGGTGCACAACGCCAAGATCCTCACCAAGGACTCCTTCTGGGAGTGCGAGAACGTCACCGTCTACGACTCTGTGCTCGACGGCGAGTACCTGGCCTGGCACTCGAAGAACGTGCGGCTGGTGAACTGCCATCTGGCCGGTGAGCAGCTGCTCTGCTACACCGACAACCTGGTGCTGGAGAACTGCACCTTCGACCGCCTCTGCGACCGCGTCTTCGAGTACAGCACCGTGGAGGCCGACATCCGTGGCCACATCGAAAACATCAAGAACCCCACCAGCGGACATATCGTGGCCGACTCGATAGGCAGCATCACCATCGATGAGAATGTGAGACAGCCAAACAACTGCGTGATTGAGGTTAGACATTGAGACATCAAGATGGTAGGACATCAAGACAACAAGACATCAAGATAACAAGACAATAAGACATCAAGACAACAAAACAACAAGACATCAAGACAATAAGACATAATAATAAAATATGAGTTTATGGATAAGATGGGAATAGAGGCGCTGATAGAGGAGATAAAGGATTGTGCAAAGGAGGTGCGCAGTCAGCTGACCCCAGGGTTTGAGGAGAATGTCTATAAGAACGCGATGTTCTTGGAACTGAAGGACCGTGGGCTCTCTGTTCAGACTGAGATTCCCTTGAAGGTGATGTACAAAGGACGGGAAGTGGGCAACTATCGTGCCGACATGATAGTGGAAGACCGCGTCATCGTGGAGCTGAAGGCCATCGCCGCCCTGACAACCATGCACGAAGTGCAGCTGGTTAACTACCTCACAGCCACTGGCATTGATGACGGTCTCCTGATTAACTTCGGTGCCGACCGCATCCAGATTCAGCGTAAGTTCCGCCTGTATGACCGCATCAAACTTTCCCGCCAATCCCTCTAATCCCTATGCAGTCCATCCATCTTCTCCCCATCCCGTCTTCTCCCCATCCCGTCTTCTCGTCTTGCCGTCTTCTCGCCTTGCCGTCTTGTTGTCTTATTGTCTTGATGTCTTATTGTCTTGATGTCATTTCGTCTTGTTGTCTTGATGTCCTCTCCTCTTGATGTCTTGATGTCCAAAAGTATTTGATGTCAAAAAAAAGATATGGAAAAAAGTATTTTTGATGAACAGGTCTGCCGTCGCGGCACCAACTGTGTGAAGTGGGACGAGTGTCCCTACGATGATGTCATTCCCCTCTGGGTGGCCGATATGGACTTCCGTGTGGCCCCCGCCATTCAGCGTGCTTTGGAAGAGCGTGTGGCCCATGGTGTCTTTGGCTATAACATCGTGCCCGAGAGCTATTACGAGGCCGTCATTGGCTGGTTCCGCCGCCGCCATCAGTGGGAGATACGTCGCGACGCTATTCTCTACACCACCGCCGTGGTGCCCGCCATGTCGTGCGTCATCAAGGCCCTCACCATGCCGGGCGAGAAGGTGCTCATCCTCTCGCCGGCCTATAACTGCTTCTTCAGCAGCATCCGCAACAACGGCTGCGAGGTGCTGGAGTCGAGTTTGTTGCGTTGCCAACGCAACAACCAGGACTCCTTCACCGTCGACTGGCAGGACTTCGAGGCAAAGTGCGCCGACGAGAAGACCACCCTCTTCCTGCTCTGCAACCCCCACAACCCCTGTGGCCGCGTGTGGACGCGCCAGGAGCTGCAGCAGATGTATGACATCTGCCAGCGCCACGACGTCACCGTTGTCAGCGACGAGATCCACTGCGAGCTGACCATGCCCGGCCAGTGCTTTGTGCCCTTCGGCACCATCACCGACCGCTGTGTGGTGATGAACTCGCCGTCGAAGAACTTCAACACCGCCGGCCTGCAGATTGCCAACATCATCTGCTCCGACCCTGCCTGGCGCCGCCGCATAGACCGCGCCATCAACATCAACGAGGTGTGCGACGTCAACCCCTTCGGCATCGTCGCCCTTCAAGCTGCCTATAACGAGAGCGAGGAGTGGCTCGACCAGCTCTGCCAGTATCTTTGGGAAAACTACCGTGCGCTCTGTGCGTTTGCTGAAGCTCACCTGCCTCAGTGGCGCGTGTGCCGCTTGGAAGGCACCTACCTGCCCTGGGTCGATGTCTCGGCCATGGGCATGCCCGTCGACCAGCTCGCCGACCGCCTGCTCGACAAGGCCCACGTGTGGGTGAACCCTGGCACCATGTACGGCCCGCAGAGCGGACAGGGCTACCTGCGACTGAACATCGCCTGTCCGCGCAGCCAGCTCATGGAGGGCCTGCAGCGCATAGCTGATGCCCTTCCTCATCTTTAACACCCCAAGCCAGATGCAAGACATCCTCCCACGCTACCTGCGCTACCTGAAGCTGCAGCGCTCCATGTCGCCCAACACCATCGAGGCCTACCGGCGCGACGTGGAGAAGCTGATTACCTATCTCAACGGCGAGGGCAAGACGCTCACCCAAGTCGAGCTATCCGACCTGCAGACCTTTGCCGCCGGACTGCACGACATCGGCATCGGGCCGCGCTCGCAGTGCCGCATCCTCAGCGGCGTGCGCTCGCTCTATCGCTTCATGGTGCAGGACGGCTATCTCGACCAGGACCCCACCGAGCTGCTTGAGAGTCCCGTGCTGGGCGAGCATCTGCCTGAGTTCCTCACCCCGCAGGAGGTGGACCAGCTGGAGGACTCCATCGACCTGAGCGTGCCCGAGGGCCATCGCAACCGCGCCATCATCGAGGTGCTCTTCTCCTGCGGGCTACGTGTCAGCGAGCTGGTCAGCCTGCGCTGGAGCCAGCTCTATGCCGACGAGAAATACCTGCGCATCGTGGGAAAGGGGTCGAAGGAGCGTCTCGTGCCCATCAGCGACCGCGCCCTGCATGAGATTGACAACTACCTGCCTTGGCGTCAGCAGCTGAAGATCAAGCCCGGTGAGGAGGACTATGTCTTCCTCAACCGGCGCGGCGCCCACCTCACGCGCACCATGATCCTCATCATGCTCAAGCGTCAGGCGCAGGAGGCCGGCATCACCAAGACCATCTCGCCCCACACCCTGCGCCACTCCTTCGCCACCGCCCTGCTCGAAGGTGGCGCCGACCTGCGCGTCATCCAGGCTCTGCTGGGCCACGAGTCTATTGGCACCACCGAGATTTACACTCACATCAGCATGCAGACGCTGCGCCGCGAGGTGTTGCAACACCATCCCCGCAACATCCGGCCGCAAGCCAGCTTCGAGCGCTAACAGTGTTATTCCGTTCCGCCAAACAAATCATTGGATGTAACTACTCAGTCATGTGTTGCATTAGACAAAAATCTCCAAAAATCTTTCAAAATTAGCTGCGCGATTATCTATTTTTGAAGATTTGCAGGTGTGCCAATGGCACAAAATCTACAAAAATATGACATCAAAAGAGATTTATGTTAGATTTTTGAAGATTTTTGTCCTTATATTTCTTCTGGTGGTCAGCATGACTGAGTAGTTACCATTAGATAGGTATAGGCGTTTAGACCGCACTCACGCCCTGAAAGTTACTATGTTTGCAACGTGAAAAGTTACCACTGAGCGCAGGGGGCAAAAACGACCAACCCAGGGCAACGCCTTGGGTATGTTGAGGCGGTAATTTTTTCAACACAGAGACGCAGAGGACACAGAGGATGTATAGCCAGTCGCAGAGACTACAAGAGAGCCTAAAGGCCTTGCACAGAGGCTTCGCCCGTCAAAACACAGCGGTAGCTCTCTGTGAAGACCTTTAGGACGCTCTGTCACACTCGGAGTCTTGTATCTATGTGATTCCCTCAGTGTCCTCTGTGTCTCTGTGTTGAAAAAGTGATGGGAGTATCGTGTTACACAAAAGTGTGGCCTAAACGCCTATACCTATCATTGGATTTTGTGTAGTTGTCCAAAGTTGTCCCCTGTTGTCTTCTATATTTTAACGACAACTTAGGACAACTTTGAACAACAATCTTTCTTTTCTTGTTAGCGTTCTAAATGCTGAAGGGGCGTCTCTTCAGTGTTAATTGCTAAAGTTCCGTGTCCTGACATATTGTATCTGCCCGGTAATGCCTAAATCGAAAACATTCGACGAGGCCAAGAGAAACTTTTGCCGCCCTTCAATGATGTCGAGCAAGATATTCGTATCAACAAAAACGCGCATCATTGGGCATACTTCTCTGTCAGATAATCCATTCTTGCCTTGTCGCCGTTCATGTCATCGTCATTGGTGACATTAGGCTTCGCAAAGCCAATTATAGCTTGCAGTTCTGGCGAAAGCTCCTCAATCCTTTTCATCCTATAGCCCTTTTTCTTTGCTGGCACAAACTTTTTAATGAGCATGGTCACCCACTCATCCACGCTCAGGTTGTCTTCCTTAGCGTAGTTCTGTATCTGCGTGTACAATGCACGATTCAATGTAATTGTCGCCATAACTTTTTTATTAACTGTTTCTTCGGCACGCCGTCAGCTTTTTTTCGCTTTATTACGTTGCAAAGATAATCACTTTTTTTCGTTCCTCCAAACAAATCATTGGATTTTATGTAGTTGTCCAAAGTTGTCCCCTGTTGCCTTCTATATTTTAAACGACAACTTAGGACAACTTTGAACAACAATCTTTCTTTTCCTGTGAGCAGTCTGCATGATGAAGGGGACGGCCATTCGCATGGACGCCCCCTTCTATGTGTAAATTAATTGTCTGTTTCTACAGTATGCTTGTCCTGTATCTTAAAGTAGATATGACCTACTATTGCTATTGCAAGGACAGTTAATAGCATAATTGCTGCCGTCATGTTTGCATCCATAATTATTTCCCTTTCTTCTTCGTATTCACGTTGCAAAGATAATCACTTTTTTTCGTTCCGCCAAACAAATCATTGCATTTTGTGTAGTTGTCCAAAGTTGTCCCCGGTTGTCTTCTTCTTTTTAAACGACAACTTAGGACAACTTTGAACAACAATCTTTTTGTTTGACGAATGTGGTGCAAATAAGGAACGTAAGATTTATACATACTCAACTTCCTCCAAGATGGATTTGCCAATATAGGGACTCAGGCCGTTCTTGGTCACCACATCAACTTTCGTGTGCTTGAAACAGTCTTCCAGTAGGGAGCAGGCAAAAATAAAGTTCATGTAGGTCTCCTTTCCCTGCTGGAAATCGAGCAGAACGTCTATATCGCTGTCCTTGGAATTCTCTCCACGGACAGTGGAACCGAAAAGCCCCAGTTGTAGCACTCCCACTTCGCGAAGTCGAGGCTTTAGTGCTTGTAGGCGTTTGATGACGCTTGTCTTTTTCATTCGCCGCTTAGTGTATCACGTTGCAAAGATAATCACTTTTTTTCGTTCCTCCAAACAAATCATTGGATTTTGTGCAGTTGTCCCCAGTTGTCTTCTATATTTTAAACGACAACTTAGGACAACTTAGAACAACAATCTTTCTTTTCCTGTGAGCAGTCTGCATGCTGAAGGGGCGCCTCTTCATTGTTAATTAGTTGTTTCAAGTTGTCCCCAGTTGTCTTCTTTATTATAAACGACAACTTAGGACAACTTTGGACAACAATCTTTCTTTTCCTGTGAGCAGTCTGCATGCTGAAGGGGCGCCCATTCGCATGGACGCCCCCTCGGCTAAAATTATATGAGTATTTGATGTTTCAGATTAATCGTTATTATTCTGCAAATCGAGGTCTACATATTTGAGAACTTTATTAGCGAAGCAATTCTCACGAGTCACTTGTTCTTTCACCCATTTTGCAAAGTCAGGATAAGCCGTGTTAATGTTCACATACTCATCAACCCAATCGGTTGTTAGGGGAACGCAAATCTTCTGAGGAGCTTTGCCCCGCTCAGCGGTCAATTCAACAGATCCATCAACAGCATCCGTAATATCACGGGTTACAACGATAGGAATTGAAATCAAAGAAGTCCAACGATTCTTAGCAGCTTCCTCGGCACTGATGCTGATGTGCTGCGTGGGACGACCGTTGTTCACACCAGTGTTAGACATCTGGCCAATCTTGATGTTCTCTCCAGCAACAGCGATGGGCAGTGTGCCACCAGCGGCGAGCACGTCAATCTCAATCTTACCGCTCTTATAGAGTTTAGCGTCGAACACAACGTCGTTGAAGTCGAAGTCGCCAATGGTACCCAGGTCCTCGCAGAAGATACGACCTTGCTCCTTTACCTCGTCAACGGGCTCGGTTACCTGCTTTGCTGGGCTAATCTTTACAATCCAATCATTGTATTTGTGGTCACGGTGAATGTCTTTGTCACCACCCTTATAACCCTTAATAGTTCCATCACTATTATACACTACTTCATCATTGCTACGTAATGTGTAGCCATTAAAGTTGGTATCGAACTCTTCACCAGGATCCTGGTCATATCTTTCTTTAACGAAGCCACCATCAGCAGTGCGAGTATTGAAAGAATAAGAAGCACAGAAATCAAATCCTACATAATAAGAACCATTTACTTTCAGAATGATGTATTCGTAGTGATCCTTGCTATCCAAGCTGTTATGATAACCAAAACGCTTGGTATCGCAATTGCGAATAAGCTGAATAGAATCATAGTAGGTAGCCTTTTGGTTGTCACTACGATAATCTTTACCATTCCATACTTCAATTGGACTTGTGCCATTAGCATTGAAATTATTGGAATGAGTGTCGCTCAAACCGCACAGCAACATATCCATATGGCTAGAAGCTGCTTTTTGCTGAACTTCATTTCCTCCATTCTGCCCATGGAAGGATGTATAAGTGTTTGCAGGGTCATTCTTACTCGACCAAACTTGCTGAACATAATAGTCACTCCAGTCAATGGTTTCACCAAGGTCATTATGCACCTTGCTAAACTCCGCATATACGGCAGCACGTTCCTCCTCTGTAATTGGGGCAGGAACAGGCAGCAAATTTGTGTATTTATCAAACCAGAATTTGCCATCTGTGTCACAAAATGCATCTCCTTCGGCACGTGTCTGACGAGACTTTGCAGCCTGGCCGAATCCCCAAGTCTGGTTGGCAGCAGGCTGTCCGAACTGCTGGACGAAAGCCTCGGCATAGTTTTTAGCGAGCTGTTCCGACTTAGCTTTCGAATTGTAGATGTCATCATCACTGGAGCAGCTGACAAAGGCGAAACCCATTGTAAGGGCTGCTGCTCCCATCATCAAATACTTTTTCATAATGCTTTTTGTTTTTTAAATAGTTAATATATGATTTTAATTTTATTCGGTTAACACGGCCGGAATCAGTCCGGCCGCCTTTTTATTACGAATGGTGCCGCAAAGGTAGTAAAAGAATTTGATTCCTAAACTGGATTAGTAGTTAAATCTTGTTAAATATAGAGAAAAATTATTCAAGATTTATGCAACCGTTTGCATTCGGCCATCGGAAAAATCGGGGACTGACGGCCTTCTAACGTGCTTAAAATGAGGACGAAAGAGCCTCGGATGCCTTGAAAGTGGGGCCTGTGCTTCTTATGGTGCAGTGGCGGCGTGTTCTCATAGGGAGGCTTCCCGTGAAAATTTCTCACGTGAGATTTTTTCACGGGAAGGCCTCCCAGAAAAAAATCTCACGTGAGATTTTTTTACGTCCCGTAGGTTTGTCAGATTCGGGCGGTCGCCCGCATTAATAAGGGCGGCCGCCCTTATTACTCCGAGCGGGCGGGCTTATAGGTGTGGGCGGGCGCTGAATTCCGGATTTTATTCAGATCTACGCGGCATAGTAACTACTCAGTCATGCTGACCACCACAAGAAATATAAGGACAAAAATCTTCAAAAATCTAACAGAAATCTCTTTTGATGGCATATTTTTGTAGATTTTGTGCCCTTGGCACACCCGCAAATCTTCAAAAATAGAAATTCGCGCAGCTATTTTTGAAAGATTTTTGGAGATTTTTGTCTAATTCAACACATGACTGAGTAGTTACGCGGCATAGTTCAAAGTCGTCCCAGGTTGCCCAAAGTTGTCGTTTAAATGAAGAAGACAACTTAGGACTACCCTACAAAAACCCAGGAATTGTTTGGCAGAACGGAAAAAAACAGCTACCTTTGCAACGTCAATTATTCTTTCCTGAATGGTACTGAACTATATTTGGATAGCGTTTTTCCTGGTGGCCTTCGTCATTGCGCTGGTGAAGCTGGTGGTGCTGGGCGACCTGGAGGTGTTTCCCGCCATGATGGACTCGACGTTTGCACAGTCGAAGACGGCCTTCGAGATTTCCCTGGGCCTCACCGGCGTGCTGTCGCTGTGGCTGGGCGTGATGAAAGTGGGCGAGCGGGGAGGCGTGGTCAACGCGCTCTCGCGATGGCTCAGTCCCGTGTTTGTGAAACTCTTCCCCGACGTGCCCAAAGGCCATCCCGTGACGGGCAGCATCTTCATGAATCTCTCGGCCAACATGCTGGGCCTTGACAATGCCGCCACGCCCATGGGCCTGAAGGCCATGGAGCAGCTGCAGGAGCTGAACCCGAAGAAGGACACGGCCACGAACCCGATGATCATGTTCCTGGTGCTGAACACCAGCGGCCTGACCCTCATTCCCGTGAGCATCCTGGTGTACAGGGCGCAGATGGGAGCTGCCGCGCCCACCGACGTCTTTATGCCTATCTTGCTGGCCACCTTCTTCTCTACCTTGGCCGGCGTCATCGTCACCTCGCTCTATCAGCGCATCAACCTGCTCAACCGCACCATGCTGCTCACGCTGGGCGGCATGTGCGCCGCCGTGGCCGCCATCCTGTGGGGCTTCAGCCGTCTGGACTCGGTGGTGATGAACCAGGTGAGCGTCTCCGTGGCCAACATCCTGCTCATGACCATCATCGTGCTGTTCATCCTGGCCGGCGTGAGGAAGCGGGTGAACGTCTACGATGCCTTCATCGAGGGCGCTAAGGAGGGCTTTTCCACGGCCGTCAGGATCATTCCCTATCTGGTGGCCATCCTCGTGGCCATCGGCGTGTTCCGTGCCTCGGGGGCCATGGACTGGCTCATCGGCGGCATCGGCTGGCTGCTGGGGGCTGTGGGCATCGACACCGACTTCGTGGGCGCGCTGCCCACGGCACTGATGAAACCCCTGTCGGGCAGCGGCGCCCGTGGCATGATGGTCGACGCTATGACCACCTATGGTGCCGACTCGTTTGTGGGGCGCCTGAGCTGCATCTTCCAAGGCTCGACGGACACGACCTTTTATATATTAGCGGTGTACTTCGGCTCGGTGGGCGTGCGCTATACGCGCCATGCCGTGACCTGCGGCCTGCTGGCCGACCTGGCGGGGATTCTTGCCGCGATATTCATAGCGGCGATGTTCTTTGGGTAGGTAGGGTAGGTGTGGTAGGTGGAGTAGGTAAAGTATATACAGAACCTACAAGACCTACAAAACCTACAAAACCTACAGAACCTACCTCAATATCCACATAATAATTAATGACATCATGGACGAAAAACGAAAAAAGATTGACAGCTACCGCACTCTCCTGGCCTTCCAGAAGGCGGAGTGCGTATTCGATATCACCTATTACTTTGTGACTCGTTTCATGGACCGAGCCCACGACCGCACCGTAGACCAGATGCAGCAGGCAGCGCGGTCGGGCAAGCAGAACATCGTGGAGGGCTATAGCGATGCCGAAGGCTCCACAGACACCGAACACCGGCTGACCACCATTGCCAAGGGCAGCCTGGAAGAACTGAAGGAGGACTACCGCGACTATCTGCGCGTGCGACAGATGGAGATATGGGGGCCGCAGCACGAGAAGTACCGCATTTGCCAGCCACTGTTTAAAAGACATAATGACACTGCCTACTACCAGCGCCAGATAGAAGGCCGCAACGACGAGGAGATAGCCAATATTGCACTGATAGTCATTCACCAGGCGCTGAGCCTTATTCGCGGACTCATAGACTGGCAGGACGAGCAGTTCCTGCGCGAGGGAGGCATCAAGGAGCAGCGCTACAGAGCCAGGACGGAAGCCCGGGGATATGGTTATGACAAAGAGGGTAGGTTTGGTAGGTTTGGTAGGGATGGTAGGTGCAGTAAAGAGATACCTACTAAACCTACTGCACCTACCGAACCTACCGAACCTACTGAACCTACTGAACCTACTCCACCTACCAAACCTACCTCACCTACAAAATAACTCTGCTATGGCAAACCTGAAATCCCTGGCCAAGGACACGGCCATCTACGGACTGTCGAGCATCGTTGCCCGCTTCATCAACTACCTGCTGGTGCCCATCCAGACGGCGCGCTTTGCCGCCTCGGGGGGTGAGTATGGCGTCATCACCAATGTCTATGCCTACGTGTCCATACTCGTCATCCTGCTGACGTATGGCATGGAAACCACCTTCTTCCGCTTCATGAACCGCGAGGGCGAGGACCCCCGCCGCATCTACTCCACCACGCTGCGTATGGTGGCCATCACATCGCTGCTGAGCATCGCCGTGGTGCTCCTGCTGCTGCAGCCCATCGCCTCGGCCATCGGCTATGGCGACCATCCGGAGTACGTGGGCGTGATGTATGTCACCGTGGCCATCGACGCCTTCATGTGCGTGCCCTTCGCCTACCTGCGCCACCAGCACAAGCCCCTGAAGTTTGCCACGCTGAAGGTGCTCAACATCCTGCTCAACATTGTGCTGAACGTGCTCTACCTCATCGTGCTGCCAAAGCTGCAGTGGGACCCGCTGGGCATCTACGACGACCAGTTCACGCTCCAGGTGGCCTTCGTCTTCTACATCAACCTGGCCTGCACGCTCTTCACCCTGCTGCTGCTGGGCAAGGAGCTGCGCGGCATGGGCCACGGCTTCGACGCCAAAGCCTGCCTCCGCATGCTGGCCTATACATGGCCGCTGCTCGTCATGGGTGTGGTGGGCCAGCTGAACCAGGCCGCCTCGCAGATTCTCTTCCCCTACCTCTACGACGGCTCCGTGGCCGAGGCCCGCGAGCAGCTGGGTATCTACGGCGCCTGCATCAAAATAGCCATGATCATGGTCATGATCACGCAGGCCTTCCGCTTTGCCTACGAGCCCTTCGTCTTTGGCAAGTCGAAGGACAAGGACAGTCGCGATACCTACGCCAAGGCCATGAAGTTCTACCTCATCTTCACCCTGCTGGCCTTCCTCTGCGTGATGGGCTGGCTCGGGACGCTGAAGTTCATCATCGGCCAGAGCTACTGGGAGGGCCTGCGCGTGGTGCCCATCGTCATGGCGGCCGAGATCATGTTCGGCGTGTTCTTCAACCTCTCGTTCTGGTACAAGCTCACCGACCGCACCATCTGGGGAGCCTATTTCTCGGCCATCGGCGCCGTGGTGCTCATCACCATCGACGTGCTGTTCATTCCTCGCTATGGCTACATGGCCTGCGCCTGGGCCGGCTTCGCGGCCTATGCCGTGTCGATGCTGCTGAGCTACTTCATAGGCCAACGCTACTACAAGGTGGACTATCCGCTGAAGGACATTTCCCTCTACGTGGTGCTCGCCTTCGTGCTCTATGGCTTCATGCGCGCCGCCGTGGGCTGGCCGCTGTGGGCCTCGTTGGCCTTCAACACGCTGCTCATAGGCGTCTTCGTGGCCTTCATTGTCTGGCGCGACCTGCCGCTGCGCAGTTTGCCCGTCATCGGTAAATACTTTAAATAAATAATAATGTGATGAAGAAATTATTCTTGACCCTGACATGCCTGGCAGCGCTCTCTGCGCATGCCGACGAGGGCATGTGGACGCTCTACGACCTGCCGCAGGCCGTCTACGAGCGCATGCAGTTAGAGGGCTATCAGCTGCCCTACGACAAACTCTACAAGGCCGACGACGCCATCATGAAGTCGGTCGTCAACTTCTCCGGCTATTGCTCGGGCGTCGTCGTCAGCCCCGACGGCCTGGTGTTCACCAACCACCACTGCGGCTTCGAGGCCATTCGCAGCCACAGCACCGTGGAGCACGACTACATGCTCAACGGCTTCATTGCCCAGAGCTACGAGGAGGAGCTGCCCAACGAAGGCATGTTCGTGAGCTTCATGGTGAGCCAGCAGGACATCACCGACCAGCTGCCCGCCGACATTGGCGCACGCCTGCAGAACCAGCGCTACGACTATATTGACAGCCTGGAGCAGGTCATGGACAAGGCCGCCAAGGCCCAGGACCCCTCGCTGCGCGTGGAAATCAAGGCTTTCTACGAGCGCAACCGCTACTACGCCACCACCTACCGCGACTTCACCGACCTGCGCCTCGTCTTCGCCATTCCCAAGTCGATGGGTAAGTTCGGCGGCGAGACCGACAACTGGATGTGGCCGCGCCAGACGTGCGACTTCTCCGTGTTCCGCATCTACGCTGACCCGAAGACCAACGGCCCCGCCAAATATTCGAAGGACAACGTGCCCTACCACCCCGAGCACTGGGCCAAGGTGAGCACCGAGGGCTATAAGGAGGGCGACTTCTCGATGACCATGGGCTATCCCGGCTCTACCAGCCGCTACCTGTCGAGCTACGGCATCAGCGAGCGCTATGCCCAGAACGCCATTCGCGCCCAGGTGCGCGGCGTGAAGCAGGAGGTGATGAAGCGCCACATGGACGCCTCGGAGGCCGTGCGCATCAAGTACGACTCGAAGTATGCCCAGTCGTCGAACTACTGGAAGAACTCCATCGGCATGAACAAATGCATCGACTCCATCGGCCTCATTGGCCAGAAGGAGCAGTTCGAGCAGCGGCTGCGCCAGTGGCAGGACACCTGTGGCTATCTGAAGGGCCAGCTCGACTTTGCCAAGATGAAGCAGCTCTACGACCGCCGCATTGCCGTGTCGAAGGCAGCCATGCTGGCCATGGAGAGCTTCATGCGCAACGACGAGCTCAGCCTGCGTGCCCTGCGCACCCACAGCGGTGCACAGCCCGTGGGCCACGGCAAGCGCCAGCACATCAACTTCAAGGACAACCGCGACAGCTGGGACTATGACACCGACCGCGAGGTCCTGGGCACGCTGCTCAAGAACTATCGCCAGCAGGTCACCGATCCCCAGTGGCTGCCCGACTTCTATCAGACCATCGACCAGAAGTTTGGCGGCGACTGCCAGGCATACGCCGACCACCTCTACAAGAAGTCGGCCCTCATCAAGAAAGGCCGCGTCTATCCCAACAAGAAATCGTTCAAGAAGGATTTGGGCGTGCAGTACGGCCAGGACCTGACCGTGCTGGCGCAGCAGTTGCAGGTGGCCGCCCTGGCCGTTCAGGACAGCATCGACCAGCAGGAGCGGCTGCTCTGTGCCGCCAAGCTGCGCATGGAGCAGGACCAGCCCCACTACAGCGACGCCAACTTCACCCTGCGCATGAGCTACGGCCAAGTGAAGGAGTACAACCTGGGCGGACGACCCTCAGGCTGGCAGACCAAGGCTCCGAGCATGGTAGCCAAGATGAAGCAGGGCGAAGCCATTGAGGACTATCGCGTGCAGCCCGAGATGCTCGACCTGCTCAGTGGGGCAGGGGAGATGCCCCTGTGCTTCCTCACCACCAACGACATCACCGGCGGCAACTCCGGCAGCCCCATGTTCGACGGCAAGAACCGCCTCATCGGCCTGGCTTTCGACGGCAACTGGGACTCGCTCTCCAGCGACATCTTCTTCGACTCGCAGCTGGCCCGCTGCATCGGCGTGGACATCCGCTATGTGCTGTTCATGATGGATAAGTGGGGCAAGGCCCAGCGCCTGCTCGACGAACTTAAAAAATAGAAACAAAAAATGAAGAATGAGAAGAACAGCGCCGCCCCAGGCACATGGAAGCTACGTTGCGGGCTGATGAGCAGGCTGCTTGGCTTCTCATTCTTCATTTCCCTTTTTTCATTTAGCCCCGCAGGGGCGCAGGGGCTGGGACGCTACAAGGCCGACTTCCACGTTTCTGCCACCAACTTCATCGAGACCATTGCCATAGAGTGGCAGCGGGGCCAGGTGTTCGTGCCCGTGACTATTGGCGGGCAGACCTACCGCTTCCTGCTCGACACCGGCGCCGGCCAGAGCGTGGTGTTCAGCGACTCACCCCTGGCGCAAGGCCCCCACGTGGGCAATATCATCTCGCACGATGCCACCGGCCGCACTGACACCGTGAGCATGACGCTGCTGCCCCCCGTCATGTTGGGCTCGCTCAAGCTCACGGGCCTCCGGGCCACTGTGCAGCCGCGCACGTCGTCCATCGACGGCATCCTGGGCTTCGACCTGGTGAACGGCGGCCTGGTGATGACCATCGACGTGCCCCGCCGGCGCCTCATACTCTCCGACCAGCGCTGGCCGCTGTCGAAGAAAGAAGAACAGGCACTGGGCATCGTGGGCATGAAGTACAGCCTGAACTTCCACGTGCCCTACATTGACATCATTCCCTTTGGCGAGCATCGCGAAAGGGTGCTCTTCGACACCGGCAGCCGCCAGTTCTTCTCGATGAACAAGGCCCATTTCGACGATGCCGAGGCCGAAAAGCACGGTGGCGACCTAACCGTTGAGGGCCGCATCGTGGGCCGTCACGCCATAGGCCATTATGGCACCGAGCCCGAGGGCGAAGTGGCCTTCCTCCAGCTCGACAGCCTGCGGCTGGGCCGCTGCGCCTTCAGCCGCCTCCACTGCGTCACCACCCAGGGCGGTTCCCACTTGGGGAGCCGGCTGCTGGAGTATGGCTCCGTGACCTTCGATCCCCGCCATCGCCGCATGCTCTTCATTCCCAACGCCCCCACCGACCGCGCCATAGCCGTGGGCAACCGCCAGGTGGAGATAGCCTTCGTGGCCGACGACCAGGGCCGCCCCAGCGTGGGCCTGGTGTGGCCCCAGGGTGAGCCTTTCCGGCTGGGCTTCCGCCCCGGCGACGTGGTGGAGCAGATCGATGGCCGGCCCGTCGTGTCGCTCAGCCAGTTTGTCCTTTGGCCCTTTGTGCGCGGCCGCGAGTACCAGTTCACCGTCAGCTCGCCCGAAGGGCTGCGGCGCCACATCAGGTGGGTGCGGCTGCCCGCCGTAAACAGGTGACCACGCGACAGAAAAAAATCTCACGTGAGATTTTTTCACGGGAGGCCTTCCCAGAAAAATTTCTCACGTGAGATTTTTTCACGCGGCGCCCCCCTCGAAAAAAAAATCACTTTTTCTGTAACTTTTTCCCTTGCCAATCGTCTTACCTAATAGAGAGGATGAAAGAAATCAGCTTCCGCACAGACGTGCTACCGCTGAAAGACGAACTCTTCCGGCTGGCACTGCGCATCACTCTCAACAGAGCTGATGCCGAGGACATAGTGCAGGAAACCATGCTGAAAGTATGGAACCGCCGCGACAGCTGGGACGAGCTGGAATCGATAGAGGCCTACTGCCTGGCCATCTGCCGAAACATGGCGCTGGACAAAATGAAACGCGCCGACAGCCAGCAGGCATCACTCGACGACGACGAGGGCCACCACGACCACGAAGACCGCTCATGGAGCGCCAACCCCGAGGAAATGGCCGTGCAGCGCGACCGGGTGGAACAGGTGAAACGCCTGTTGGACCAGCTGCCCGAAAAACAGCGCACCTGCATGCAGTTGCGCGACATGGAGGGAAAAGCCTACAAGGAGATAGCCCAGGTGATGGGCATCACCGAGCAGCAAGTGAAGGTGAACATCTTTCGCGCCCGCCAAACAATAAAAGAAAAGTTTCAACAATTAGAACAACATGGACTATAAGTACATCGAACAACTGCTTGACCGCTACTTCCAGGGGGAGACGACCCTGAACGAGGAGCAAATCCTGAAGGCCTTCTACGCCCAGGGTGCTGCTGACATGCCTCAGGAGCTGGCTGTCTATGCCCCGCTGTTTGACGCCTTGAGCGAGCAGCCTAAGCTGGGCGACGACTTCGACGAGCGGCTGTTGAAGATGACTGAAGGAACGAAGGTGGTGAAGGCCCGTACCGTCAGCCTCGCCGAGCGCCTGCGCCCGCTGTTTGGCGCCGCCGCCGTGGTGGCCATCTTGCTCACCCTGGGCAACGCCATCAACCAGTCGTTCAAGCAGGACGACACCTGGGTGGACGCCGAGGAATATGCCCAGCGCGGCCAGGTGAAGGTCGACGCGAACGAGCCCGCCGTGGCCTACGAGCAGAACAGCGACTCGCTACTGCTGGGCAAGGAGGCAAGAACCGCCATCAGCGTAAGCGACTCGCTCACCAGCGGAGGGCTGAACTAAACCAAAAAGAGATTATATTTCTATGCTTTCTCTATAACATTATCATTTAGGATTAAAACAAAACTTCATCAAGCTGCGAAGCTTCACATTTTTCCAAGAAGAGCCATGGGCCGACTGTCAAGCGCGACGTCGGCCCTCTCTTATTGCAAAAAAAGCACATTTTTTTTTCATTTTTGAAAAAAATGATGTACCTTTGCCCCGCAATTATCATTGTTAACTTAACACCATGAGAATGAACCGACTTTTTTGGGCTTTCTTGTTGATGGTTTGCACTGTAACCGTTCATGCCCAAGCGGTGTACAATGTGCTTGACTTCGGCGCCAAGGGCGATGGCGTGACCGACGATGCCGCTGCGCTGCAGCAGGCCATAGACCGATGCACGGCTGAAGGCGGCGGCCGCGTGCTGCTGCCCCGGCAACACACCTTCCTTTGCGGGCCCGTGGAGCTGAAGAGCCACGTGGAGCTGCACCTTGAGAGCACCGCCACGCTGCTCTGTAATCCTGATGAGAGTCTTTACACGCTGAGCGCCTTCGGCCAGAACCGTGGCGAGGGCATGATGTGGCTCTGGGCCAAGAATGCCCGCAACCTGAGCATCACCGGCCGGGGCACCATCCACGGCAACGGCATTAAGTTCATGGGCCAGGAGCTGAGCGACAGCTATGAACTGAAAGAGTTAAGAGTTAAGAGTGAAGAGTTAAGAGTTGATTCCCCATCGGCGCAGCAACACCTCACTGTAGAAGATCCACGGCCTCATGTGCTCACGCTCATTGGCTGCGACAACCTGATGATACGCGACGTCACCATCACCGAGGGCGCCTACTGGACCGTGCACCTCGTGGGCTGCAACGTGGCCCTCATCGACGGCATCAACCTGCTGAACAACCTCAAGATACGCAATGGCGACGGCATAGACCTGGACCACTCGAAGAACGTGCGTATATCTAACTGCCACATCACCTCGGGCGACGACTGCATCTGCCTGAAGAACCGGCGCGAGTATCAGGAATACGGCGCCTGCCACGACATTGTGGTCACCAACTGCACCCTCAGCTCGCGCTCCTGCGCCATTAAGATTGGCTCGGAGAACATGGACAATATATATAATGTGTTGTTCGACAACTGCATCATCACCCAGTCGAACCGAGGAGTGGGCATACAGAACCGCGACGAGGGAACGGTGACCGACATCACCTTCTCGAACATCATGATGGACCTGCAGCTATGGAGTGACGTGTGGTGGGGCAAGGCCGAACCCATCTATGTGACCAGCTATCCCCGTGCCGACGGCAACCACAAGGACGCCAACTGGCGCTTCCCCAAGGGCGAGACCCAGGGCCGCTCGGGCGCCGTGAGCCGCATCACCTTCCAGAACATCCAGGCCACCAGTGAGAATGGCTGCTTCATCGGCGGCGACACGCCCGACAAGGTGAGCGACATCACGCTGAGCAACGTCACGCTGAACCTGCGCCGGCAAACCAACTATGCCAACGGCATCTACGACCGCCGTCCCTGCAAGGGCGAAGCCTTTGTCACGGGCCGCGTCTATGGCGTCTACATCGAGCAGGCCTCGGGGGTGAACATCGACAACCTGGTGGTGAACAACTACCTGAGCAGCTACGACGGAAAGGTGAAGTATCCCGACAATTCGCTGAACCCCATTCACAGACTGAAGAACTTTATTAACACTAACAAATAACGAAAAAAAGAATCTTATGCGAAACGTAAAGAATGCATTCAGCCGCATGCTGGCGCTGGCCGTGCTCCTGATGGTGACCACCGTCGCCTGGGCTCAGCAGCACATCAGCGGCACCGTGCGCGACGCCAAGGGCGAGGCCCTCATAGGCGTGAGCGTGAAGCAGGCCGGCACGCAGAATGGCGTGACGACCAACGTGAACGGACAGTTCACCCTCAACGTGCCCCAGGGAGCCAGCCTGGAGTTCAGCTACATTGGCTACAACACCCAGACGCAGCGCGCCGTCAATGGCATGGTGGTCACCATGCAGGAAGACAACCAGCTGCTCGAAGAGGTCGTCGTCGTGGGCTATGGCACCATGCGCCGCAAGGATGTCACCAGCTCCATCACCACCGTTCAGGCCAAGGACCTGAATCAGGGCGTGTTCACCGATCCCGGCCAGATGCTGCAAGGCAAAGTGCCCGGACTGGTCGTCTCATCCACGGCCGATCCTAACGGTGCTCCCACCATCACCCTGCGTGGTGCCTCCACCCTGCGCACCGGCGATGCCATGCAGCCCTTCTATGTGATCGACGGTATTCCCGGCGTAGACATCTCGATGGTGTCGCCTGACGACATCGAGAGCATCGACGTGCTGCGCGATGCCACCGCTACGGCCATCTATGGCTCGAAGGCTGCCAACGGCGTCATCATCATCACCACCAAGAAAGGTGGCGAAGACAAGACCAACGTGACCTACAACGGCTATGTGGCTTTCGACAATATTCTCAAGAAATATGACGTGGCTACGGCTGCCGACCTGCGCAAATATGCCGCCGACAACGGCGTGACGCTGAAGGATGGCGGTGCCGACGTGGACTGGCAGGACGAGGTGCTCCGCACGGGCATCAGCCACAACCACAATGTGGGTATCACCGGCGGCAACGGCAAGACGAACTATATGGTAAGCGCCAACCTGATGAAGCGTGAAGGCGTCTTCAAGCAGAACGGCATGGATCGCTTCAATGTGCGCTCGCTGGTGTCTACCAAGCTGCTGAAAGATCATCTCACAGTGTCCATGGGCTTGAATTCCGTCTATGGCAAGCGTAAGGATGTGCCCCGTGGCAACGAGGGTGCTTCGGTGCTCGATGCCATGAACTACTATTCTCCTACCAATGCCATCAAGAATGCCGACGGCACATGGACGGTGGGTGCTGGTTCGAAGAACTACAACCCGCTGGCCCTGATTGAGGAGAACCGCTCGGAGACCGTGTTCAAGCGCAACCAGTTCATCGGCAAGACCGCCCTTGAACTCTGGAAAGGCCTGTTCTGGAACGTAAACTACTCTTGGAGCAACTACCAGAGCACCTACAGCGCCTACAACACCCGCAATTCGCAGCTGGAGGGCATCGGCAACAAGAACGGCCAGGCCACCCGCAACACCTACTTCGGCCATGAGCAGACCTTCGAGACCTACCTGAACTACGACTTCACGTTGGGCAAGCACAAGGTGGGCCTGATGGCCGGTTACACCTGGGAGGAAAAGAAATACAACGATGGTTTCGGACTCAGCGTGGAAGGCTACTTCAACGACGACCTTAAATGGAACAATATGTCCTACGCCCAGACCATTCTCGGCGTTCAGAACTCCGTTGAGAGCGGTAATGTACAGAAGATCCGCAACATTTCTTACTACGGCCGTGCCAACTATTCGTTCGACAGCCGCTACATGCTGCAAGCCACCATTCGCCGCGACGGATCGTCGGTCTTCGGCAAGAACAATCGCTGGGGTACGTTCCCCTCGGTATCGGCTGCTTGGAACATCACTGAGGAACAGTTCATGAAGAACCAGAACTTCTTCTCAAACCTGAAGCTGCGTGCCGGTTACGGCCTCTCGGGTAACTCCATGGGCTTCGATGTCTATTCGTCCTATCCCGCCTATGGTGCTTCGGGCACCTTCACTTACGACGGCAAGACCTATCGCACCTACGGCGCAACCAAGAACTCCAACCCCGACCTGAAGTGGGAGACGACCGGCATGCTGAACATCGGTCTGGACTTCGGCTTCCTGAAGAACCGCATCAACGGTACCATCGAGGTCTATCACAAGAAGACCAAGGACCTGATTTGGGACTACCGCGTGTCGACTACTCAGTACATCTACAACTGGATTCAGGCCAACGTGGGCGAGATGACCAACAAGGGTATTGAATTGACCGTGAACTTCGATGCCATTCGCACCAAGAACTTCAACTGGATGACCACGCTTAACCTGTCGCACAACAAGAACACGGTGGACAAGGTGACCAATGCAAAGTTCTTCGACACCCCGCTCACTCAGGGCGAGCCGATGGTTTCAGGCGTCTCTGGTGAGGGCTGGACTCAGATGATTATCGAGGGCGAGCCTATCGGTACGTTCTATACGTATCAGTATGCAGGCACTGTGAACGGCCGCTCGGAATACTATGTGCTCGACGACAACGGTAACCGTACTGGCGCTACCACCAACAATCCCTCGCGCAAGGACCGTTCCATCACCGGTTGCGCCCAGCCCAAGCTGAACGTTGGCTGGAACAACAATTTCAGCTATAAGAACTGGAACCTGAACGCCTTTATCACTGGCGTCTTCGGCAATGACGTGTACAACTCACCGCGTGCCCACTACACCAGCGCCCAGATGTTCTCCGACGGCAAGAACGTGCTGAAAGAGTTCCTTTCTTATCCCGCTGGCGACGCTTCTGGCTCGCTGCCCTCCGACCGCTGGATTGAGAAAGGCAGCTACGTGCGCCTGCAGTCGCTCTCGCTGAGCTACACCTTCCGCAACTGCTTCAACGACTGGATTCAGGATCTCACCCTCTATGGCACGGCCAACAACCTGCTCACCATCACCGACTATAAGGGCCTTGATCCCGAGGTGAACCTCGGCGGCATTGACCCGGGCATCGACTATCGCTGGAGCCGCTACCCCCACACCCGTTCCTTCCTGTTTGGCGTGAAGATCAACTTTGGTGGCAGCAAGTCCACGAAGGCCGACAGACCTGTCGTGCAGTATGTTGACAGAGAAGTGGTGCGCGAGGTGCCTACCGTCAAGGAAGTCATCAAGGAAGTGCCCGGCAAGGACAAGGAGACCTTCGTCCAGAGCACCTATGTGGTGACCTTCCCCGTGAACTCTGCTGAGATTAGCAACAGCGCTGAGCTGGCCGGCATTCAGAAGGGCGCCAATGTAGAGGTTGTGGCCTATGCTTCGCCCGAAGGCAACGCCGATGCCAACCAGAAGCTCTCGCAAGAGCGTGCCGATGCTGTGGCCAAGTTCCTGCAGGCCAAGGGCGTGAACGTAACGCGTGTTGTGGCTAAGGGTGCAGACACCAATCATTCTAACCGCATTGCTATCGTGACCGTAAAGTAAACCAATATTTTAATCAGATTCGACTATGAAACGAAATAAATTTATTCTTGCAACTGGCTTGTTTGCCGTGGCACTTTCCAGTTGTACAGATCTGGAAGTCGCACCAAGTTCGCAGTACATCGTAGACCCAAGTGAAAATTCTGGCATCGACCCGATGATTGTGGTCGAGGCCAAGATGTCCGATGTGTACTTCCACCTGGCCGGGACGCTCGGTCGCCGTTATATGGAGGCACAATGTCTTGCTTCTGATGAGTTCACTGGCCTTGCCTTCGATGGCGGCTATTATGACAGTGGCACCTATGCCCACCAGGCCCTGCACTGCAGTTCAGCCACCGATGCCTCGCTCGACTGGTACTCGGATGTTACGGCCGGCATCACCAAGGCCAACACCATTCTTGCCGACCTTGGCAGCGGCGCCTCTGACCAGATGAAGGCTCCGGCCCGAGCCATGCGTGCCTACTTCACTTGGATACTGATGGACAGCTTCGGCGACACGCCCATCATCGAGTCTATTCCTGCCGAGGGCGAGGTGGTGCCTCGTTCGCCGCGCAAGGAGGTGGCCGAGTGGATAGAAAAAGAACTTACCGAGATCATTCCCTCGCTCACCGAGGACGTTACTGAGAACACCTATGGCAAGCCGACGAAGTGGATGGCTGAGGCCCTTCTGGCCAAGCTCTACCTGAACTGGGCCGTGTACACGGCTGAGTCCGTCGACAAGTACGATGCCGCCACGGCTGCCAATCCCAAGCTCGACGCCTGCATCGAGGCTTGCAACGATATTATCAACAGCGGAAAGTTCAACCTTGGCTCAGTAGACTATCTGCACAAGTTCTCCTACGACAACGGTTGGACCGTTGAGGACTTCATCTACGTCATGCCCTACGATGCCATCGACCGTGCCGGCTTCCAGTATGCCCGTCCCCGCTCGTTCAAGCAGCTCAAGGGCATGGTGCCCAATGTCTACGGCTCGTCCGATGCCTTCACCCAGTCGTTTGGCGGCAACATGGTGGTGACGCCCGAGTTTGTGAAGCTGTTCAGCCTTGAGGGCGACATCCGCAACCTCTGCATCCTGAAGGGCGATGTCTTCATCCGCGACCCGAAGACGCTGCGCCCCACCAGCGAGCCGTTCATGTTTAAGGACAAGCAGGTACACTTCACCGAAACCATCACCCTGGCCAAGCAGGACAACACCATCGATGTGGGCAACACTGACGAGTCCATCCAGCAGGGTGCTCACTCCATCAAGTGGTTCATCATCCCTGCCGATTATAACAACGGGCGCAACCAGTCGAACGACCTGCCCCTGTTCCGCTATGCTGACATCCTGCTCATGAAGGCCGAGTGCCTTGCACGTACCGGACAGAGCGGCGCCAAGGACCTCTTCAACCAGGTTCGCAAGTACGCCGGAGCTCCCGAGATTGCCGCTGAGCCCACGCTTAGCGACATCTATGACGAGCGTGGACGCGAGTTCTTCGACGAGAACTGGCGCCGCAACGACATGATTCGCTTCGGCCACTTCGAGGACGAGTTCTTCCCCCACTACCAGAACTTCCCCGATGCTAACTTCGACAAGCGTCACCGCATCTTCCCTATCGAGCAGGAGATGCTGGACCTGAACCCCGGTTGGGAGCAGAACCCCGGCTACTAAGCCGCGTTCCTCTGCCAGGATTTTCCTTCTGGCAAGACGCCATGCCAATCAGCGGCATTGAGCCTTTTGAAAATCTCAACGCCGCGTGAAAAAATCTCACGTGAGAAATTTTTACGGGAGGCCTCCCCAGAAAAATTTCTCACGTGAGATTTTTTTACGGGAGGCCTCCCCAGAAAATAATCTCACGTGAGATTTTTTTTAAACCCGCTGCCCTTTTCCGCCGAGCCATTCCCCAAGCCCCAGCGCATCACGTTTCAAAAAACCAAACGTCATGCGTAACCATTTGGCCCTTAGTTTCTTCTGCAAAATATGACGTTATGACGTTCATATTTGAATATTTTCTTGATAATTCTTTGTCATTCAAATTAAAAAATGTACCTTTGCAACTCTAAATGAGAGCAAATCAAGATAGCATGAAGAATTCCTGGAAAGTTTGGCTGCCTGACGTGGTGGCAGTAGTATTGTTCGCCATTGTGGCTTTTGCCTATTTCTATCCCGCCGACACGGAGGGCCGTATTCTCTATCAGCACGACACCTCGGCCGGTGCCGGTGCCGGCCAGGAGGCCAAGGAGTACCTGGAGCGCACGGGCGAGCGCACCCGCTGGACCAACAGCCTTTTTGGAGGCATGCCCACCTACCAGATAGCCCCGTCCTACGACAGCACGTCGGCGGTGGTGACGGCCGAGAAAGCCTATCACCTGTGGCTGCCCGACTATGTGTGGCACCTGTTTGCCTATCTGCTGGGCTTCTACATCCTGCTGCGGGCGTTCAACTTCCGTCAGTACCTGGCCGCGCTGGGTTCCATTCTCTGGGCCTTCAGCACCTATTTCCTCATCATCATTGCCGCCGGCCACATGTGGAAGGTCATGGCCCTGGCCTATCTGCCCCCGCTCATCGGCGGCATGGTGCTGGCCTATAGGGGTAAGTTCCTGTGGGGCCTGGTGGTCACCGCCATCTTCACTGCCTTGGAGGTGCATGCCAACCACATGCAGATGACCTATTACTATCTGTTCCTCATGCTCTTCATGGTGGCGGCCTATGCCGTGGAGGCTGTCCGCAAGAAACAGATGGCGCAGTGGCTGAAGGCCACGGGCGTCTGCCTCGTGGGCGGACTGCTGGGCGTGCTGGTGAACATCTCGAACCTCTATCACACGTGGGAATACTCTCAGCAGACCATGCGCGGCGGCACCGAGCTGACGCAGGGCGACGGCCAGACCTCGACCGACGGCGGACTGGACCGGGCCTACATCACCCAGTGGAGCTATGGCATTGGCGAGACGTGGACGCTCCTCATCCCCAACGCCAAGGGCGGCTCGCACAGCGAGCAACTGAAAAACAATGCCGCCTCGATGGATGCCAGCGACCCGCAGCTGCGCGACTTCTGCGGACAGTGGTATCAGTATTGGGGCGATCAGCCTTTCACCGCCGGCCCCGTCTATGTGGGCGCCTTTGTGATGATGCTCTTCATCCTCGGCCTGTTCATCGTGAAGGGGCCGATGAAATGGGCACTTCTCGGAGCCACCATCTTCAGCATCCTCCTCTCATGGGGTAAGAACTTCATGGGGCTCACCGACTTCTTCATCGACTACGTGCCCATGTATGCCAAGTTCCGCACGGTGTCGAGCATTCTGGTCATTGCCGAGTTCACCATCCCCCTGCTGGCCATGATGGCGCTGAAGACCATCATCGACGAGCCAGAGGTGCTGAAGAAGAAAATCCGCTATGTCTATACCGCCTTCGGGCTCACGGCCGGCTTCTGCCTGCTCTTTGCCTTGATGCCCAACACGTTCTTCTCGTTTGTCAGCGAGGGCGACGTGCAGCGCCTGTCGCAATATGCTGACGCCAGCCAGATAAACATGGTGAGCGAGAACCTGGCCAAGATGCGCGTGCCCGTGTTCACGGCCGACTGCTGGCGCTCGTTCTTCATCATTGTCATCGGCACCCTGCTTCTGCTGCTCTATCGTGCGCAGAAGCTGAAGGCATTGCCCTTAGTGGGTGCACTGGCCGTGCTCTGCCTCTTCGACCTGTGGCAGGTGAACAAGCGCTACCTGTACGACGGCCTGTTCGTCGATGCTCAGGTTCGCCAGACGTCGCATGCCATCAAGCCCGTGAACCAGCAAATCCTGCAGGACAAGGAACCCGACTTCCGCGTGCTGAACTTTGCTGGCGACACGTTCAACGAGAACGAGACCAGCTTCTACCACAAGAGCGTGGGTGGCTATCATGCCGCCAAGCTGGGCCGCTACAACGAACTCATCACCGCCTACATCGCTCCTGAGATGCAGGGCGCGGCCCAGGCCATCAACGCCAGCCGGGGCCAGCTTGACTCCATTGCCGGCGACAGCATCTACCCTGTGCTCAACATGCTCAACACCAAGTATTTCATCGTGAGCAACGACATGGCCATCGTCAATCCCCACACCCAGGGCAACGCCTGGTTTGTGGACAATGTACAGTATGTGGCCAATGCCAACGACGAGCTGGCCGGACTGGGAAAGATTGACCTGCGCCATGAGGCCGTGGCCGACCGTCAGTTCGAGAGCGTGCTGGGCAAGGCGGCTGCCCTCGACTCAGCCGCAACGGTCCATCTCGACAGCTACGAGCCCAACCTGCTGAAATATTCGGTCAATAGCCAGACGGGCGGCGTGCTGGTCTTCTCGGAGATTTACTACCCCGGCTGGACAGCCACCGTCGACGGACAGCCGGCCGAGCTGGGACGAGTGAACTACGTGCTGCGCGCCATGCACATCGGTGCGGGCCAGCATCAGGTGGTGCTCTCCTTCGATCCGCAGTCGGTTAAGACCACCGAGACCATCGCCTACGTGGCCTTAATCATCATGCTTCTGCTGGTTGTGGCGGTAATAGCCCTGGCTGTGATCAGCAGGAAAAAGAAGCAGAAACAGTCAGAACAGGAGTAGTAAAGTTGCATTCGTTACCTGTATGAGGGAGTCAAGAGTCCTGCATGAGATAACCCCGCTGGCCGACCACGACTTCATGTACGTGGCCGACCGCCACAAGAAGGAGTTCACCTATCCCATCCACTGCCATGAGCTGTTTGAGCTGAACTTTGTGGAGAATGGGGCCGGCTGTCGCCGTACCGTGGGCGACAGCAGCGAGGTCATCGGCCAGTACGACCTGGTGCTCATCACCAGCCCTGACTTGGAGCACGTCTGGGAGCAGCATGAATGTCAAAGCGACGACATCCACGAGGTGACGGTGCAGTTTGTCGTCGATTTCAACTACGAGCATAGCATCTACCACACCAATCCCTTCTCCTCCATTTATAAAATGTTTGTGCGTGCGCAGAAGGGCCTCGCCTTCCCCATGTCGGCCATCATGCAGGTCTATCACCGGCTCATCCACCTCTCTCAGGTGCGTGAAGGCTTCTATGCCGTTACCGAGCTGATGACCATCCTTTACGAGCTGTCGAAGCAGGACGGAGCGCGGGAGCTCTCGTCGTCGGCCTTTGCCAAGGTCAGTGCCGAGAGCGATTCGCGCCGCGTGCTGAAGGTGAAGAACTATATTGAAGAGCATTTCCGCGACGAGCTGCGCCTGGCCATGCTCGCCAGCATGGTGGGCATGACCGACTCTGCCTTCAGCCGCTTCTTCAAGCAGCGCACCGGCAAGAACCTCAATGAGTATATCGTTGATGTGCGGCTGGGCCATGCCGCCCGCCTGCTTGTTGACACCACCCACACTGTGTCGGAGATTTGCTATGAGACGGGCTTCAACACCGTGTGCAACTTCAACCGCCTGTTCAAGAAACGCAAGGGTTGCAGTCCAACTGACTTCCGCGACAAATATCGAAAGACGAAAGTCATTGTGTAGCCCTGTGGCGAAAAAGGAAGAAAACATGACTTTTTTGCGAAAGTATGTTTTTTTGCTATAAAAGTATCACTTAGTTAGCCGTTTTTTGCTTAATTTTGCACCGACAATAACAGAAAACGACTAACAACCGATAAACGCCATGAGAAGAATATGCCTTTTTTTATGCGTCATCGCTGTTTCAGTGATGGCATTTGCTGCGTGTACAGAGAAGAAAGCAGCTCCCGCTGCAAGCCCCTTCGTACAGCGCGACGGCGCTGCCTTCGTGCTCAACGGACAGGAGTATCGCTTCGTGGGCACCAATTTCTGGTATGGGGCCATCCTCGCCTCTGAGGGTCAGGGCGGCGACCGCCAGCGCCTCTGCCGCGAGCTGGACAAGCTGCACGAGCTGGGCCTGGACAACCTGCGCATCCTCGTGGGCAGCGATGGCGAGCGCGGCGTGACCACGAAGGTGGAACCAACGCTGCAGGTGGCTCCCGGCGTTTATAACGACACCATCCTGGCCGGACTGGACTACCTGCTCCAGCAGATGGGCGAGCGCGGCATGAAGGCTGTGCTCTACCTGAACAACTCGTGGGAGTGGAGCGGCGGCTATGGCTTCTATCTGGAGCAGGCCGGCGCCGGCAAGCAGCCGCGCCCCAACGAGGACGGCTATCAGGCCTTTATGAAGGCCATGGCCCAGTATGCCCTGAACGAGAAGGCCCACGAACTGTTCTATCAGTATGTGCGCGACATCATCGGCCGCACCAACCGCTATACCAATGTGGCCTATACGGACGACCCCGCCATCATGGCCTGGCAGATAGGCAACGAGCCACGCGCCTTCAGCGAGGAGTCGAAAGAGCCCTTTGCCAAGTGGCTCAGCGAGGCCTCGGCACTCATCCGCTCGCTCGACAAGAATCACCTCATCTCCATCGGCTCGGAGGGCATTTGGGGTTGCGAGAACGACACGGCCCTCTACGAACGTATCTCGGCCGACCCGAACATCGACTACATGAACGCCCACATCTGGCCCTACAACTGGAACTGGGCTAAGCGCGACTCGCTGCAGGAGAACATCGGACGGGCCTGCCAGAACTCGGGCGAATACCTGAAGGAGCATATCCGTCTGGCCCGAAAGCTGCAGAAACCGCTGGTCATCGAGGAGTTTGGCTATCCGCGTGACAGCTTCAAGTACGACGCCGGCTCGCCCACCACCGCCCGCGACCAGTATTACGACTACATCTTCCAGATGGCCATGGGCGACAGCATCGTGAAGGGCTGTAACTTCTGGGCATGGGGCGGCGAGGCTCGACCGCTGCACCAGGAGCAGTGGCAGGTGGGTGATCCCTACTGCGGTGACCCCGCACAGGAGGCGCAGGGACTGAACTCAGTGTTCGACTGCGATTCGTCCACCATTGCCGTCATCAAGAAGTATCATCCGACATCAAGCCGGTGAGACAACAAGGCAAGACATCAAGATGGTTTGACATCAAGACATCAAGACAACAAGACATCAAGACAGAACTTATAAACTTATAAACTTAAAAACTTCAAGACATTTATAACTAACTAATATTTTTTATATGAAAGAAACGTTCTCTCTACTCATCAGAGCGCTTGCACGGGGCAGGAGTCTGGCCATGGGCCTGATGCTCCTGTTGCCGCTTTCTGTACTGGCGCAGAACGTCGAGGTGCAAGGCACCGTGACCGACGCTGCTACCGGCGAGGAAATCATTGGCGCCACGGTGAAAGTGAAAGGCATGGGCAGCGGCTCCATCACCGACTTCAACGGCCAGTTTAAAATGGCCGTGAAACAGGGCGAGACGCTGGAAGTGAGCTATGTAGGCTACAAAACCCAGCAAGTGAAAGTGACTAAGGCCGGCACGATGAACATCAAGCTGGCCGAGGATGTGAACATGCTCGACCAGGTGGTGGTCGTGGGCTATGGCGTGATGAAGCGCTCCGACCTCACCGGCTCTGTCTCCAGCATTGGCGAGGAGCAAATCAAGCAGGGCGTGAACACCAACATCGAGCAGGCCATGCAGGGCCGCATCGCCGGCGTGCAGGTCACGCAGAACTCGGGCGCCCCTGGCGGTGGCATCTCGGTGCAAATCCGTGGTATCAACTCGCTCAATGGTAACGAGCCGCTCTACGTCATCGATGGTATTGCCGTGAGCGGACAGACCGACGGCAACTCGTCGGCACTCAGCAGCCTGAACCCCTCAGACATCGTGTCGCTGGAGGTGCTCAAGGATGCCTCGGCCACGGCCATCTATGGTAGCCGAGCCTCGAACGGCGTGGTGCTCATCACCACCAAGCGCGGCCAGAATGGCAAGCCGAAGCTCTCCTACGAGGGCTATATGGGCTGGCAGCAGCTGCCCTCGCAGCTCGACGTGATGAACCTGGCACAGTATGCCGACTATCACAGCATCCGCGCCAAGCTGATGGGCTGGGGCGAGAGCTATGAGTATCGCGATCCCAGCCTCTTCACCGAAGGCACCGACTGGCAGGACGTGCTCTTCCGCACCGCCTTCATGCACAACCACCAGGTGGGCATCAACGGCGGTACCGAGGACATGCACTACGCCATCTCGGCCGGATACCTCGACCAGGACGGTATTGCCATCGGCTCGGGCTTCGAGCGCGTGTCGGCCCGCGTGAACTTCGACACCAACATCGCTCCCTGGCTGCAGGTGGGCGTCAACGGCTACTTCGCCAACACCGACCGCACCGTCACCTTCGAGGAGTCGGGAGCCATTCAGACGGCCTTGGTGCAGTATCCCGACGTGGCACCCTACAACCCCGACGGCTCGATAGGCTTTGGCGAGACCCACGACTTCCAGTATCAGTCGAACCCGCTCTTCGAGGCCACTATGCGCGACAACTGGCGCAAGAACAACGATCTGAACTATAACTTCTTTGCCAACATCAACCCCGTGAAGGGCCTCAACCTGCGCGTGGAGTACGGCGGCAGCCGCTCGTGGGGCAACTCGCTCTACTTCCAGCCCGACTACAGCTACGGCAACGTGGTCGTAGAGTCGCGCCTGTCGAAGACCGAGTCGCGCAACACCTACGAATCGTTCAAGCAGTATGCCACCTACGACTTCGACCCCTTCAAGGGCCACCACCTGCAGATCATGGCCGGTCATGAGAGCCAGGAGGGCTACTGGGGCAACATCAGTGCCGACCGCAACGGCTACATCAGCAGCGCAGTGAAGAGTCTGGCCGTGGGCGATGCTGCCACCGCCACCAACGGCGAGCAGGGTGCCGACTGGGCCATCGAGTCCTACTACGGCCGACTAAACTATAACCTCTTAGACAAGTATCTGCTCACCGCCACCCTGCGTGCCGACGGCTCCAGCAATTTCGACAAAGGCTCGAAGTGGGGCTACTTCCCCTCGGCAGCTCTGGCCTGGCGCGTCAGCCAGGAGAAATTCCTGCAGGACGTGGACTGGCTCGACAACCTGAAGCTGCGTCTGGGCTGGGGTCATGTGGGCAACCAGTCAACACCTGGCTATGCCTACGGCGTGGCTATGGCCAACGTGGCTACCGCCTGGGGAACGGGCTATTATCCCGCCAACTTCCCCAACAAGAGCCTGCAATGGGAGTCGACCAACGCCTGGAACGTAGGTCTCGACATGAACTTCCTCAGCGGACGCATCGAGTTCATCATTGATGCCTATCTGAAGAAGACCGACAACCTGCTGCTGGAGGCTGCCCTGCCCATGTACCTTGTCCCCTCGGAGACCTGGAACGGCATCTCGCCCCAGTGGGAGAACACCGGCTCGATTCAGAACAAGGGCTTTGAGTTCACCCTGAACACGGTGAACCTGAAGTCGAAAGACCTGGAGTGGCGCACGGGTGTGACCTTCAGCTTGAACCGCAACAAGGTGACTAAGCTCAACAGCGAGAGCGCTATGCTGCCTGGAACGTATCCTGGCGACACCAACACCTACACCATGTCGAAAGAGGGTGGCCCCGTGGGTCGCTTCTATGGCTACAACGTCATCGGCATGTTCACCTGCGAGGACGACTTCTATCAGAAGAACAGCCTCGGCGAGTTCATGCTCGACCAGAACGGCCAGCGCATCCCCGTGGCCCGTCCGGCCGACGGCGAGGGTAATATGTACGAGATATCGCCCAGCAGCATCTGGGTGGGCGACTATATCTATGAGGACGTGAACAACGACGGCGTCATCGACGAGAGCGACCGTAAGTACATCGGCGACCCCAACCCCGATTTCACCTTCGGTATCAACAATGTCATCACTTGGAAGGACTTCGAGCTGAGCTTCTTCTTCAACGGCAGCGTGGGCAACGATGTCTACAACCTCGTGCGCCAGCGCCACACCGACCCCATGGGCTGGGGCAACAAGCTGGCCGACGTGGCCGAATACGCCCGCGTGGAGATGCGCGACCCCAACGGCTCGGTTACCGACCTGTCGAACGTCTATCTGGCCAATCCCCGCTCGGCCAAGGTGCAGCGCATCACGGCTAACGGCCAGAACATGAACGACAACAACCGTGTCAGCACACGTTTCGTTGAGGATGGTTCCTATATCCGTCTGAAGACCCTCTCGCTGGCCTGGAACCTGCCGAAGAAGTGGCTCAAGCCGCTGAAGCTCGACTGGGTGCAGGTCTACGGCAATGTGCAGAACCTCTTCACCATCACTGGCTACGACGGCTACGATCCCGAGCTGGGCAGCTACAACCAGAACGTGAAGCTGACGGGCCTGGACAACTACCGCTATCCCTCGCAGCGCATTTATAACTTCGGTCTCAAAGTAAGCTTCTAATATATAATATTGTATATGAACAAGAATAAGTTTTTCCAGATACTGGCCTTGGGCACGCTCAGCCTCTCAGTGATGGGCTGTAGCGACGATTTCCTCGACCGTCCGCCACTGAACCAATACACGGCTGAGACCTTCTACTCCAGCGACGAGGCCGTCATCAAGGCCACCGAGCCACTCTACAACAAGGCTTGGTCGTACTACAACAACAACGCCATCATCGGCATGGGGTCGCTGCGCGCCAACGACTCGTTTAACCCCTATAACAATGCCGAGTTCGCACTGTTCCAGACCACTGGCCTGACACAGGATGTCAGCCACGCTTGGGGAGCCATGTACACCGTGGTCACCTTTGCCAACGCCATTCTGAACAACATCCCCCGCTACTGCTACCCTGAGGTGAGCGAGGAAGTGAAGAACCAGGCTCTGGGCGAAGCCCACCTGATGCGTGGCGTGGCCTACTTCTACCTGCTGCGCGCCTGGGGTGAAGTGATTCTCTTCGAGGATAACGACGAAGCAGCCGCCAACCCCATCATGCCGCTGAGCACTGAGGAGAGCGTGCTGGAGTTCATCGTCCGCGACCTGGAGGCTGCTGCCGAGCTGCTGCCCGCCGTGGACAAGGACAACCATCCTTCGCTCTATGCTGCCAAGGCCCTGCTGGCCAAGGTGCTGCTGGCCCAGAGCGGATGGAACAAGGGCGGCACTCGCGACGAGCAGACGCTGAAGCGTGTCGTCAGCCTTTGCGACGAGGTCATCAACAGTGGTACTTACGCCCTGCTCGACGACTATGAGAACCTCTTCCGTCCGCAGTATAACGACAACAGCGAGACCATCCTCGCCATGCGCTGGGCCGATCCCCTCGTGGGCGGATGGGGCACGGTGAACGCCCTTGTGGCTACGCTGACCTTCGCCGAGGTGACCGACGTGGCAGCCTGGGGCGGCAACCTCTCCGCCACGCCCGACATGATCGACTACTACAACGAGGAGCCCGCCGACTCGTTCCGTCTGCGCGCCACTTTCTTCACGCAGAACCGCCATTACGACTACATCCGCTCGGATGAAGGCGGCTACACCTACAAGAAGAAATGGATGCAGAATAAGAAAGGCGTCGTGGGCACCACTGCCGACTGCGACGGCCACTTGAAGGGACAGGCATCGCCGCTGAACACCTACATCATGCGCTATGCTGACGTCTTCCTCATCAAGGCTGAGGCCCTGCTGGGCAACCAGCAGCAGACCGACGATCCCGAGGCACTGGCCGCCTTCAACGCTTTGCGTCTGCGCGCCAAGCTGCCCGCAAGGACGAAGCCCATCACCTTCGAGGACATCATCCGCGAGCGCCGCATCGAGTTCTGCATGGAGTACAGCAACTGGTATGACTTCGTCACCTGGTATCGCTGGAAGCCCGAGTACATGCTCAACTTCTTCAACAACAAGCAGCATCGTGCCTACATCATCAACGAGAACGACATCATCCGCAAGGACGACAACACCTTTGCCTACACCGGTTTCCCCGTGGGCACTTGGTATAGCAGCGTTTGGGATTACGACCTCAATGGCGACGGCGCTGGCGACGAGGTGCGCTACTGGAGTGACGGCCTGCGCGACACCAATGGCGAGATCGTTACCATCAACGGCGTGCCTCAGGACCTGGAGCACGGCTACAAGTTCAACCTCGACTCGCTCATCCGTGCGAAGATTCCTGACGGAGCCGTCATTGTCAGCCTCAGCGAGAAGAACATCTTCATGCCCTATCCTGAGAGCGACGTGCTGCAGAATCCCAACTTCCGCAAGGATCCCATCAACTACAAGTTCGACGAATAATATAAACTGACAGTTATGAAACAGACAATCAAATACCTGGCCGCGCTGGTGCTCATGCTCTGCTGCTTCAATGCCTTCATGGCGTGCAGCGATGACGACGATGCAGGGGCACCCGAGATTACCGGCGTGCGCATCACCAATCCTGCCTACGCCGACAGCCTCTTCACCGCTTCGGCCCCCGATTCGCTGATCGTCATCATCGGCCGCAACCTGGGCAACGCCCAGCGCGTCTACATCAACGATCAGCAGGTGTGGTTCAACTCCGTGTTCAACACCGACCACAGCATTATTGTGAAGATACCCTCTGAAGCCGACGGCTTCGAGCTTACCGCTTTCAACAGCGAGCTGAAGGATGAGATTCGAGTGGAGACCCGTGGCGGCGTGGCTACTTACGCCTTCAAGATCAAGGCTCCGCGCCCGTCCATCTCCCGCTTGCAGGCCAGCTACCCGCGCCAGCAGGGCGACGTGGTCAACGTCTATGGCCTGAACCTCGTGGACATCCAGAAAGCCTACATCACCGATATTCCTGCCGCCCAGCTCGACAGCACCGTGTGGAAGGAGATTGGCGGCAACCATGTGGAGGTGAGTGCCGTGCAGACCGTGGTGAAAGACCACCACCTCAACACCACCACCAACGCCTACGAGACCACTTCGCAGGTGAGCTTCACCATGCCCGACATCAACTTCAAGGAAGGCGCCTTCGTGCTGGAATGTGCCGGCGGCACCGCCTACATCCCCTTCAGCGTGCTGCCTGGCCTGCCCGTCATTCTCGGTGTGTCGAACGACATGCCCCAGGTGGGCGAGACGCTTGTCATCACCGGCCGCGACTTTGTTCAGGTTGAGAGCATCAGCTATGGCGATGTCACCGTCAGTGGCGACGACCTCTACGTGTCGGAGTCGGAAGACACCATCAGCGTGAAGTTCTCGCAGAAGCCCTCGCGTGGCAGTGCCACCACGCTGAGCGTCACCACGCCCGGCGGCACCTCGTCAACGCCCCGCTTCTACGACTACACCACGCTGCTCACCACCTTCGACGGCGATGCCATCGACAATGGCTGGAGCCCCAATGCCGACTATGACGACGATGACACGCCCGATGGCGTCTACGCCCACATCTACGTGCCGCAGGAAGGCCAGCAGTGGTGGGGCACGATGGTGTTCTTCCGCAAGGACTGGGAAGGTGGCGACGGCAATGTCTTCCCCCTGCCCAGCTACGATGTCATTCCCGCCACCGCCTCTACCGACGACGTCTACTTCGCCGCCAACGTGCTGAGCCATTCCGACTTCAACAACGGCTCCTACTGGGGCTACCTGCGCCTCTGGCTGCCCAACAAGACTGAGTCGGGCACCGACCCCGTGAGCGGTGTGAACATGTACGAGTATGGCTTCGACTGGGAGGACTACGACGCCCAGATAGGCAAGTTCGAGCGTCCCGTGCTCTGCGACATCAACGGCCAGGCCCCCACGGGCGTCTGGTATCGCCACGCCCTGCCGCTCAGCGTCTTCAGCAAGTTCGCTGGCAAGACCTACGCCGACGTCGTGGCCGACGGCATCCACCAGTTCCGCATCCAGAGCACCAACCAGAGCACCTCTCGCGGAAAGGTTGACGTGTCCATCGACAACGTGCGCATCATCTACGTTCCGAAGAAATGAAGAAAAGAAACCTGAAGATTGACATTTGACGACTATGATTAAGAATATCAAGAATTTCCTCCTTGCAGGTCTGGTGTGCTGCGCCTTTGGTGCAGCCACCACCTCCTGCAGCGACGACCTGGGCAACGACGCCGTGGCCACCACCCGTACCAACGCCGCCACTCGTCTGGCCGTGATGAAAGACAGCGTGGCCGTGGGCGACCAGCTCAGCGTGAGCATGGGCTCCTATAGCACCATCCTCGGCATCGATGCCGACGGCGACTGGACGGCCAGCCTGAGCGACACCTCGTGGGTCAGCATCAGCAACCACGCCGGCTACGGCTACACCGACCGCTGGTCGTTCCTGCGCTTGAGCGTGAAGAAGAACGAAGGCGATGCCCGCACCGCCGTGCTGACCGTGAAGACCAAGTCGCAGCAGCAGAACATCACCATCCGCCAGTTAGGCACCGGCACCGATCCAGGCGACACCTTCCCCTCGTCGTGGACCACGCTGGAAGACTTCCTCCTGGGCTACAACCTGGGCAACACCCTCGACTCGAACCCCACCAGCGCCACCGGCGACGGATGGTGGGAACAGAAGTGGCAGGACAGCACGCCCACCACGGCCGACTGGGAAACCGCGTGGGGCCAGCCCGTCACCACGCCCGCCATCATCAACGCCATTGCCGAGCGCGGCTTCAATGTGTTCCGCATCCCCGTCACCTGGTACATCCACATGGATCAGAACGACCAGGTTGACCCCGCCTGGATGGCCCGCGTGAAGGAAGTGGTAGACATGGTGCTCGCCACCGGCAGCTACTGCATCCTGAACGTGCAGCACGACACGGGAGCCGCCGCCACCGCCTGGCTGCAGGCCAACATGGAAGCCTACAACAACGGTGCCGCCGACCGCTACAAGAAGCTGTGGCAGCAGATAGCCACCACCTTCCGCGACTACGGTGACCACCTGCTCTTCGAGTCGTTCAACGAGATTCTCTACACCAACAGCGATGCCGGATGGACGCCCCCTGCCGCAGGCAACGACGCCTATGAGGCCATCCGCCGCTATCATCAGGACTTCGTCAATACCGTGCGCGCCACGGGTGGCAACAACGAGTATCGCAACCTCGTCATCAACCCCTATGCTGCCACCAGCACCCAGACGGTGCTCGACGAGCTGGTGGTGCCCCAGGACAAGCATGCCAACCACATCCTCATGTCCGTCCACAGCTACGACCCCTATAACTTCTGCAATGACAACGGCGAGTGGAGCATCCTGACGTTCAACGACGAGTGCCGCGAGACCATCGACGCCGTCTTCCAGCGCGTCACGTCGAAGGCCAGCGAACTGGGCATTCCCGCCTTCTTCGGCGAGTTCGGAGCCATCGACGGCAAGAAGGATCCTGCCGAGCGCATCAAGTACGCCACCTACTTCGGACAGAAGTTGAAGCAGAACGCCACCAGCGCGCTCTGGTGGATGGGTCTCATCGACCGCGTCTCGCTCAATTGGACAGAGGCTGAGATTGTCAATGCCCTCTTTAATGCCGTGAAATAAATGATTTTTAAGGATTGTGTCAAACTTTTTTGGCACAATCCTTTGTCGTTTCACTCAAAACCACTAATTTTGCAGAACCAAAAATGATAATTTTATTAACTAAACAAAAAACGCTTATGAAGAAATTATTTACGCTTATTGCTGCAACGCTGTTTGCAGTAGGTATGAACGCCAAGGAGGCTGTAGACCTTTCGAGCATCTACGCCTCGGGTACTACCATCGAGTTTGCTGGTGGTTGGTCGTGGCAGGGTGTTAACTTCGCTACTGGCGAACTCATTCAGGACACCGAGGCCGGCACCACCGACGACAGCAACGTGACCTATTATGATGCTTCGGCCTTCGACTATCTCGTGCTGAAGTACAACTCTACCACCGATGTGAACTTCATCATCCAGTACAATGCCAACGGCGTCATTGGCCAGTGGGGTCCCGAGTTCTACCAGGGCCAGCAGCTCGCTGCCAAGAACGCTAAGGGCGGACTGGTGGCTATCAAGCTTGACGACCACAAGAACAAGATCAACTCCGTGGCCTTCCAGAACCAGAACGACCCCGGCTCGCTCACCGTGGAGGAAATCTACTGGGCATCGACCGCCGAGTATGAGGCAGCACTGGCCGAGCAGCCCGTGGTGACCACCCAGGACGTTGACTACACCACCTTCGGCAGCTACAACGCTGAGCAGGGTGCCTTTGTCTTCGCCGCTGGTGGTGCCGGTTGGCACTCGAAGTGGTTTGGCACATTCGACGTGGCCGAGTGGAACACGCTGGTCATCGAGGTTGAGTCTACCAATGGCGACGTGCAGTTCGTCATGCAGGGCGACCATGCCGATGGCGCTCCTGAGAACATGATGATCCTGAAGTCTGACGCTCCTCAGAAGTACATCCTCGACATCTCTGGCTGGACCAACATCTCGCAGATGGCATTCCAGAACTTCAACTTCCCCGATCCCTCCATCGAAGACTGGGCCACGAAGGAAGCTACCGCTCAGGAAACCACTATGAAGGTCACCGCCATGTACATCTCGAAGGACGCTGCTCCTGCCGAGGCTAAGACCGTCTTCTCGTGGGTAGGCGGCGAAGAGGGTGCCACCGTCACTGGCGGTACCGTCACCGGCAATGGTGCCGACGCCGAGTCTGTGAACATGAAGAACAGCTCTTACTACGTCATCCGCGTCAGCTCGAAGAAGGCTGCTATTGATACTGACAACGTCACCATCACCCTCGACGAGGCTCTGCAGGCCGACGACGAGATTGCCATCACTGCCTATCGCAACAAGGACACCGATGCCAACGGTACGCTGTACATGCTCTTCGAGAATGGCACCGTCATTGACGAAGGCGACAACGTGGTTTGGAACAACATCCACGCCAACGTCGGTCAGGAGCCCAACACCAACACCTACAAGGTGGGTGACGCTGCTGGCAGCAAGACCATCAAGCTGGCTCGCTCGAAGTCCAGCACCAACGTTTTCATCACTGCCATCTCCATCAACCGTGGCGGCGTGGCCGACAGCATTGAGCAGGTGAAGAGCGTGGTGCTCAGCAATGGTGCCATCTACAACCTTCGCGGTCAGCGCGTCGATGCCAGCTA
The DNA here is from genome assembly GCA_017400455.1 of Prevotella sp. GTDB lineage: Bacteria > Bacteroidota > Bacteroidia > Bacteroidales > Bacteroidaceae > Prevotella. Next base: position 31,698 of record JAFPTC010000145.1, on the reverse strand, counting down.
CAAGGGCATCGTCATCCGTGACGGCAAGAAGTTCCTGCAGAAGTAAACTTCTCATAACAGTTTTTCATCGGGGCGGCAGGCTTAGCTTGCGGCCCCGATTTTTTTGTGCCGGGCACGGGCCTTTTTTCTGGGGAGGCGCCGCGTGAAAAAATCTCACGTGAGAAATTTTTCTGGGAAGGCCTCCCGTGAAAAAATCTCACGTGAGAAATTTTTATGGGGTGGGGGCGTAGGGGAAAATTCACTTGAGATTGTTTGTTGGTAAGTATTAATTATAATGTATAGGGAAGTTACAGACCCGTGGCCTGTAATCTATTTTTTTCCAACTCGTTGTTTTTATCTTCCACAAATCAATAAAAAAACTAAAATGTTGCGGGAAATTTGCGGAAAATGATTAACTTTGCATGCTTTTTCTTCCCGGCAGCCCACCGAGGGGCGCTGGCAGGGACGAAAGCACTATTTAAACAGATGATGAAGAAACTATTTCCCATACTCGCCCTTGCGGCACTGCTCGTCAGTTGCGGCGGCAAATCGGCGCCAGGTGCCGACGACGGCAAGATTGACATTACCGACAAGTTTAACAGTACCTGGAACATCCACGAAGAGTTACAGCATAACGACGACGGCACCATCACCTTCACCTCCGTTGCGTGGGGTGGCATAGCCGCCACCGTCGCCAAAAACGGCACACCGGCCGACTGGTCGGGTTACGAGGCCATTGTCTTCGAGTTTGCCGAGCCCACGAAGGTCGAGACCCAGGTCATTTTCTACGACAACTTCATCCAGCGCGGTGCCAAGGGCATCACCTCGCTCACCTGCTATCTCGATGGCCAGAACGTGACGGCCGTAGACCAGGTGGCCCTGCAGACGGCCGAGCCTACCACACTGCGGCTGAAGCGCGTCTATCTGGTGCCCTCCAGCGGCGAGTGGGTCAGCACCACCCTATGGGATGGCGAGTGCGTTTTCGGCAATTGGACTGGAGGCTTCGTCATTCAGCCTGAGCGGTTCGTCACCGCCAAGCCTGGCGACAGGCTGGAATTTGTCTATGAAACCGACCCTACGGCACCCTTCAGCTACTGGCAGATCAAGACCGTCTATCGCGACACCGACACCACCCTTGAGGGCAACGCCAGCGAGCTGAACGAGTGGGGCTGCGCCACCGTGGGCCAGGCCAGCACCGACTATCGCGTCATCCTCACGGCCAACGACGTGACCAACCTGAAGGAAACAGGACTCTTCACCAACGGCTATTTCTGCGTGGTGAAGCAGGTGAACCTGCTCCAGCGTTATCACGACGAATCGGGTTTTGGGCTGTAGAGGCCTGTCGGAATAGCACGACATATTAAAGGAGACTACGAATTACACGAATTTTACGAATGTAAAGCCTGCTGATTGTCAGAGCTTTATTTATTCGTAAAATTCGTGTAATTCGTAGTTTGCTCAGCCGCTTACTGCCCAGTATTCCCCCCTTTTTCCGCTGTAGGGCGAAGCAAAACCAATAGATACCAATCTTTGCAAAAAAAGTATAAGCGTGTTTGGAAATAAAACGCTAACTTTGCAAATTGAAAGCGTATACTAACCAAAAGCGGAATACAGATGAAAAGAATCCTTCTATCCTTGCTGGCCCTCGTGGCCTTGCTGCCACTCTCGGCACAGATAAGGGGCAACAACGTGGTGGTGACCGTCGAGCCCGACCATCAGGACTGGCACTACGAGCTGGGCCAGACGGCCAAGTTCAACGTGGAGGTGCGCCGTTCGGGCACGCTCATCGACCATGTGCAAATCGACTATCAGGCAGGGCCCGAGATGTATCAGACCGAGAAGAAGAGCCTCACGCTGAAAGACGGCACCTTGCAGCTCAAGGGCACGATGAAACAGCCCGGCTTTTATCGCGTAGACGTGACGGCCCACGTCGATGGCAAGGACTACAAGGGCGCCTGCGCCGCAGCCTTCGCCCCCGGGCAGCTGCAGCCCTCGACGGTGATGCCCCAGGACTTTGAGACCTTCTGGCAAGGGGCCATCAAGGAAGCCCGAAAGACCGACCTGAACCCCACCAAGCGCCTGCTGCCCGAGCGCTGCACGAAGGATGTGAACGTCTATGAGGTGAGCTTCCAGAACATCCAGCCCAACTATCGCACCTACGGCATCCTCTGCGTGCCCGTGAAGGAAGGCAAGTATCCCGCCTTGCTGCGCGTTCCCGGCGCCGGTGTGCGCCCCTATGGCGGCGATGTCTACACCGCTTCGCGTGGCGCCATCACCCTGGAGATTGGCATCCACGGCATCCCCGTGACCATGGAGCAGAAGGTCTACGACGACGTGTTCAACGGTGCCCTCATGGGCTACTGGGAGTTCAACATGGACTCCCGCGACAAGCACTACTACAAGCGCGTGGTGCTGGGCTGCATCCGCGCCCTCGACTATATCGAGCAGTACACCCCCTGGAACGGGCGCCAGATGGGCGTCTCAGGATCGAGCCAGGGCGGCTTCCTCACCCTGGCCACCGCCGCCCTCGACCCGCGCATCACCTACTATGCCCCCGTGCATGCCGCCCTGTGCGACCACACCAACTCGCTGCGCGGAGCAGCCTGCGGATGGCCCCACTACTTCTATTGGAACAAAGGCAAGGGCCAGGAGAAGCAGATTGAGGTGTCGCGCTACTATGACGGCGTGAACTTCGCCCGCCTCATCCGTCCCTCGCAAAAGGGGTGGTTCTCCTTCGGTTATTGCGACGACGTGGTGCCCCCCACCACGGCCTGGGCCACCTACAACGTGGTGAAAGGCCCCAAGGAAATATCGCCCTACCAAATGACGTGGCACTTCTGGTATCAGGAGCAGTGGGACGAGTGGGAGCAGTGGATGCTCGACCAAATGGGAATATAGACAGCATAACAACAATACAACAAATCATAAGATGAAGCGTTTATCAACTATTTTCACCTTCAGCCTGGCAGTGCTGGCGCTGATGGCTTGCGGCGGGCAGAAGAAGGCTGCCGCCACCGAGACCGAGACTCAGAAGACCGTGGCCCAGCAGCTGCTGGACCGGCTTGACACGCTCAGGCAGAAAGGCATTATGTATGGCCATCAGGATGACCCGATGTATGGCCTGACGTGGGAGTACGACCGCGACTCCAGCGACGTGAAGAACACCTGTGGCGACTATCCCGCCATCATGGGCTTCGACCTGGGCGGCATCGAGATGGGCGACCGCAAGAACCTCGACAGCGTGCCCTTCGACCGTATGACCGAGGAAATCATTGCCCACCACCAGCGCGGCGGCATCGTCACCCTCAGCTGGCATCCTCGCAATCCCGTGACCACCATCGAGGGCGGCGGATGGGCCGGGCAGAAATTCCCCGAAGGCACCGCATGGGACGTCACCGACTCCACGGTGGTGAAGAAAATCCTCCCCGGCGGCGAGTATCATGCAAAATTCCAGGCCTGGATGCAGCGCGTGAGCGACTTCCTGGCCACACTGAAGACGGCCGACGGCCAGAAGGTGCCCGTCATCTTCCGCCCCTGGCATGAGAACAGCGGCTCCTGGTTCTGGTGGGGCGAAAAGCTCTGCACCGTGGAGGAATACAAAGCACTGTGGAACATGTTGCAGGACAAGCTCGTGGCCGACGGCTTCGACAACCTCGTTTGGTCCTATTCACCTGGCTGTCAGGACAATCTCACAGCCGAGCGCCTGCTCGACCGCTATCCTGGCGACGACCGCGTGCAGATGCTGGGCCTCGACGGCTATCAGTGGGTGCCCGAGGGCAAGGACGAGTTCATTGCCCGCACCAAGCAGAATCTGGAGGTGCTCTGCCAGGTGGCCAAGGACCACAAGCTCATTCCCGCCCTCACCGAGACGGGCATGAAGAACATGACACAGCCCGACTGGTGGTCCACCACGCTGCTGCCCGCCGTGAAGGACTTCCCCATCAGCTATCTGCTCACGTGGCGCAACTACAAGGCCGAATGGTTTGGCCCCGCGCCCTCGAAGCCCGACGCCCCCTACTTCTGCGAGTTCTATGACGCAGCCGAGACGCTGTTCCTTAACGACATCAAATAATAAGCTATAAGAAAATGACAGAGTTTGAAGAGAAAGTGGCAGCCCTGCGCCAGCACCACGAGGAGCTGCTCAGCCGCAAGAACTGTCCCCGCCAGGACGAGACCTTCGGCACGTTCCACTACGCCCATAACGGTATCTACGAGAAATACAAGTACCCCATCCTCACCGCTGAGCACACGCCGCTGGAGTGGCGCTATGACTTCTGCGAAAAGGATAATCCCTTCCTGATGCAGCGCATCATGATGAACGCCACGCTGAACAGCGGCGCCCTGAAGTGGAAGGACAAATATGTGGTGGTGGTTCGCGTCGAGGGGGCCGATCGCAAGTCGTTCTTCGCCGTGGCTGAGAGTCCCAATGGCGTGGATAACTTCCGCTTCTGGCCCGAGCCTATCACCATGCCCGAAGCTCCCTCCAACGCCCACGAAGGAGGCGAGAATCCCGCCACGAACATCTACGACATGCGCATCACGCAGCATGAGGACGGCTGGATCTATGGCGTGTTCTGCGCCGAGCGTCACGATGACTCACAGCCCGGCAACCTCAGCGCCGCCACGGCCACGGCCGGCATTGCCCGCACCAAGGATCTGGTGAACTGGGAGCGACTGCCCGACCTCGTGTCGAAGAGCCAGCAGCGCAACGTCGTGCTCCATCCCGAGTTCGTCGATGGAAAGTACGCCTTCTACACCCGTCCGCAGGACGGTTTCATCGACACCGGCAGCGGCGGCGGCATCGGATGGGCCTTGGTCGACGACATCACCCACGCCGAGGTGAAGGACGAGAAGATCATCTATGAGCGCCGCTACCACACCATCACAGAAGTGAAGAACGGCGAAGGACCGCATCCCATCAAGACGCCACGCGGATGGCTCCACCTGGCCCACGGCGTGCGCGCCACGGCCGACGGCCTGCGCTACGTATTATATATGTATATGACCGCCCTCGACGACCCCACGCGAGTCATCGCACGCCCCGGCGGCTACTTCCTTGTGCCCGAGGGCGACGAATATCTGGGCGACGTGATGAACGTGGCTTTCGCCAATGGTTGGATTGCCGACCCCGACGGCCGCGTATTCATCTATTACGCTTCGGCCGACACCCGTATGCACGTGGCAACCTCTACCATTGAGCGCCTCACCGACTACTGCTTGAACACGCCCGAGGACGGACTCACCACGGCCAAGAGCGTGGAAACAATCAAAGCTCTCATCCGTAAAAACAATACAAAGTCTTAACCATGGCAACATTAAAAGAAAAAATCGGCTATGCCCTGGGCGACGCCGCTGCTGGTGGCATCACATGGAAAATCATGTCGATAGCCTTTCCCCTGTTCTTCACCAATGTGTTCGGCCTCACCTTTGCCGACGCCGCCACGCTGATGCTCATCGCCCGCATGTTCGACGTGGTCACCGACCCCCTCATGGGATCGCTGGCCGATCGCACGCAGTCGAAGTGGGGCACCTATCGTCCGTGGCTTATCTATGGCGCCATACCCTTCGGCCTCATCTTCGCCCTGCTGCTCTACACGCCCGATTTCGGCCCTGTGGGCAAGCGCATCTGGGCCTACTCGCTCTATCTGCTCATGATGGCCATGTACACGGCCGTGAACGTGCCTTATGGCTCGCTTCTCGGCGTGATGACCGACGACGATAACGAGAAGAACCAGTTCTCCTCCTTCCGCATGGTGGGCGCCTATGCCATGGGCTTCATCACCCTGCTGTCGTTCCCCTATCTGCAGAAGGCTGTGGGCGGCACCGAGCAGCACCAGTATGCCGTGTTGGGCATTTTCTTCGGTGTGCTGGCCGCTGCGGGCACCTTGGCTTGCGGCCTGCTCACGAAGGAACGGCTGAAACCCGTGCGCGCTGAGAAATTCTCGTTCAAGCAGTTTGCCGATCTCTTCCGCAACAAGCCGTGGATCATCCTCACGCTCATCGGCATCTGCACCAATTTCTTCAACGGCTTCCGCTATGCCGTGGCCGGCTACATGTTTGAGTATTGCCTGAAGGGCGATGTCACCATGAGCGGCCTCATCATCAACTACACCGTGTTCATGACCTTCGGCGAGCTGACGTGTATGATCTTCGGCGGCGTGTCGCCCTGGTTTACGAAGAAGGTAGGCTCGAAGCGCAAGGCTTTCATGTGGGCAGCCGTCATCTGCTTGGCCACCTCGGTGCTCTTCTTCTTCATTCCCATGGATCCTGCTTACATCTGGCTGATGATAGCCGTGGTTATCCTCACCAGCGTTGGCATTGGCCTCTACTCGCCGTTGCTGTGGTCGATGTATGCCGACGTGGCCGACTACGCCACGGAGAAGAACGGCACCTCCTCGACGGGCCTCATCTTCTCCTCGGGCACCATGGCCCAGAAGTTCGGCACCGCCATCAGCGGCTCGCTCGTGGCCCTGTTCCTCGGACTGGCCGGCGCCAGCATGATTACCGACGACATGGGCAACACCAGCGTCGATCCCGCCAGCATCACCGATTCCGTGCTGGCCATGGTGTGGAGCCTCTTCTCGCTCTTCCCCGCCATCATCGCCGCCATCATTATCCTGCTCACCCGAATCTATCCCATTAAGAAATAAGCATGAACGAACAGATTACAATCCTCAAGCAAGAGGTGCACGACGTGTTGACGCAGAACATTCTTCCCTTCTGGCTTGACAAGATGACAGACCGCGAGCACGGTGGCTTCTATGGACGCATCGACGGCCACATGCAGCTCCATCCCGAGGCAGAGAAGGGCGCCATTCTCAACGCCCGCATCCTCTGGAGCTTCTCCGCTGCCTATCGCGTGCTGCGCAAGCCCGAGTATCTTGAAGCCGCCACGCGGGCCAAAGACTACATCATTGACCACTTCATAGACAAGGAATACGGTGGCGTCTTCTGGAGCCTCGACTACAAGGGCCAGCCGCTTGACACGAAAAAACAGTTCTACGCCATTGGCTTCGCCATCTACGGCCTGTCGGAATATGCCCGCGCCACCGGCGACCGCGAGGCCCTGGACTATGCCCTGCAGCTCTTTGACTGCATCGAGGAGCACGCCTTCGACCAAGAGTACAACGGCTATATTGAGGCTACGACACGCGACTGGCAGCCCATCGCCGATATGCGCCTGAGCGACCTCGACGCCAACTACCCCAAGTCGCAGAACACTCATCTGCACATCATCGAGCCATACACCAACCTCTACCGCTGCCTGAAGGAGTTTCAGGCTCCCACCTCGTGCAGCTATGTGCCTGCCATTGGTGCGATACTGCCCATCGACATTGCAGTGTCACAGCAGACGGTAGACCGCGTGGGTGCCTCGGTCCGCAATCTCATCCGCATCTTCACCGACCGCATCCTTAACCCCGAGACCCACCACCTCGACCTCTTCTTCGAGAAAGACTGGACGCGTGGCGCCGGCCATCTGGAGAGCTACGGCCACGACATTGAGTGCTCGTGGCTGATGCACGAGGCTGCCCTTGTGCTGGGCGACCAGCAGATGCTGGAGAAGGTGGAGCCCATCGTGCGCATGGTGGCGAAAGCCAGCGAGAAAGGCCTGCGTCCCGACGGCTCGATGATTCACGAGGCCAACCTCGACACCGGCCATCGCGACGACGACCTCCACTGGTGGGTGCAGGCCGAGAACGTGGTTGGCTGGGCCAACCTCTATCAGCATTTCGGCGATGAAGACGCCCTTCAGAAGGCGCTGAACGGCTGGAACTACATCAAGCAGAACTTAATTGACTACGCCGACGGCGAGTGGTACTGGAGCCGCCGCCCCGACGGTACGCTGAACCTCGACGACGACCATGCCGGCTTCTGGAAATGCCCTTACCACAACAGCCGCATGTGTCTGGAGCTGATGGAACGCTTCTAATCATAAATACAACCCATTACCAATATGAGAAAAACCCTTCTTGGAGCCCTGATGCTCCTTTCCGCCTCTGCGTCGCTGGCCTGGCAAGGCGAGGTGACCATTGAGACCCCCCACACGCAGCTCCTTCTCTCCGCTTGGGAGGGCGGCGACCTGCGACAGTCGTACTACGGCGACAAGAGCGCCACCTTGCAGCAGCTGCGCGATGCCGGCAGCGACCTGAGCTTCGAGGCCCTGCCAGCCTTTGGCAGCGTGGGAGCCACCCACCTGCCTGCCCTGCAGGTGCAGCACATGGACGGCGACCAGAACCTGGAGCTGCAAGTGACTGACTATCAGAGGCAGGACCAGCCCCGCGCCGTTCTGCACACCTTCACCATGCAGGACAAAGTGATGCCCGTCACGGTGAAGATTTTCTACAAAGCCTACAAGCAGGTTGATGTCATCGAGACCTGGACTGAGATTGTCCACCAGGAGAAGAAGGCCATCACACTGAAACGCTACGACAGCGGCCATCTGGTGCTGCGCCAGGGCGACGTGTGGCTCACCCACTTGCACGGCAACTGGGGTGCCGAGGCCGACATCACCCAAGAGCCGCTGACGCTGGGCATGAAGACCATTCGCAACAGCGACGGTGCCCGCAACAGCCACCTCGACGCGCCCGAGCTGATGCTCTCGCTCGACGGCAAGCCCAACGAACAGACGGGCCGCACCATTGGCCTGGTGCTCTGCTGGAGCGGCAACTTCGAGCTGCGCATCAACACCATGTCCCACCGCGAGCACCACGTCTATGCCGGCATCGACCCCGTGGCCAGCGACTACATCCTGGAGCCGAAGCAGCCCTTCGAGACGCCCCATCTGGCCATGGCCTACTCGGCCGAGGGCATGGGTGGCGTCAGCCGCATCTTCCACAACTGGGCACGCAAGGAGGGAATGTTCCACCGAGGCATGCAAACGGGCGACATCCTGCTCAACTCGTGGGAGGGCATCTATCTCGACATCACCGAGGACAAGATTATCAAGATGATGGACGACATAGCCAGCTTCGGCGGCGAGCTTTTCGTGATGGACGACGGCTGGTTTGGCGACAAGTACCCCCGCAAGCAGGACAACTCAAGCCTGGGCGACTGGGTGGTGGACAAACAGAAGCTGCCCGGCGGCATCAAGGCCCTGACCGATGCTGCCCGCGAGCGCAAGCTGAAGTTTGGCATCTGGATAGAGCCCGAGATGACCAACACCACCAGCGAGCTCTTTGAGCAGCATCCCGAATGGGTGCTCCAGCGGCCCGGCCGCGACCTGCGCAAGGGCCGTGGCGGCACCCAGGTGGTGCTCGACATGACCAACCCCAAGGTGCAGGACTTTGTCTTCAGCGTGGTGGACAACCTCATGACGCAGTATCCCGAGATTGCCTGCATCAAGTGGGACGCCAACGCCAGCATCGAGAACTATGGCTCCTCCTACCTGCCCCGTGCCAAGCAGAGCAACATCTACGTGGACTATCATCTGGGCCTGATCAAGGTGCTGAAGCGCATCCGCGAGAAATATCCCGACCTGGTCATCCAGGACTGCGCCAGCGGTGGCGGTCGTGCCAACTACGGCTTGTTGCCCTATTTCGACGAGTTCTGGGTGAGCGACAACACCGATGCCCTGCAGCGCGTCTACATTCAGTATGGCACCAGCCTGTTCTTCCCTGCCAACGCCATGGCCCAGCACATCAACCACGTGCCCTATTGGAACACCGGCAAGCGCATCATTCCCATCAAGTTCCGCTGCGACGTGGCCATGAGCGGCCGTCTGGGCATTGAGCTGCAGCCCAAGGACATGACCGACGAGGAGCGCCAACAGACCTCGACCTGCATGGCCGACTACAAGCAGCTGCGCCCCGTGGTGCAGACGGGCAATCTCTATCGTCTGCTCTCGCCCTACGACCATAAGAACGTCAGCAGCATCATGTACACCAACGACAGCCGCAGCCAGGCCGTGCTCTTTGTCTACAAGATAGCCAACTACGTAGACCAGCCCCTGCCGCGTCTGCGCCTGGCCGGCTTGGATGCCCAGAAGACTTACACGCTGACGGAGAAGAACGTGCGTGTGGGCGAAAAGCCCTGCTCGCTCAGCGGCAAGCAGTTCACCGGCCGCTTCCTCATGGACGTGGGCATCGAGGTGCCCCTCTGGGGGGATTACGCCAGCCGAGTCTTTGAATTGAAGTAAGCAACATTGTTTTCTGTGTCGAGCCCTTTGCCTGTGGTGGCATTTCCCTTTGCCTTTCAGCCACAGCAAAGGGCTCTTTTATGCCCGCTCCCGACTGCTCCCCAAGGGGAGGGGTGGGGCTGTCACTTTCCCACACGAATTACACCAATGCATAAAAATGCATAAATATGCAGTTTTTGGGGGTGGGGGCGCCGCATTTTCACGGGAGGCCTTCCCGTGAAAAAATCTCACGTGAGATTTTTTCACGCGGAGCCTCCCCAGAAAAAAAACTCACGTGAGATTTTTTCAAGGCTCGGCCCCGCGTAAAACTGTATAAATATTCATTTTCATCCAGAAGGCCCGGGGCAGGGAAAAAACGTGGGTTTTGTTTCGTCCGTTGTGCTGCGCTGCCGGTCAGAGGCGGTCCAGCGTGACGGTAATCATCACGTGGCGGTCGTTGCCCATCTCCAGGTCATATTCCGTGACGATGCGATAGGGCGAGAGCGACAGCACGCGCCACATCATGGTCTGCTCCTTGCCGTCGTCGAGCTGGCCCTCAATCCTGATCACGGCCTCGCTGGCCCTGTAGGTACCGTTCAGCTGTCCGCCCTCGTAGGCCAGCGAGCAAGTGCCGTCGTCGCTGAACGTGATGTACTGGTAGGCCAGTTCGTAGTCTATTGTTTCCGACGCCTTGTAGCTAAACGCCCATCTGCCAACCAGCGTCTCGGCCGTCATGTCGCTGTCTTCCAGCTTGTCACAGCCGGCCAAGGCCAGCGTCAGCAGTGCCGTCAAGGCAAGCAGCATTTTCTTCACCATATTGTTATAAGCGTGTAATTTTTATTAAAAACGATGCAAAAATAGCGATTTTTTGTGAATAATGCGCTGTAAGTCAGAAATAATTGCTAATTTTGCACGAATTTTATAGGTTATACATATTATTATAGAGAAAGCAATGGATAAACTGAGCTATGCCCTCGGACTGGGCATCGGTCAGCAATTGGCCCAGATGGGTGCTGCTGCCGACTTGAATGTAGATGATTTTGCACAGTCGATTCGCGACGTGCTTCAGGGCAACGAACTGAAGGTCTCGCACCGTGAGGCACAGCAGATTGTGAACGAATATTTCCAGCGCCAGGAGCAGCGCCTGAATGCCGAAAAGGCCGAGAAAGGTAAGGCCGCCAAGGCCGAGGGCGAGAAGTACCTGGCCGAGAACGCCAAGAAGGATGGCATCATCACCACGCCCAGCGGCTTGCAGTATCAGGTGCTGCGTCAGGGCAATGGCAAGCGCCCCACGGCCAAGGACTCGGTGAAGTGCCATTACGAGGGCTTCCTCATCGACGGCACCGTGTTCGACAGCAGCGTTCAGCGTGGCGAGCCCGCCGTCTTCGGCCTGCAGCAGGTCATTGCCGGCTGGACCGAGGGTCTGCAGCTCATGCAGGAGGGCGGCAAGTACCGCTTCTTCATCCCCTACAAGCTGGCCTATGGCGAGGGTGGGGCAGGACAGCTCATTCCGCCCTATGCTGCGCTGATTTTCGACGTAGAACTGATTGAAGTCTTGTAATGAGGCGAATTTTCCATCTGATAGCCTTAGTCCTGCTGGCAGCCGTGATGCTGTCGTGTGGCAAGGGGTCGGGCCGAGGCGCTGACGTTCAGCTGTCGTCGGCCATGGACTCGTTGAGCTATTCCGTCGGCGTCAGCATTGCCCAGGAGTATCGCAACAACCGCATGATGCCCCATCTGGCCGACTCCGTGAACATCGACCAGTTCCTGAGCGGCATCGACGAAGGCATCACCATCACCACCGACCAGCAGCAGCTGGCCCGCTATGCCGGCATCCTCTCCATGTTCCAGCTCGACGAGGGCATCAAGGGCATCAACCGCCTTTTCTTCGGCAGTGCCGATGTCAACGGCGTGAAGTTGAAGGCCGCTGCCGATGCCTTCCTCAAGGCACTGGAAGGGCAGGACATGGGACTGACAATCAGCGAGGCACAGGCGTTTCTGCAGGATTTCAACCGCTCGGCCGATGTCTCTAAGCTCGCCACATCCATTGGCGTCACGCTGGCCGATGCCGTGCTCAACCAGAACGTGCTGGGCAATACGTTCGGCCTTACGGTCGATTTCAACGAGCCGTATAAGGCTGGCGTGGAGGAGGCTTTGAGGGCTGAGTCCAATCCCCAGGAGTATGCCCGCTTGGCAGGCATCGTCGTGGGCCGCTTCGTGGCCGTACAGCGTATTCCGGCCTACAACCAGCGCTTCTTTGGCGACACGCCCGACAAGCATATCGACGAGGCCTTGGCCTTGAAGGCTTTCAAGCACAGCGTGGGTGCTGCCCAGCCGCTGATGGATGTCAACCAGGCCAGCGCCTTTCAGGCAGAGATGGCCCAGCAGATTCAGGCCGACCGCTATGTTGACAACAAGACCACTGGCGAGCAGTTCCTGGCCGTCAACCGAAACAAGGAAGGCGTGCGCACCACCGCCAGCGGCTTGCAGTATAAAGTGCTGCGCCAGGGCGAAGGCGCCATTCCCACGGCCAACGACGTGGTGATGGTGAACTATGAGGGCCGCCTCATCGACGGCACCGTCTTCGACGCCTCCGACGATCCCGAGCACCCCATGGAGCTTCCGCTCAACGAGCTCATCGACGGATGGAACGAGGCCCTGCAGCTCATGCCCGTGGGCTCAGAGTGGGAAATCTACATCCCCCAGCAGCTGGCCTATGGCAACCAGCAGGTGGGCGAGGAGATCAAGCCCTTCTCCACCTTGATTTACAAAGTCACCCTGCGCGAGATAAAGAAATAATTATTCATCAAAATATTTTAAACACTACAACAATGAAAAAGCTTACATTCATGGCCGTAACGGCCATCGCAGCTGCTACGCTGGCATCGTGTGGCGGCGCAAAAGCCCCTAAGGCAAATCTGAAGAGCGACATCGACTCGCTGAGCTATGCCGCTGGTGTGTCACTCGGTCAGGAGTTCAAACAGTACGATGTGCTCAAGGAGCAGTTCGGCGTGGACTCTACCTATGTGTCTGACTTCCTCCGTGGCCTGAACGAGGCCGCCAATGCTGGTGAGGACAAGAAAACCACCGCTTACTATGCTGGTATTCAGGTGGGTGCTGCCATCAACAGCAACATCCTGCCCAACATGACCCGCCAGTACCTGGGCGACGACTCTACGAAGACGCTGAGCAAGGGCGACCTGCTGGCTGCTTTCGTCGACATCGTCACCGGCAAGGAGGCTAAGCTCACCGAGGAGCAGGCTTCCGCCATCCAGGAGCGTTTCCAGAAGATTCAGCAGGAAATCCGCATGGCTAAGCAAAAGGAAGAGAACGACCGTCGCAAGGCCGAGCAGTGGGCTAACCTCGACAAGGAGAATGCTGAGAAGTATGCCGACAACAAGGCAGCTGGCGAGAAGTTCCTGGCCGACAACAAGACCAAGGAAGGCGTGCAGACCACGGCCAGTGGCTTGCAGTACAAGGTAGTGAAGATGGGCGACGGCGAGAAGCCCAAGGCCAACAGCTACGTGAAGGTGAACTACGAGGGCCGCACCATCGACGGCAAGGTGTTCGACTCTTCCTACGAGCGCAAGCAGCCCGCCCAGTTCTCGCTGATGCAGGTCATCGAGGGTTGGACCGAGGTGCTGCAGCTCATGCCCGTCGGCTCTGAGTTTGAGGTTTATATCCCCCAGCAGCTGGCCTATGGCCCGCAGGATCAGGAGAATATCAAGCCCTACTCAACGCTGATCTTCAAGATTGAACTGCTCGAAATCCTCCAGTAAGCCGCAGGCCCAATGAAGAAAATATGTGTAGTAGCACTCGCCGCCTTGGTGGCGGGTGCTTCTTTTTGTCCTGTTGAGGCAGGAAAAAAGAAGAAGAAGCAGCAGGCAAAACCCGTGGTCGAGGTGAAAGCGCCCGTGGTGCTGGCCACAGGCAGCGACACGCTGAGCTATGCCGGAGGCATGGCGCTCACCGTGGGCCTCATCGACTATCTGCAGCAGCAGCTGAAGGTCGATACCGCCTATATGGCCGACTTCGTGCAGGGCTTCAACGAAACGGTGCAGGCCACCCAGGACCCTCGTGAGCTGGCTCGCCGCGCTGGTCGGCAGATAGCCGAGCAGGTGGCCCAGGGCATGTTGCCACGAATGAAGCAGGATTTCCGGGATACGCCCGACAAAATCATCGACAGCCTGCTCTTCCGTGGCTTTGCCGATGCCATGTTGTCCGACACCGTGGTGTTCACCGCCGCCGAGGCCGACGACCTGTTCAAGGACAAGCAGCAATACAACCAGCAGGTGCTCATCGACCGCCTGTCGAAGCCCGGACGCGACTTCCTGATGGCCAACGCCACGAAGGAGGGCGTCATCACCACCCCCAGCGGCTTGCAGTACAAAATTCTGGTCAAGGGCGACGGCCAGGTGCCCCAGGCTACCGACAAAGTGAAGGTCCACTACGAAGGACGCCTCATCGACGGCACCGTTTTCGACGCCTCGTCGAAGCACGGCAACGAGCCTGTCACCTTGCAGCTCAATCAGGTCATACGCGGATGGACCGAGGCACTGACCATGATGCCCGTAGGCTCAAAATGGCAGCTCTTCATCCCCCAGCAGCTGGGCTACGGCGACCGCCAGTCGGGCCGTATTCCGCCCTATAGCACCCTGATCTTCGATATCGAGCTTATTGGTATCGAAAAGTAGGCGCTGTTCCAGCCCTATCCTCTCATTTCGTAACATTTTGCGTGTGTTTTGGAAAAAACATGCGCAAAATGTTTTTTATTCCATATTTTTTTCTTACTTTTGCTGACAAATTGTAAACTTCAGAATTACATAATGGAAAAGATAGACAATCTTGATAAGAAAATCCTGAGCATTCTGTCGAAGAATGCGCGCATTCCGTTCAAAGACGTTGCCGCCGAGTGCGGCGTGTCGCGTGCAGCCATCCATCAGCGCGTCCAGCGCCTCATCGACAGCGACGTGATCACCGGCAGCGGCTTCGACGTGAATCCTAAGTCGCTCGGCTACCGAACCTGCACCTACGTTGGCATCACCCTTGAGCGCGGCTCCATGTATAAAGAGGTGGTGAAGCGGCTGGAGCTGATACCCGAAGTGGTGGAGTGCCATTTCACCACCGGTCCCTACACCATGCTGGTGAAGCTCTTTGCCCGTGACAACGAGCAGCTCATGCACCTGCTCAACGGCCAGCTGCAGGAAATTCCCGGCGTGGTGGCCACGGAAACACTCATCTCGCTCGAACAGAATATCAAGCGCGAGATACCCGTAGAGTTTGAAGAAATGGAAGAATCATGAGCATGTTCGACATCAACGGCCGTTGCCAGGAAATCTACGACACGGCGTTCCTCAAGTCCGAGGCGCGTCCTGTCATTGGCATCACTGCTAACTATGGCGAGCAGACCGCCAAGCTGGCCGAGGGCTACTACAAGCAAGTGCTCCGCGCCGGGGGCGTGCCCGTTATCGTGCCGCCGCTGAGCGATGCCCAGGCCATGCTGAACACGCTCAACACCATCGACGGCCTGCTGCTCACCGGTGGTGCCGACATCAACCCCCTCTACATGGGCGAAGAGCCGCAGCCCCAGTTGGGAGGCATTAATGACGAGCGCGACCTGCCCGAGCTGCTCATCACCCGCTTGGCCTACAACCGCAACATGCCCATCCTCGGCATTTGCCGTGGCATTCAGACGCTGGCCGTGGCCTTAGGAGGAAAAGTGGCCCAGGACATAGGCTCCACTGCCGTGAAACATTCGCAGGATGCCGCCCGCCACGTGCCCACCCATTCGGTGACCGTACAGTCGGGCTCCATGCTCTATGAGACCCTGCACAGGAACTACGTAGGGCTGAAATCTTCCGAAAAGCAGGAAGAGCCAACCACCCACTACGTGAACTCGTTCCACCATCAGGCCGTCAGCGACCCAGGGCCCCACCTGATGGCCGTGGCCCACGCCTCCGACGGCATCATCGAGGCCGTGGAGAGCAGCGAGGAGAAAGCCATCCTCGGCGTGCAGTGGCATCCTGAGTGCATGGAAGGCGTGGACTCCTTCAAAATCTTCAACTGGCTCATTTTCGAGGCCGGTTCTTACAAGAATATGCTGCGGTTCCACCAGCAGCACGTCACGCTCGACACCCATTGCGACACCCCCATGTTCTTCCCCCAAGGCATAGATTTCAGCCGCCGCGACGACCGCATCCTCGTCGATTTTCCGAAGATGACCGACGGCGGCTTGGCGGCCACCATTATGGTGGCCTATCTGCCTCAGAAGATGAAGGACAACCCCGCCGCCGTGCAGCCTGCCAGCACCCCCTTCGACTATGCCAACGGCATCTTCGACCGCATTGAAAGCATCGTCGCGGCCAACAGCAGCCACTTGGCCCTGGCCCGTACGCCAGCCCATCTCTCGGCTAACCTCTTGAGCAAAAAGAAAAGCATCATGCTGGGCATTGAGAACGGCCTGGCCCTGGAAGGCAAGGTGGCCAATGTGGAGCACTTCGCCCGTCGCGGCGTGGTCTACATCACCCTTTGCCACAACGGCGACAACGACCTTTGCGACTCGGCCAAGGGCGAGCACACCCATGGCGGCCTGAGCGCGCTGGGCAAGGAGGTGGTGCGCGAGATGAACCGCCTGGGCGTGATGGTGGACATGAGCCATGCCAGCGAGCAGAGCTTCTACGACGCCTTAGAGGTGTCGTCGCAGCCCATCGTGTGCAGCCATTCCTCGTGCCGCGCCCTTTGTGACCATCCGCGCAACCTCACCGACGACCAGATGCGCGCCCTGGCCCAGAAAGGCGGCGTGTGCCAAGTCACGGCCTATCCCGGCTTCCTCCGCCAGGACGGCCAGGCCACCATTCGCGACCTCATAGCCCACGTGAACCATGCCGTTGAGGTGATGGGCATTGACCATGTGGGCCTGGGCACCGACTTCGACGGCGACGGCGGCGTGCCCGGTCTGGCCGATGCCAGCGACGCCATGAACTTCACCCGCCAGCTGCTCCAGCAGCACTACAAGGAGGAAAGTTTAGCTAAACTGTGGGGAGGCAACTTCCTGCGCGTGATGAGTCAAGTACAATCGAAACAATGAAAACAAAGATTTTTTCCATACTGATGATATTCATGACCATGGCCTGTGGCGGGACGCAGAAGAACGCAGCCCCGCAGGCCAATGCCCCTGTCCAGAAACCCCAGCCCGCTGGCCCGGCCTTCTCGGCCGACTCGGCCTACGCCTTCTGCCAAAAGCAATGCGACTTCGGGCCACGCACCATGAACAGCCAGGCCCACGAGCAATGTGGCCAGTGGATGGTGCAGCAGTTTCAGCACTACGGCCTGAGCGTCATTGAGCAGCGGGCTACTCTGAAGGGCTTCGACGGCACACCGCTGATGTCGAACAACATCATTGCCAGCTACCGTCCTGAGCTGTCCGACCGCATCCTCATCTGCGCCCATTGGGACTGTCGTCCCTGGGCCGACAACGATGCCGATGAGGCCAACCACCGCAAACCCGTGATGGGCGCCAACGACGGTGCCAGCGGCGTGGCCGTGATGATGGAGCTGGCGCGCCTGCTCCAGGGGGCCGACAGCCTGCCCGTGGGCGTGGACTTCGTGTGCTTCGACGCCGAGGACTGGGGCGACGACGGCCACAGCGACTCATGGGCCTTGGGCGCCCAGCACTGGGCGCGCCACCTGCACAAGCCCGGCTACACCGCCCGCTACGGCATCCTGCTCGACATGGTGGGCGGCCAGCAGGCCCGCTTCTATCAGGAGGGCTACTCACTCTACTACGCCCCCCAGGTGGTGGACCGCGTGTGGCGCGCCGCCGAGGTGGCTGGCTACAGCGCCTTTTTCCCCAAGGACGAGGGCGGCGTCATCACCGACGACCACGGTCCGGTGAACGAGGTGGCCAAGATTCCCTGCATCGACATCATTCCCTACTATCCCGAGTGTCAGGAAAGCAGCTTCGGCCCCACCTGGCACACGGTGCATGACGACATGGAGCACATCGACCGCAACACGCTCAAGGCCGTGGGCCAGACGCTGGTGCAGGTGCTCTTCACCGAGCAGTAGTTTCAAGCCACGGCTAAGGGGTAGGGGAGCATGAGCAGGGTGACGGTGCTGGGCCTGTGCGGGCTGATGACGGCAGTGCTGCTGGCCGTGACCAGTGCCTGCAGCCGCCAGCCTGGGGGCCAGCGGGCGACGAGCCGCCCGGCCTGCCTGCTGCCAGCCGATGCCGAGCTGAGGCCCGGCGACGTGGTGTTCAGGCGTGGCGAGGGGCTGATGAGCCACGTGGTGATGGCCGCCGACCACCAGGGCAACTACTCCCACACGGGCATCGTGGCCGACTCCTGCGGCAGCCTGCTCATTGTCCACGCCGTGCCCGGCGAACCCGACTTCGAGGGCGATCCCGACCGCGTGAAGGCCGACCGTCCCGAGCAGTTCTTCGCCTCGCAGCGGGCCTCCATTGGCGAGGTGTGCCGGGCGGCCGATGCCGACATTGCCCGCCAGGCAGCAGCAGTGGCGTGGCAGGTCTACCAGCGCGGAACGCCCTTCGACCACGACTACGACGACCTCGACACCACCCGCATGTACTGCACCGAGCTGGTGGCCTTTGCCTTCCGCCAGGCGGGGCTCGACCTGGTCGAGGGCCGTGGGCACCACATCAACCTGCCCTTCATGCAGACCGACTGCGTGATGCCCTCCGACATCTACCAGAGCCGCTTTTTGCGTTCTATTATAAAGTTCTAATTTATTAACCCTTTAACACTTACCAATTATGAAAAAGATTTTAGCAGTGTTTGCAATGGGCCTGATGATGGCCGCGTTGACAAGTTGTGGCGGACATGCCAACTCGCCCGAGGGTGTGGCTTTGGCAGCAGCAGAGTGCATGGCCAACAAAGACATCAAGGGCTACATGGACCTGACCAACGCCACCGACGAGCAGAAGCAGGCCTACACCGCCATGCTCAACGAGAAACTGTCCAAGCAGCTGGACGAGATGGAAGGCATCAGCAAGTATGAAGTGGCCCCCAACGGCGTGGAGATAGACGAAGAGAAGGGAACGGCCAACGTGAAGGTGAACATCACCTACGGCAACGGCGAGACCACCACCGAGAAAATGAAGATGGTGAACAAGGACGGCAAATGGATGCTGTCGGCCGACAAATAAGCACCATCCCTGACCCCATTTTCACGGGAGGCCTTCCCGTGAAAATTTCTCACGTGAGATTTTTTTCTGCGGAGGCTTCCCGTGAAAAAATCTCACGTGAGATTTTTTTCTGTCTCGCCTCCCCCCTTTTTATAACTGGCCCGCTTCCACCATCAGCACCACGCGTTCGGTCAGTTTGTCAACGCCCTCGGGCTCGTAGCCCTTCTTCAGCGAGGCGCCGAACATCCAGGCGAAAGCCTGCCACAGGCCGGCCCGCACGGGGCCCATGAAAGCCTGAATGGCCTCATAGGCCGTGGAGTTGCATTCGCGGTCAACCAGTTTTATCAGCAGCTTGCCCTGCGAGAAGGTGAGCTTCTTCATCTTCGGCTTATATTCCTTCACCACGGCCTCCTCCACCCGTTTCAGGTGTGCCTCGCGCTCCTTCTGCGAGGGGATGGTCTCCACGAACTCGGCCGTCTCGATGAGTATCTGGCGCACCTCCTTGGCCAGGGGCAATACCTTCTTCACGTTGCGCACCAGCCGCGTGTAGGCCTTCTGCTGGCGCTTGTTCTTGAACGTTGGCTCGGGATAGACGTAGACGTTCTGCATCTCCATGTACTGAATGGTGTCGCCCTCCACCACGGTCTTGCTCACCTTCACCATGGGCACGAACGTGGGGTCGTCGGCGTTCTGTGCCGCCGCCGAGAGCAACAGGGCCGAAAACAGCATGGAAAGAAATAGTCTTCGCTTCATGGCGGCAAAATTACTCATTTATTTCCACCTATCTGCCGTTTTAGCCGAATTATTAGCATTATTTATAAGATGTGCATATTTAATACATTTTTTTCCTCATTTCTTTGCGGATTAAAGAAAAAAACGTAATTTTGCACGTTAATTGTAATTATAAACTGAACGACGCATGAAAAAACTGTTTTTCCTGGCCACGATGCTGGCCTTTGTGTGCAACGCCGCAGCCCAGCTGCCCAGCGTGTCGCTGAAAGACCTCAGCGGCAAGACCGTGAACACCGCCGAGCTGAAAAACGACGGAAAACCCTTCATCATCGACTTCTTTGCCACCTGGTGCAAGCCCTGCAACCGCGAGCTGGACGCCATTGCCGAAGTGTATGAGGACTGGCAGGAAGAAACGGGCGTGAAGATTTTTGCCGTGAGCATCGACCAGGCACAGAACATCAACAAGGTGAAGCCCCTCGTTGACAACCACGGATGGGAGTACGAGGTGCTGCTCGATCCCAACAGCGACTTCAAGCGCGCACTGGGCATACAGATGATTCCCTACGTGCTCATTGTCGACGGCAAGGGAAACATCGTCTACAAGCACAATGGCTATACCGACGGAGCCGAGCAGGAACTCATTGAGAAGGTGCGTGAACTGGTGAAGAAATGAAACGAATCATACTATCCTCGCTATGCCTTCTGGCCGTGGCCGCTGCCGCGCAGGACGACAACAAGCTGACGCTCAGCGGAAGCATTCAGAGCGACATGCTGCTGCCACAGGCCGACGACGACATAGGCGCCAAGAAAACCGAGGACTTCCAGACCAATACCTACGTGGACTTGCACCTGGAGCACCGGCTGTTCGAGGCCGGCGCACGTCTGGAGTACCTGGAGCACCCGCTGCCAGGCTTCGACGACCAGGGCTTCGACGGATGGGGCGTGCCCCACTTCTATGCCAAGGGCAAGTTCAAATGGGCAGAGCTAACGGCAGGCACCTTCTACGAGCAGTTTGGCTCGGGATTCATCCTCCGCACCTATGAGGAGCGCTCGCTTGGCATCGACAACTCGCTCCTGGGCGGGCGTCTGGTGCTGAAACCCATGAAGGGACTCACGCTGAAGGCCCTGGGCGGCAAGCAACGCCGCTACTGGGACTGGAACGACAGCTTCATCAGTGGCGCCGACGCCGAGGTGAGCCTCGACGAGTGGATGCCCACATGGCAGGAACAGGGCGTGCGCCTCTCGCTGGGCGCCTCGTGGGTGAACAAGCACGAGGAGAAGGAGGACATCATGGCCGACCTTACCCACAAGCTGAACCTGCCTGAGTATGTCAACGCCTGGGATGCCCGCGTCAACCTGGCCATCAAGGACTGGAGCCTGCTGGCCGAATATGCCCGCAAGACCGATGACCCGCAATATGTCAACGGCTATATCTACAAGCCAGGCTCGGCAGCCATGATCTCCACCAGCTATTCGCGCAAGGGCCTCAGCGTGCTCCTGCAGGCCAAGCGCTCGGAAAACATGGCCTCCACCAGCCGCCGGCGCGAGAACAGCACTCACAGTGCCTCGGCCATCAACCATCTGCCGGCCTTCACCCTCGACCAGACCTATGCCCTGGCCGCCCTCTATCCATACGCCACGCAGCTGGCCGACGGCGAATGGGCCTATCAGGCCGAGCTGGGCTATAACTTCAAGCGCAAGACGCTCCTTGGCGGCCGCTACGGCATGAACGTGAAGCTGAACTACAGCTACGTGCGCAGCATCGACCGCCAGTTTGAGAACGGCTTCACCGGCAACACCATTGGCGGACAGATGGCTCTGGCCGGCACCGATGGCTACACGTCGAGCTTCTTCAAATGGGGCGGGCAGACCTACTATCAGGACCTGAACATTCAACTCTCGCGCCGCATCACGAAGGATTTCCGCCTGAACCTGATGTATATGAACCAGCTCTACAACCAGGCGCAGATTCAGCAGCACGGCGGCATGGTGCACAGCGACATTTTCGTGGCCGACGGCAAGTATCAGTTCTCGCCCAAGACCGCGCTGCGCGTAGAGGCCCAGTATCTGAAGACCGACGACGACGAGGGCGACTGGCTCTTTGCCCTGGCCGAGCTGTCGCTGGCCCCGCACTGGATGTTCACCCTGAGCGACATGTGGAACGTGGGCGACAACAATCCTGAGCAGCGACCCGGCGAGAAGAACACCCACTATCACTACTATCAGGCCCTGGTGACCTACAACGTGGGCGCCCATCGCCTGCAGGCGGGCTACGGCCGCACCCGCGAGGGCATCAACTGCTCGGGTGGCGTCTGCCGCGTCATTCCCGCCCAGAAGGGATTCACGCTCAGCTACAACTATAACTTTTGAGGTTTGATACTTGAGAATTATGCGACGATATTTATCATTTATCATTTGTGCTTTATCATTTAGCGCAGCGCTGCTCTCCTCCTGCTCCAACATCGCCGAGGACGAACGGCTCATCTACGTGGAGCCGGCCGTCACCCCGGACGACAAACCCGAGCCTACGGACAGCGCCTACGATGCTCCCGTCAAGGTGGTGCCACGCAGCGTGCTCATCGAAGACCACACGGGGCAGAAATGTCCCAACTGTCCAGAGGCCTCGAAGCTCATCCACGACTTCCAGCAGGTTTATGGCGCTCGCGTAGTGCCCGTGGCCATTCATTCCGATGCCCAGGGCATCATGGAGCCTGAGGGACTGGGCACGCAGCTGGGCAATACCTACTACCGCCATTGGAACGTGAAGTTCAAGCCTGCCGGCCTCATCAGCCGAACCGACGGTGGCTTGGGCGTGGTGATGGATAAGACCGTCTGGACGGACGCCTTGCAGTATATGCTGACGCTGGACACCTCGCTCGACATTCGCGTGAAGGCTGAGCAGAAGAGTGACAACACTGCCGACATCAGCGTGAAGGTCATCTGCACCCGCGAGGAAGCCGCCGTCAGCGGCAAGCTGCAGGTGTGGCTCACTGAGGATCATATCGTGGCCCAGCAAGACAGCATGGGCGTGCATCTGGCCAACTACGTCCACAACCACGTGCTCCGCGCAGCCGTGAATGGCGAGTGGGGCGAGGATGTGAGCGTCAGCGGGCTGGCCGCTCAGCAAGAGCTGCACTACACCGCCACCCTCTCGCCCGCATGGAAGGCTGAGAACCTGTCAGTTGTGGCTTTCGTCTACAACGATCAGGGCGTGGAGCAGGCCGTGAGCAAGCCGCTGGCCTTGCCTAAGAAAGACTAATAATGAACTAAAAAATATTGCTTATGAAGAAAATTTTTACGCTTTTTGCAGCGTTGCTTGCCCTGGCCACCACGGCCGGGGCGCAGGAGGTTGACCAAACCTTCCAGTTCACCGACTTGCAGGGCAACGTCGTTGCCGACGGAGCGGTCATCACCGTCCAAGGCATCAACGAGGAAGGCCAGATGGTGGTGCCCCTGAAAGTAAAGAAGGTGAAGGAAGGAAAGGTGGCCGTGGGCATGTACGAGAATATCGACGAGAAGCCCGTGGAATACGACGAGTACGGAAAGGTAGGCGACTGGCAGACGTGCGCATTCGGCAACTGCATGTACTTATCCGAGACGGGCTATTCATCGAAAAGCATCGTCGACGATAGCGACGAAGGCTACCACGTAGACATCCAGACCGAGTGGATGCCCGCTAAGGGCAAATACGCCGAATGGACCGCCACGCTGCAAATCCAGCTGTTCAACATCAACAGCCGCACCGCCTTTGGCCGCACCATCGAGTCGGCTGGCGACGAAATCGTGGGCTACGGTCCGAAAGTGACCGTCCGCCTGGTCTACAGCGCCCAGTCATCCAGCGTGGGCAGCCTCAAGGCCGACAACACCCCCGTGGAGTATTACAATCTGTGCGGCGAGCGCATCCCCGGCCCCAAGAAAGGCCTGAACATCGTGCGCCTGGCCAACGGAAAGACCGTGAAGAAATTATTTAACTAATACAAAACACTAAAAGCAGTATGAAAAGAACATTGATCATGATGATTCTTGTCATGGCAGGAATCATGGGACTTCAGGCGCAAACCCTGAAGAAGAGCAATGCTCCCCGCAAAGCGCTGGCAGCTGCCAATGCCATTGAGGCAGGCGCTAATCAGATGTGGTGGGGCTATGGTGATGAAGGCGACGAGGTGAACGGCATTGGTACGGGCGTTGCCGAGACTTACAACTGTGCCATCTACATTCCTGGCACCAATGCCGCTCTGCGTGGCAAGACCCTCAAGGCCATCCGCTTTGCCAATCTTGCCAAGAACGCCAAGTACGCGAAAGTCTGGGTGGCCAAGACCCTTCCTGGTGCCATCAACCAGAACAACACGCTGGAGCTGGTGTCATTGAGCACGCTGGAAGAAGGCACTAACGACGTGGCCCTCTCGAAGAACCTCACCATCGGTGCTGATGGTGTCTATCTGGGCATCACGTTCAGCATCACTAAGGTAGAAACCGAAGGCGATCAATATCCCGTTGCCGTCTCTGGCTCGGGCATGCCCAACGCGTTGTTCCTGAAGACCAGTAGAAACTTGACGGAGTGGGGCGCGTACCCCCAGAACGGCCGCCTGTTCCTGCAGGCGCTCATCGAGGGCGACTTCCCCTATGAGGTGGCCGCTTCGCCTGCTGGCACTCCTGATGCTTATCTCGGTGCCAACACCGAAGGACAGCTGCAGATGTCAATCACCAACTTGGGCTCTGCCAAGCTGACCGACATCGACTACACCGTTACCAATGGCGGAACCACCAGCGAGGAGAAGCACATCGTGCTGGACGCCCCGCTCAGCTATGGCGGCATGGCAAATGCTACCATCAGCCTCGTTGGCGATGCCAAGTCGGGCCACTCTACCCGCACCATCAAGATTACGAAGGTCAACGGCGTGGCCAACCAGGCTGGTGCCGATGCTTCGGCCAGTGTGGGCATCACCACACTGGCGAAGATTGTGAACCACGGCTTCGTGGTCGAGGAGTTCACCGGCACGGGCTGTGGCTGGTGTCCGCGTGGCCTCGTGGGCATGGAGAAGATGCGCGAGAAGTACGGCGACCAGTTCGTCGGCATTGGCTATCATGGCTATAACAGCGACGATCCCATGTACCTGCCCTCTTCTAACTATACCATTGCCTTCAGTGGTGCTCCCAGCTGCGAGGTGAACCGCTTCTACGGCATTGTAGACCCCTATTATGGCGCAGCCGACGACATCATCGACCTCTGCGAGGAGCAGCTGTCTCTTCCTGCCATGGTGGGACTGGACGTGAAGGGCAAGTGGAACGCCGACTTCACCGAGATTGAGGCCACGGCCACCATCGAGGGCATCACCGACGGCGGCGACTTCCAGATTGAGTACATGCTCATTGCCGACGGCCTCACCGGAGAGGCTTCCTCTTGGAAGCAGCAGAACTACTACAACGGCCAGGGCGGACTGCCCGAGGACCTGGCCTTCCTGACCAACGCCGGTTCCAGCTACTACACCGTGTTTAACGACGTATGCCTGGCCACGTCGGTGGTCAACCGCAGCAACAAGGCTACGGCTCCTGGCAAGGTGGCCGACGGACAGGTGGTTACCAACACCTACACGCTGAAGATGCCTACGAAGCAGGTGCTTCTCGACGCCATCGACCGCGACAAGGTGGCCGTGGTGGCTGTGCTCATCAACAAGGCTGACAAGACCGTGGCCAACGCTGCCAAGTTCTACATGGGCAACGCCAAGGACGAGTCCCTGGCCGACGGAACCTATTATTTCCAGAACGTAGCTACCGGCAAGTTCCTCGCCGCTGGTCATAGCTGGGGCACTCGCTCCATCGTGAACGAGGCTGGCCTCGACTTCATCGTGACTGCTGCCGACGGCAAGTACACCATCGACTCGCAGGTGAGCAATGGTGGCGACAGCCACTTCCTGGGCACCAACCTCTTCGTCGACGGTGCTGCTTATGGCTGGACGCTGGCTCCTGTGGCTGAGGGTGTCTATACCATCAGCGACGGAACGCAGTACATCGGCGTTGGCGACAACGACGAGACAGTCCTTGTGGCTGAGGCCGGCGAGTCGGCCCAGTGGCGCGTGGTGACCTACGACGAGCGCATAGCCGCCCTGGCCGCTGCCACCGAGGAGAATCCCGTCAATGCCACCTTTGCCGTGCGCTATGCCAACTTCGGCCGTAACGACCAGCGCAAGAACGGCTCTTGGGAGACTTGGTCGGAGACTGCCAACGGTGGTACCAACTTCGCCATCACCGGCGGTAACAACGAGAACAACTGCGCCGAGAGCTACCACGCCAAATTCTCGATCAGCCAGACCATCAGCGGACTGCCCAACGGCGTCTATGCCATGACCGCCCAGGGTTACTATCGTCAGGACGGCAGCGACAATGCCAACCTGCCCTACTTCTTCATCAACGGCAAGAAGGCCACCTTCCCCAAGATGGCCGGTACGGAAAACAATATGGCTGACGCCTCTGTGTCGTTCACCAATGGTCTCTACACCATCGAGCCTCTCATGGTCTGCGTCACCGACGGAACCATCACCCTTGGTGCCAAGAACGACGTGAACCAGGAGCTCTGGTGCATCTGGGATAACTTCCAGCTCACCTACTATGGCAACGACGTGAAGGTCTTCGACGAGCAGATTGCCGTGAACCGCATCGTCGGCATGGGCTATGGCGTTACCGAGGCCGTGGCCGACTTCACCGAGGCCAAGAAGTTCCTCGGCGTGGACGAACTGACCACCGACATGCTGCGCATTGAGAATCCTGACGGCGAGCTCATCAGCGACTATGCTCCGTTCGACGGCTGGTTCGACGGCGAAGGTGTGGCCACCACATGGGGTGACAATACCAAGATCAACGTGAAGTTCTTCCAGGCTATACCCGACGGCGTGTTCACCATCTGCGACATGAACGGCGCTGATGAAGTGGGCAAGACCTACACCGTGAAGTGGCGTCTGGTCAACGGCGAGAAGAGTGTGCGCTACACTATTAACGTCACCTTCGTCGAGAAGCCCGTCCTCGACCTGAAGTTCTCCGACCTCACCGTGAAGAACGAGGTCACCTCGGCCTTTGTCTCCACCACGGGCAGCTGCTACGAAGGCATGTCGGCCGATGTTGACGTGCCCGCCCTGCTTGCTTCTGTCGAAGCCTCGTCGCTCGACGATGTCACCATCTATGCCGTGCAGAGCGACGGTTCGCTGGACGACAACTACAAGCTCGGCACCACCGACGGCTGGCGCAACGCTGCCGGCGACTGGCAGGGCTGGGGCGCTGATGCCCGCTTCTACGTGAAGGCTGACTTCGCCCGCGAAGCCGGTCAGCTCTACGAGGTAGGCGGCATGGAAGGCACCACCAACGAGCCTGCCAGCTACACCGCAACCTATGCCTTCGTCAAGAACGGCACGAAGGATGCTGCCGTGCTGAAGGTGACGCTCACCTACCAGGTGCCAGAGGGCATCGAGAGCCTGACCCTGCAGCCTGAGACGACCACCGTCTACAACCTCAACGGCCAGAAGGTGGAGAAGGTCCGCAAGGGCCTCTACATCCAGAACGGCAAAAAGATTGTAGTCAAGTAGTCTGCATCGTCAATCCATTTGAAACCATCGCCCCTCGGCTCCTCACTGGATCCGGGGGGCGATTCTTTTTCATCCGGCGCCGAGTTTTTTTCACAGGAGGCCGAGATTTTTTTCTGGGAGGCCTTCCCGTGAAAAAATCTCACGTGAGAAATTTTTCTGGGAGGCCTCCGCGTGAAAAAATCTCGCGTGAGAAATTTTCATGGGAAGCCTCCGTGTGTTACAAAGATACAAAGAATAGGCGACTTATTGCCGTCTTTTCCGCAGAATCATGCGTCCTTAGCGGATGATGATTTCCTGAAGCACGATGCCGGGGTCGAGCAGGTAGACCCTCAGCCGTTGGCGGCCGCTGCTGTTGGCGGGTATGCTGATGCTGCGCGACGAGTAGCCCCGCAGCACGTTGAGCCGCCATTCAGCGGTGAAGTCGGCTGCGTGGATGGAAAACACCTGCGGCTCGTGATGGCCCAGCTGCATGGCGTAGCGCGCATCGCGGCCCTCATAGACGTGCAGGGTGGGCAGCGTGCGAAGCTCGATGGAGCGGTCGGTGGGCTGCAGGTCGAGCACATAGTCCACATAGGGGGCAGTGGACGGCTCGTAGGACGGCGTGTTGAACGGCTGCACCACCACACCGTCGGAATAGCCCAGGCCATTGACGCAAGTGACGGTTCCCTCCCGGCTGTCGTGGCTGTCGTGGAAGGCCGATGCAGGAATGACGAGTCGGGGCTGGCTGTCGAACGGCGGCCACAGGCCGAGGAAGATGCGGTCGATGCGGGCGCCGGCCTTCAGCTGGCTCACGTTGAGGCGCTGCTTGCCCTGCTTCAGGTGGAGCGTGCCCACCTGGCTCCACATGGGGCCTACGCTGGGCGCATGCCATACATTATTAATAGGGGTGGCTGAGGCGTCGAATTCCTGGAGGGGTGCGGACGAAGGGGTGGGGGAGGCGGATGAGAGGGCTACGTGGCAGAAGACGTTGTCGGCGGGTGCCTTTGAAAAGTTGCGTATGGGGCTGAGCGCCTCCATCCAGAGCGGCACGTCGGCATCGGCCGGGCTCTCGATGTCAACGCCTTCGGCCGAGAGGGCCTTGCTCACGGAGAGGAACTGCAGGCCGGGCATGAGCCGGGCGGCAGCAATGGCATCGGGCGAGGCTATGGGCGGGTCGATCTTCTCCGACCGGAACCAGTGGTAGGGCTGCCAGTTGAAGAAGTGTCGCCATTTGCCGTCCATCAGCTCGTCGTATTGGCGCGTCCAGCCGTTCAGCTCGTTGAACATGCGTTCCACGCGACGGGCGTCGGCCATGGCACCGAGGCTGTCGCCACGACTGGCCAGCACCATGCTGCGCCGAGCCAGCAACTGATATTCGTTCAGCATGGCGGCGCCACGGATGGGGTAGGCCACCAGCTCGAAGAAGGCGTTCTGCAGGTGGCTGGGCACGCGCTCGGCCAGCAGCTGTACCTCGGCAGCCAAGGAACGGGCCTCCTGCACGCGGCGGTCCACCTGTTGCTCGGTATAGGGCACGAACCACACGTGGGCATCCTTGCCGCCAGCCTGCAAACGGTAGTAGCGGGCCTGCAGGTCGGCAATGGGCAGAGCCAGCTGCGGCCCGAAGGTCTTCTCCGCCCAGTGGCGAATATAATCATGGGCCACGGAGGGCTTCCACCGGTCAATGTTCCAGGCCAGGTCCATGACAAACGATAGCTCCTTCTCGGCGGGCTTGATGTCGCCCACATTGAAGACCCATATCTTGCGGGCTCCGTGGACGTAGGCCTTGGTAAGCTCGGTGCTGAGGAAAGCTGGCGACAGGGGACTAAGCCATATCCAACTGGCGGGGTCGCCGTGGTAGGACAGGTGGTAGTAGATGCCGGCTCCGCCCCGTCGCTGCTGCTCCTGGTCGTTGCAGAGGTTGCGGCAGTAGCCGTGCTTGTCGTCGCTCCATAGCAGGGTGACGTCGTCGGGCACCTTCAGGCCGTTATGATAGGCGTCGAGCACCTCCTCGTAGGTGCAAAGCACCTGGGGAATCTGGTCGATGGGCTTGCTGATGTGGCGGCGCAGCATGTCGCGCTGGTCGTCAATGGCCCGTTGCATCAGGGCCACGCGCTCCTGCGTGGTGTTGGCGCCCTCCATGGGGTAGTCGTGGATGCCGCGCAGGCCCAGGGTGTAGGTGTTCTCATACCGGCCGTTGGTCTTCACGCGCTCCTCCCAGTATTGCTGCATCGTGTGGCGGTTGGTGATGTAGTTGAAGTCGCCATAGGTGCCGACGGCCTTCCACTCGCCTTCGTTGTTGCGCAGCATCTGCTCGCAGTGGGACGATCCCATGACAATGGCGTAGTCGTCGGCCAGGCGGGCGTTCTCAGGGTCGGCATTGAAGGCCTGCGTGCCGGGGTGCATGGCGGGCCAGAGGTAGTTGGCGCGCAGTCGGAGCAGCAGCTCGAACACCTGCTTGTAGGTCTTTGGCCCCACCTTGCCCGTGGCTTTGTCGTAGGTCTGCTCGGCCCATCGTGCCCAGCCGCCAAAGCGTTCGTCGTTGATGAAGATGCCACGATACTGCACCGAGGGCTCACCCTGGACGTAGAGCGTCGGCGCTAAGTAGAGGGCGCGCTTGCGGTGAGGCGTGACGTCGGCCCACCAGTACCAGGGCGACACGCCAATGGCCTCGCTCAGGGTGGTCAGCCCGAAGGCGGTGCCCCGGCGGTCGCTGCCAATGATGAGTAGCAGCGGATGGTGGTGGCGGGGATGCGCTGCGGTGGCTATGATGAAGGATTCCCACTTGCCACGGATGGTGTCAACGTTCACGTGGCAGCTCCTCACCAGGGCGTCAATCAGCCGGCTATGGCCAAGTGTGCCTGCCACCACGGTGGGCCCTTTTGTCAGCTTGTGGGCAAGGGAGGGGCGCAATCCCGTCAGCCGCTCTACGTCGTCGGCCAGCATCTTGGACGCTATGCCCACCACGGCATAGTCATTGGCATCGACACATATCGTTGCGGCAGCAGTGCTCGTTGCCAAGGGAAAATGGACTTCGCTGGCCGACTCGGTCACCAGCAAGGGATGGGCGGCGTGGAGATGCATGGCGCATGCCATCACGGCCAAGATGAGTGTTGTTAGCTTAGTCATTGGATAGTAATAGCAGTAGTTATGGTGGAATGAACTAAAAAAGAGGAGCACAGGCCCCTCTTTTCAGTGATTTTAGTTTGCGGGTTCCCACTTGCAGCGGACGGGCGACACGATGGCACCCTCTTTCTTCAACTCTGCAAATGCCTTGTCAACTTCCTTGCGATCGGCACCCAGTGCCTTCGTCACGTCGCCTGCGGAAACAGGCTTGCCAGCCTCGCGCATGGCCTGTAAAACTTGCTCTTTCATGACTTTTACATTATTTTTATGGTTAGTTTTGCAAAGTTACGCCATTTTTCTGAAAAAACAAAATTTGGAGGCGAGAATTTAGGCTGAACCAGCAATATGGAGTCTATAGTCTATAATCAACCAGCCATTCGAACCACCAGGAAATGTTTTTTGCCTCTTCGTTGAGGCTCTTTTTACGGGTCGCCGGGCCTTTTTTACGGGCTGCGGGGCATTTTTATGCGGGCTGCTGGGCTTTTTTTTGCGGGTTGCCGAACCTTTTTTCAATAGCTGATGCGCCCTGCCGTCCCCCCAGCAAAGTCCCGATACAATCGCTGCCCCTCGGAATTAACCGCAGAATCTTGGCTCAATGTCCAGTAAAGTCCTAAAAATAAACTCCAAATAGTGCTAAAAAGCCAGCCATTCGCCCGAGTTTAACAATAATTACGAAAAACAAGAAAAAAAGTTTCTCAAAAACTTGCACAATCAAAAAAAACGTAGTACCTTTGCACCCGCAATTCAGAAATGAGTCGCAAACCTGCTTCAGTAGCTCAGTTGGTTAGAGCACCTGACTGTTAATCAGGGGGTCGTTGGTTCAAGCCCATCCTGAAGCGCCTTAGGAAGAGTCCTGTAGGTCAACGACTTACGGGATTTTTCTTTTTTATACATTTCAAAATTGTAGCCAATTTGTAGCCAATTCTGTTTTGTTGTAGCCAATTCGTGTTTCTCCTTTGCAGAATTAACAATCCAAGATTCTGCAAAGAATAATAATTGCGAACCGTTGTCAAGTTCTAACGTTGACAAGTTGAAAATCATTAGGGTATTTC